>JAOPXG010000379.1 GCA_025965275.1 Nocardioides sp.
GAGCCAGCCGACCGCGACCACCAGCACCGAGCAGACCGACCGGACCCCGCGCGACCCCAGCCGTGCCTCGGCGAAGTCGGGCAGCGTGTAGGCCCCGGACCGGCGCAGCGGCGCCGCGACCAGGACCAGCAGCACGAGGTAGCCGGCGGTCCAGCCGACCGGGTACCAGAGCATGTCGGCGCCGAAGGTCAGCACCAGCCCGGCGACGCCGAGGAACGACGCGGCCGAGAGGTACTCGCCGCCGATGGCGGTCGCGTTGAGCCGCGGCCGGACCGTGCGCGACGCGACGAAGAAGTCGCTCGTGGTCCGCGAGAAGCGCAGCCCCCACGTGCCGATCACCAGCGTCGCGATCGTGACCAGCGTGACCGCGACGATGCCCGGCGCGGCGTCGAGGCCGGGGTTCACTTCTCCCCTTCCGAGACCAGCTCGGCGAAGTCGTCCTCGTTGCGCTCGGCCCGGCGCACGTAAGCCCAGCCGAGCGCCAGCAGCCACGGGTAGACCGCGACGCCGAGCAGCAGCCAGCCGAGCGGCAGCCCGAGGACGCCGACGCCCGACAACCGCGGCACCAGGTGGAAGAGCAGCGGCAGCACGCCGACGGTCAGGGCGAGCACGGTGAGGACGCCGAGCGCGAGCCGCAGCTGCTCGCGGAGCAGCGAGCCCATGTACATGTCGCCGAGCCGCGTCTCGGCGTCGATGTCGGTGGTGCGCGCGGCCGGCGTCCGACGTCGTGGCGGGCCGGTGACCCGGACCCGCTCGGGAGGGTCCACCAGGCTCACGGTCGGGCGGTCCGGTTCTGGAGCAGCAGCTCGCGCAGCTCGCGGGTGTGCCGGCGGCTGACGCCGAGCTCGACCGCCGGGTCGCCGACGACGACCGTGCAGCGGCCGCCGTCCATCCGCACCTCCCGGACGTGCGCCAGCGAGACCAGCAGCGAGCGGTGGATCCGCACGAAGCCGGCGTCGCCCCACTCCTCCTCGAGGGTCGCCAGCGGCGTGCGCACCAGGTGGGAGTCGTCGGCCGTATGCAGCCGCGCGTAGTCGCCGTGCGCCTCGACGTGGCTGATCGCGGAGCGTCGGACGAACCGGGTCACCCCACCGCGCTCGACCGCGACCTGCGGGTCGTCGCCCGCGGTCGCACGGTCGCCGACCCCTTCGACGACACTGACGACGCGTCGTACGGCCTCGGCCAGCCGGTCGGCCCGCACCGGCTTGAGCACGTAGTCGACCGCGCGGACGTCGAAGGCCTCGACGGCGTGCCCTTCGTGGGCGGTGACGAACACGATCGCCGGCGGCACCCGGAAGCGGCTCAGCACCTGGGCCAGCTCGAGCCCGGTCAGCCCCGGCATCTGGATGTCGAGGAAGACCACGTCGACGTCCGACTCCTGCAGGATCCGCAGCCCGTGGGTGGCCGAGTCGCTGGTGAGCACCTCGCCGATCCGCTCGTCCCGGGCGAGCAGGTAGGCGAGCTCGTCGAGGGCCGGGCGCTCGTCGTCGACGACCAGCGCGCGCAGGCTCATACGTGCACCCCGGGCGCGAACTTCGGGACCCGGACGACGACCTTGGTGCCCGCCCCCTGGGCGGTCTCGACGACGAGCCCGAAGTCGTCGCCGAAGGCGTTGCGCAGCCGCGAGTCCACGTTGCCGAGACCGATCGAGTCGAGGGTCGCGTCACCGGCGAGCGCGCGCCGTACGACGTCCGGGTCCTCGCCCACGCCGTCGTCCTCCACCTCGATCACGCACTCCTGACCCTGGTCACGGGCCACGATCCGGATGTGGCCGCCGCCCTCCGCCGCCTCGAGGCCGTGCCGGACGGCGTTCTCGACCAGCGGCTGGATGCAGAGGAAGGGTACGGCGACCGGCAGCACCTCCGGCGCGATCCGCAGCGTCACCCGGAGCCGGTCGCCGAAGCGGGCCTGCTCGAGCAGCAGGTAGCGCTCCACCGACCGGAGCTCCTCGGCGAGCGTCGTGTACTCGCCGTGCCGGCGGAACGAGTAGCGGGTGAAGTCGGCGAACTCGAGCAGCAGCTCGCGGGCCCGGTCGGGGTCGGTGCGCACGAAGCTCGCGATCGCGCCGAGCGAGTTGTAGATGAAGTGCGGGCTGATCTGGGCCCGCAGCGCGCGCACCTCGGCCTCCATCAGCCGCGTGCGGGACGCGTCGAGCTCGGCCAGCTCGAGCTGCGCCGAGACCCAGGTGGACACCTCGTCGGCCGCCCGGGCCAGACCGGCGGTCGGGTGCGCGGCGAAGACCTGGAGGGTGCCGACGACCCGCTCCTCGACGACCAGCGGGCTGACGATCGCCGTCCGGATCAGGCAGCCGGGCACGTCGCACGGCAGGTCGCCGCGGTCGAACATCCGGGTGCTCCCACGCTCGACCGTCCCGACCGCCAGGTCGGGGCACTGGTCGGCGTGGTGCTGGCCGCCGCCGTGCCACGCGAGCGTCTCCGCGGTGTCGGTCAGGGCGAGGGCCGGGCTGCCGAGCAGCGCATGGAGGTGGCGGATGCTGCGCTCGGCGCTGTCACGGGTCAGCCCCTCGCGCAGCGCGGGCGAGGCCAGCGAGGCGCTGTGCCGCGTCCGGAACGTCGCCCGGTCGGCCTCCGTCCCGAGATGGCGGCGACGCCAGGGACGGCTCATCGGGTCAGCGGAAGTCGATCAGC
>JAOPXG010000384.1 GCA_025965275.1 Nocardioides sp.
GGGCTACGGCGGCCCCGAGGGCTACCAGCGCTTCGTCGACGGCTGCCACGCGGCCGGCCTGGGCGTGATCCAGGACGTGGTCTACAACCACCTCGGCCCGTCGGGCAACTACCTTCCGCTGTTCGGCCCCTACCTCAAGACCGGCGCCAACACGTGGGGCGACCTGGTCAACCTCGACGGCGAGGGGTCCGACGAGGTGCGCCGCTACATCCTCGACAACGTGCAGATGTGGCTCGACGACTACCACGTGGACGGCCTGCGGCTCGACGCCGTGCACGCCCTCGACGACTCCTCCGAGACGCACCTGCTCGAGGAGATGGCGATCGAGGTGGCGGCCCTGTCCGCCCACCAGCGTCGGCCGCTCACGCTGATCGCGGAGTCCGACCTCAACGACGCCAGGCTCGTGACGCCCCGCGAGGCAGGTGGCTACGGCCTCGACGCACAGTGGAGCGACGACTTCCACCACGCGGTGCACGTCGCACTGACCCGCGAGACCGAGGGCTACTACGCCGACTTCGAGCCGTTGAGCGCACTGGCGAAGGTGGTCGAGCGGGGCTTCTTCCACGACGGCACCTTCTCGTCGTTCCGGGGGCGCGACCACGGCCGCCCGATCGACATCGACAAGATGCCGAGCTGGCGGCTCGTCGTGGCCAGCCAGAACCACGACCAGATCGGCAACCGGGCCGTCGGCGACCGGATCACCGAGAAGCTCGACGACGACCAGCTCGCGTGCGCGGCGCTGCTCACGATGGCCGGCCCCTTCACGCCGATGCTCTTCCAGGGCGAGGAGTGGGCGGCGTCGACCCCGTTCCAGTTCTTCACCTCCCACCCCGAGCCCGAGCTCGGCAAGGCCACCGCCGAGGGCCGGATCGCGGAGTTCGAACGGATGGGCTGGGACCCGGACGTCGTGCCGGACCCGCAGGACCCGGAGACCTTCCGGCGGTCGAAGCTCGCCTGGGACGAGACCGGCTCCGGGCGACACGCTCGGATGCTCGACGTCTACCGCCGCCTGGCCGCGCTGCGCCGCGAACGCCCCGAGCTGACGGACCCGTCGTTCGCGCGCAACGCGTGCCTGGTCGACGAGGACGCCCGGCTCTTCGAGATGTGGCGCGGCGACGTGCACGTGCTCGTCAACTTCGGCGACACCGAGGTGGTGCTCGGTCTCGACGAGCCGGGTGAGCTGCTCTTCGAGACCGAGTCCGGCGTCGACCTCCGCGGTGAGACGTTGACGCTGCCGCCCCACGCCGGGGCGGTCATCGCCCCCTAGTCAGGGAGTCAGCCCGCCAGGGTGCTGAGGTCGATGATCTCGTCGTCGGCGGGCGCCTCGACGTCGACGTCCGCGTTGAACTCCGAGAAGGTCACGCTGCCGGTGTCGTCACCCTCGGTCTTCTCGATCTTGACCAGGTAGTGCGGGTCGTCGACCAGGATGTAGCCCGTGGACGTGCCCTTCGAGTCCTTGTTGTCGACCGCGATCGCCTTGTCGCCGTCCACGTCCTGGGTGTCGCCCTTGGTGTACGTCGACTCGTCGCCGTCGTCCTTCAGCATCTCATCCATCAGGTCACTGACGTCGCAGAACTGGTCGAAGCCGTCCTGGCCCTCCGGCGCGACCACCCACTTGTCGCCGACTGCCGCGATGATCTGGTCGGCATCGGCACCGCCGTTGTCGCGCCAGAAGGTCTCGTCGGGCTTGAACCACACGTCGCCGTCCACGCCGAGCAGCTCGGCGGTCCCGTCCCCCACCCCGATCGATCCGGTGCAGTTGCCGTCCGCGTCGGTCTGGACGTCGATCCGGGTCTCGGCGCCGTCGGTCGAGACGCTGCCGGAGACCTTGACCGAGTCGAGGTCCTTCATGGCGGCCTTCGACGCGTCGGCGATCTCCTCGCCCGACTGGTCGGTGAAGTCGTCACCGCCGCAGGCGGTGAGAACGGCAGCCATGCCGAGGCCGGCGATGGCCAGTCCGATCCGTGTCATTGTTCGAGCTCCTCGTCGCAAAGGGGGCGTGAGGCTCAACCGTGTCAGATCACGGACCCGTCGCTCGCCGCTGGGCCGGGGCCTGGGACGCGACCACCCCTGGTTCAGACGAGGCGGTCGCCCGCCACCTCGTCGACCCAGGCGGGGACGAGCAGCGATGCCGGCCCGTGCCGGGCCTCGTCGAACAAGTGCGTGCCTTCGCTGGGGAGCAGGTTGAGCTCGAGGGTGCGGACACCACGCGAGGCGGCGTACTGGACGAAACCGGCCGCCGGGTAGACCGCCCCCGAGGTGCCGATCGAGACGAAGAGGTCGGCGGCGTCGAGCGCGTCGTGGATCCGGTCCATCTCGTAGGGGATCTCGCCGAACCAGACGACGTCGGGCCGCAGCTCACAGGCCCCGCAGCGCGGGCAGGGTGGGAAGTCGCCGAGGTCGCCGGTCCACTCGATCCGCGACCGGCAGGCCAGGCAGAGCGCGGAGCGCAGCTGCCCGTGCATGTGCAGCACCCGCGTCGAGCCGCCGCGCTGGTGGAGGTCGTCGATGTTCTGCGTGACCACGAGGAGGTCGTCGCCGAGCAGCTCCTCCAGCCGGGCCAGCGCCAGGTGTGCGGCGTTGGGCTCGACGGCGTCGAGGGCGGTGCGGCGGGCGTCGTAGAAGCGGTGCACGACCGACGGCTGCATCTCGTAGGCCTCGGGCGTCGCGACGTCCTCGACCCGGTGGCCGTGCCACAGCCCGTCGGCGTCGCGGAAGGTCGGCACCCCGCTCTCGGCGGAGATGCCCGCTCCGGTCAGGACCACGACTCTCACGGGCGTTCTCCCTGGCTGTGCACGGTCACTACATAACCACCGGCCTCGACGAACGCGTCACCCGCCCACGTGCCGAAGCGGTCGACGGCCACCAGCCCCGCGGCCGCCATCGCCGCGTCGACCTCGGCCAGCGGGGTCGGCGGGCAGTCGCCCGGCAGGTGCGCGGCGTCCAGCCCGAAGCCGCACACCAGGTGGCCGCCCGGGTCGACGTGCGCGGCCAGCCGCGTGCAGGCCGCCGTGAGCGTCCCCGGCTCGAGCAGCGGGATCGTGTTGCCGGCGACCAGCACCAGGTCGAAGGTCTCGTCGAGGTCGAGCGCGGCGAGGTCGCCCAGCCGCCAGTCGAGGCCCGGCGCCTCGGCCCGCGCGACGTGCAGCATCGAGGCGTCGACGTCGACCCCGACCACGCCGTACCCCAGCTCGTCGAGGCGTACGGCGATCCGCCCGGTGCCGCAGCCCGCGTCGAGGACCCGCGCCGGTGCCGCGCGCAGCCCCGTCACGAAGGTCGCCTCCCCGTGGATGTCCTGGCCCCGCGCGGCCATCGCGCGGAAGCGCTCGGCGTACGTCGTGGCGTAGCCCTCGCCCACCGTCTCGCGGGCGATCCGTTCCCAGCGGGTCGTCACGAGGAGAGCTTCCTCCGGCTGGCCTGGCTCTTGAACTCCTCGAGGAAGACCCGCTTCACCGCGTCGCTGTCGAGGACGCCGCCGACCGGGCCCAGCTCGCCGCGGGCGAGCCGCTCGCAGACCCGCATCCAGGCGTGGCCCATCGCGTAGGTGAACGTCCCGGCGACCGTCGCGCTGATCGGCGCGGCCACCGCCGTCCCGGCGCCGGGGACGAACTTGATCATGTTGGTGACCAGCGACCGTCCGGCCGTGGTGGCTGCCGCCGTCGCGGCGATCGACGCGGCCGTCGAGCGCTCGAGCGAGATCCCGTAGGTGACCGCGATCGACGCCATCATTCCGATCTGGACGGGGACGAGGATGGCGGCGTCGGAGAAGGGGATCGGGGAGGCTCCGGCGGTGGTGGCTGCTCCCGTCGCCGCCTTGATGGCCACCTCCGCCCGCTCCCGTTTGCGGTCGAAGTCGATCCGCTGGGCGGCGGTGATGGCGTGAGCGACGCCGTCCGGCGCGCCGCGAAAGGTGGCATCGAGGACTTCCTGCAGGCCGTACGCCGTCTGTCCGGTGAACTCGTCGGCGAGCGCCATCGTGTAGTGGATCAACCCGTCCTGGATGGGCAGGTCGAGCGCCGCGATGCTCGCGGCGAGCGCCTCGGCGTCGGGGTGGACCCGGCCGTGCGCGCGGGGCACCTGGGTGAGCACCAGGATCACCGGCAGCCCGAGGTCGTGGAGGGCGCGCACGAAGTCGGCCTCGGTCGCCTCGAAGCGCCGGTCGCCCGCCCGGACGCAGTACCAGGCCACGTGCAGCTGGTCGGCGAGCGGCTTGCGGCGCATGCCGTGGAGGTAGTCGCGGAGCTCGGCGATCAGCGTCGCGTTGTCGCGACCCACCTCGAGGCCGCGGGTGTCGAGCACCCCGAGCGTGCCGCTCTGGTGGAGATAGAGGTGCTCGGCCCGGGTGACCGGCTCGCCGATACCGGTCTTCGCGATCTCCGCACCGAAGATCGCGTTGACGAGCGTGCTCTTGCCGACCCCCGTCTTGCCGAAGATGGCGAGGTTGAAGCGGCCGATCTCCTCGGCCTTGTCCTTCCACGCCTTCCCGAAGGCCTGGCCGAACCACTCGTCCGTGGGCTTCGCCATGAGGCAAGCGTCTCAGACGGCTCCAGTCACGGACGACCCGCTCAGTAGTACCAGGGGCGCAGTGTCTGTCTCGATCGCGGCGACCGACATCGACTGACGAGCCGACCAGCTGGAGCGCTGATGGTGCTCAGTAGTACCAGGGGAAGCGCGGCACGCTCAGCGGCTGACGCTTGTCATTGGCGACAATGTGGCGCTGAACTGCAAGAACACATTCGTAGTCGTCGAGCAGGAACGTTCCCGGTTGGGCGTCCTGCCACATCTCTGCCACACCCTCAGCACGTCTAGCCCTGTCGCCCCTTGCGCCCCTTGCGCCCAGATAGACGCGGTTGTCGTGAGGGGTGGTTCTGGCAAGGTCCCACGCCAGAACCACCGACACCTGCCTGCTTCGGGGGCCTCAGCGAGTCGGCGGAGGGCCGAGGCCGGCCTCTCTCGCCTTGAGGGCGGCGGCGGTGCGGTCGGGTAAGTGGAGTTTCATCAGCACCTGGGAGACGTGGTTGCGTACGGTCTTCTCGGACAGGGTCAGCCTCCGTGCGATCTCGTGGTTCTTGCAGCCGACTGCCAGCAGCTCGAGGACTTCACGCTCGCGTGGGGTCAGGTCGGGGAAGGCACGGACACTTGGTGGCTCGTCGCCTACTTCGGCGAAGATGCCGATGATGCGCCGGGCGACGGGTCCGCCGTACACCGCGTCCCCCGACGCTACGGCAACGACGGCACTGACGATCTCCACGCCGCCTGCGCCCTTCACGAGGTATCCACGCGCACCCGCTCTGAGGGCTGCGAAGACGTGCTCGTCGTCCTCGTGCATGGTCAGGACGAGAACGGCGAGCTCCGGCTGGGCTTCGAGGAGGCGTCTCGTGGCCTCCACGCCGTCCATGTCGGGCATGGTCAGGTCCGTGACCACTACGTCGGGCCGGTGCTCGGCCGCGGCCCGCACGAGCTCGTCGCCATCGCCGACGCTTGCGACCACCTCCACCGAGTCTGCCTGTTGCAGGACCGCGGCGAGGCCGTAGCGGTACATCGGGTGGTCGTCGGCCAGAACGACCCGTACGGTCATGGTGACGCCTCGAGAGGGAGCACGGCGGTGACCGCCGTCCCGTGGGGCTCGACCGGCGCAACCGTCAGACGGCCGCCCATGTCCGACGCGCGTCTGCGCATGGAGTCCAGCCCGTGGCCCATCGGCCGCGTGCACGCCATCCCGTGACCGTCGTCGATCACGCCGACCCGCAGGTCGCCGTTCGCCTGGTTGATCTCCACGCTGCAGTGCTCGGCGCCGGAGTGCCGGGCCACGTTCGTCATCGACTCGGCGACGATACGGAACGCGGACTCTTCCAAGTCAGGGTGCAGGAACGGCAGCGCATCCGCGCGCAGTTCGAACTGGGGCCGGCCGGGCCCGCCCATCCCGAGCGAGTCCGCGGTCTCGCGCAGCGCCGCCGCCAGCCCCTGCCGGTCAAGTGCCGCGGGCCGAAGACCGGCGAGTACCCGCCGGATCTCGCGGACCGCGGCTTCCGCCTCGGCTCGGGTTCGCGTCAACAGGTGAGGCAAGGTTGCCGGGTCCCGTCCCAGGGCGATACCAGCTGCTTCGAGCCCCAGCGCGATGCCCGACAGCGACGGCCCGAGTCCGTCGTGCAGGTCGCGGCGCAGCCGGTCGCGCTCGGCGAGGGTCGCGGTCGTGACTCGTTGACGTTCCCGCGCGAGGTCCTGCGCGAGCTTGTGTGAGTTCACCACGACGGCCAGGTGTGGAGCCAGCGCGAGCACGAGCCGAGCATCGCGGGCGGTCATGCGAGGCGTAGCCCCGCGTGGCCCGACGCTCAGCACTCCCAACTCGACTCCGTTGTGCAAGAGCGGGACATCCAGAGTTGTACGCCCGAGGTGACCCAGCCTCGCCAGCTCCCTGCCGGTCGCATCATGCACCGCGGCGGCCGACGCACCGACGGCGGTGGCGACCGCCTCGAGCATCGACGCGACGGGATCGTCCTTGGCGACCTCCAGGCCTGCACCAATCCGATCGACGAGCACCAGTGGATCGGCGCGCTCGCCCAGCACGAGCCGGTCGGCCAGGACACGTAGCCGTCCCGCCAAGGGAATCACCAGGATCGCGACGACGGCCGAGGCAGCGATGAGGGGCAGCGGTCCCTCGGGCACCAGCGATGCGATGGCCGTGGTGAGTCCACCGACGATGAGCGCGACAAGGAGAGCCAGCGGAGCGTAGAGCAGCGTCCGGCGGAGGGCGACTTCGATTCCGAGCAGTCGATAGCGAAGCACTCCCGCAACCACGGCGACCGGGATGCAGCCGAGCATCACCATGAACGGGCCTTCGGTCGAGGGCAGGAGGATCGTGGCGACCGTGACTCCGACCACGCAGACGAGCCAGAGCAGCTGCTGCCGCTCGGGGGTCTTGGCGCGCGCAACCCGGACCAGGGTGCCGACGATGGTCACGCAAGCAGCCGGCACCAGCAGCGCGGCACTCGTCCCGGCAGTGACCCAGACCCACCACTCCGGCGCGTCCCATGGGAGCCGGGTCCCGGCCACCACCGGGTTCGTCACTCCGTTGGCCGTCGCCCCGGCTAGAGCCAGCAGCCCTGTGCCGACGAGGCAAACCCGGATGTGCCAGACCCACAACCGAGAAGGCGCCCGTCCCGTCGGGTAGAGGGCGGGCAGCACGAGCAGCGGGAGCAGCAATGCCGGCACGAATGTCCAGTAGGACAGCCAGGTCGCAAAGAGGCCCAACGGGAGTGACGCGTCCGGATCGGTCAGCGCACGGGCGCCATACGCAGTCCCGCTGTTCGAGATCGCCTGGAGCACGCCCGAGGTCAGCAGCAGCCAACCGATGTTGTTGCGAGGTCTGAGGTGCACGAGGGCCGCGCCCGAGAGGGCGAATCCGCAGACCACGAACCCCCCGAACAGCAGCGCGCCTGCGGACAAGTCCCCTTCGACACCGGGCCGAGACCGAACGCCGTCAGCCAGCGAGATCGGCACTGTCGCGACAAGGACGAGCGAGAGCGCGGCCAAGCTCCAGCCCGCGACTCTGCGGGTCCGGTCGGCGGCCGCCCCAGCAGCGCTCATGTCTGAAGTGTGACCCCGATCAACCCCTCGTGTCAGGGACAGGTGTCACGCCCGTACCGGGAGATCCTCCCGACCCGCCAAGGACTCTCAACTCAGGCGCGGCGGCTCCCGAGCACGAAGGATTCGAGGTCATCGCCCGGCACACCGCCGGCCCCCACACCAGGAGATCCACCATGACTTCAGGGACACGTACCAGGACCGGCGCGGCCGCGACAACGGTGCTCATGCTCGCCACCGCGCCGACAGCGGCCCTCGCTGTCACACCCGACAAGGATCACGACGGAGCCCAAGCTGTTCCTCGCGTGCGACACCTCCACACCGTCACGACGACGCCCGCAGCCGGAGCCTTCCGCTGCGGATCACTCCTCCTCACGGTCACCGGCGGCACGGAGACCGAGGTCTTCGACGGTCTCAAGACCCACGGGGTCACCTTCATCGAGATCCATCGTCTCTGGAAGCACGTCAAGCTCCACGGCTCAGACCACCGCACCTACGCGCCGACCGGCTCCACCCGGGAGAAGGTCGTCCTCGTCGAACCCGACGACGACAACCCAGCCTGGGCCACCGAGGTCATCGAGCTGCGGTTCCACCATCGTCACGTGGGCTCGCCCGGCTACCTGCGCGAGGTCATCAAGTGGCGCAACGGCGTCCGGACCGACGTAGTCACAGGCCCGTGCGACTTTGCCTGACGCAGGCTCGCCCTCTCACTGCCGCCTGAGCAGACATGCGACGCTCAGTGAAGGCGGAGTGTCGCGCCAGGACCTCCCGTCGCATGCGACCACGGCCCGGCGGCAAGGAGAGCGTCACAGTCCACCAAACCGCCTCACCACCACAGCCTATGACTGTCAAGAAACTCCCATCGCTTCGAACAGAGCGCCACTGACGGCGGCGCTAGCCCCACTCCCCGTCTGCCAGGCCGTCCTCGCCGGAACGACGCTCAGCCCGAACATGGGGACCATGCAAACTCACGCTTGAGCGTCGGGGGTAAGAATCGCCTGACAACAGGCAATTTGGAGAGTGCAAAGTCCTGGACATGGGCGGCGACGGGGCTGCGCGCAATGGCGGTCCCGGTGACACCGGGCAGGAGACATGAACCGTACGTCCGCCATGTGCTTCGATGCGGCCATGACGCTCCCCACCGCCCAGCCGTGGTTCCGCATCCGCCACGCCGGCGACGGCCTCACGCAGATCGACGAACCGCACGTCAGCCCGCTCCTCCAGGCAAACGTCTGGTGGCTGCGCGGCCGCGACCGCGACCTCGTGGTAGACACCGGGCTGGGCGTCGGCAACCTGCGCATCGAGGTACCGGGAATCGCGGAGGCCAACCCGGCCGTCGTCCTCACCCACGGACACCTCGACCACACGGGAGGCGCGCCAGAATTCGACGCCGTGCTCGCGCATCCCGGCGACCGAGTCCACGACCCGCTCCCCGGCTCGCTGCACCGGACGGCGCTGCTCGACGAACTGCTCCCGGGTGGCGCGCCCGCCAACGACGACAACCCCCCGCTGCTGGTAACAGCAGTCCCGCACACGGGCTACGACCCAGCGGCATACCGGCTCCGCCCACCCGTCGCCGTGTACCCGGTCGCGGACGGCGACGTCATCGACCTCGGCGGCAGATGGTTCACCGTTCTTCACCTGCCGGGGCACTCGCCCGGCACGATCTGCCTCTACGAGGAGGCGACAGGCACGCTGTTCTCGGGTGACTGCGTCTACGACGACGTGCTCTTCGACGAACTCGTCGGCAGCGACGTCGCGGCGTACGTCGCGTCCATGAAGCGGCTGCTCGAGTTGGACGTGCAGGTGGTCCATCCCGGGCACGGCGACTCGTTCGACGGCGACCGGCTCCGCGAGATCGGCGAGCGGTACCTCGCGACCCGGACGTGACGCTCAGGCCAGGCCTCGGTGGATTCCGCCCTCGATGGATGCGGGGTCGAGACGGGTCGGGCGGCTCTGCCAAGCGGCTCAGCGCTTCGACGTTCTCCGCCATGCACGGGTCGGCCAGGGGGCGCGTCCTAGCGCCGCGAAGCGGAAGTGTCCCTTTCCATCGCCAGCGGGTCTGGTCCCTGTCGGTTCGACACGCGAGGATGTTCGGCGTTTCCGGCCGATACCCGACCGTGCGGTGGTAAAAGGATCCTTGAACGGATCTCGGGGACCTTTACCAACGATGGGATTCGACATGGAGCAAGGCGACGTCGCGCGCTGGCGGCAGCAGATGGGTCAGGGGATCGCGCCCTGGGCAAGCAAGCCCGGGATGGTGGGCGCGGTCGGGCCGAGCTCGTGGTTGATGCTGTCTGGCGCACCCAGCCCGGACGTCAACATGGCGCTCGTCTACGACGACGATCCCGATGTCTTGTCGTCGGTGCTGAAGAACATCGAACAATTGGGCTGCCCCGCACTGGTTCTGTTGGCTGGTGACGGCAAGACGCGGGCTCAGGATCTGACCGGCGCGTGGGAAGGGGTGGGCGAGATGCCGATGATGACGGCGGATCTCACGCAGGCGCCGCACGCCTCGGACCCGCGAGTACGTCGAGCCGGACCAGGCGACGAAGAGGCCGTCAGGGGCCTGATAGCCGAGGCATACGGCCTGAGCCCGGAGGTCGCCAGCGTCTGCACGGAGATACTCCAAAGACCCGTGGGCACGATGACAATCTGGCTGTTGGAGGACGACGGGCAAGCGGTCTCGACCGTGACGGCCTGCCGAGTTCAAGACGTCGTCTCGCTCTGGTGCATGGCCACGCCGGAACGATTCGGGCGGCGCGGCTTCGGGCGTTCTTTGCTGGCCGCGGTCCTGGACGACGCGTTGACGAGTGGGGCCAGTACCGGTCTGCTCGCAGCAACGCCCGCCGGGCTGCCGCTCTACGCGGCAACGGGCTGGCAGCACGTCGAGGACTGGCAGATCTTCACCAACGCCGTCTCGGCACAGTTCTCGCACTGACCGCGGGCAGCACCCCTGCCAGCACCGATGACACCGTATGCCGGATCAGACATCATTCTGATATCGAAGGTAGTGGTCCGCAATGGCTGACGTATGGATCCGCGACTCCCCGAGGCGGTGCGGCGGCTATCGATGCGCACGCGACACGCTGCCGCGTCCTACCGCCACGATCCGGCGGCGTACTCCCGGCGTCGGCTCTAGGCTCGGAACGTGACGCGTGACGGAGTGGCGATTGCTCGGGAGTTGCTGGATCGACTTGAGGCAGGAGTCACCGCGCGCGACGCCTCGGCATTGGACGAGCTGTGTACAAGCGACGTGGTGCTCTTCGGCACTGCGGCAGCGAACGTCGGCTCTGAGGAGGTGGGCCGCTACCTGCGGCTGGTTGTTGACTCCAACTCAACTATCCGCTGGCTCCTCGACCGTTGGTCGGTCGTGCACAACGATGGCGAACACCTTCTGGTGGCAGCGTCGGGCCACGTGGAGTTCGACGAAGGCGAGGGACCGGAGCGCTCAGAGTTCAGACTTTCGTTATGGCTGTTGCGCGAGGCCGGTGACTGGAAGATCGGTCACTTTCACGGGTCAGTCCCGGGGGCCTGACCCGATGCTGGCTCTGCTTGCTCCAGCTACGACGGCGGGCAGCCCACGGCCCAACGCCGCCTAACACCCTCGAGCCGAGTGCTCATGCGTGCGCCTTTCGCCGCGTTCGAGCGCCTTCTTCATGCCGGCTTGCCAAGTCCTTCGGAACGGTGATGCCGGCAGGGCAGGCTGCTCCTCGACTCCGGCGGACCACGCCAGGCGCAGCGGGAGCTGCTGCTGGCCCGGAGGGCACGCGCGGTGCCGATGCGGGCCGCGTGGCGCACCCATCCTGGGCCGTCCTGCCCGAGCCGGAGGGCGGCCTGTTGCCCGTTGCCTGTCCCGTCCCGGAGTTCTGGCCTGCTGTTCAGTGACGGCGGTGCGGACGAGTGGACGACTGCGCGGCCTTTCCGCCCTGCGGACCGTCTCAGTTCGTCCCCACCTAGACCTGGACGCGCGAGGAGCCCCACCCCTGTCTCAGGTGTGGCCGCCGTGGACCGGTCCAAGGCGCAGATGCCGCAAGTAGCCCTCCTGGAACGCGGCGTAGACACCGCACAGCACGGCCAAGACCTCTGCGGCGGCCGCCAGCCAGGCATACCAACTCCATCCGGTGTGAATCCCGAACAGGCCGGCCG
>JAOPXG010000391.1 GCA_025965275.1 Nocardioides sp.
GCGATGGCCGTGGCGCCCAGCAGGCTCAGCGCCGCGGCCACGAGCACGGCGACGTTCCAGCCGGCGAGCAGGTCCGCGCCGGCGTGGGTGGCGACCACCACGAAGAGCGTGATGCCGCAGGCCGCGCCCAGGTAACGCGCGGTGTTGTTGGCCCCGCTGCCCATGGCCGCCCGATCGGGCGGCACGCTCGCGACGGCCTCACGGCCGAGCAGCGCGTTGAGCACCCCGGTGGCCAGACCGGCGACGAACATGGGGACGGCCAGCCGCCAGACGTTCGAGGTCGCGTCGAGGCCGTAGCCGGTCAGCTGGCCGGCGGCGACGACCACGAGCAGGGCGGCGACCGGGCGCGGCCCTTCGAGCGGGTGGCGCAGGTGCCGGATGAGGTACGACGTGACCACGCTCGTGCCCGACCAGGCGGCGACGAGCAGGCTGGCGGTCCAGAGGCTGGCACCGAGCCCCACCTGGGCAACGGTCGGCACGAACGACGACATCCCGATGATCCCGAGGCCGAGCGTCAGCGAGCCGAGCGTCGCCGCGCGGAACCGCGGGGCGCGCAGGAGGTCCGGGTCGACCAGCGGCTGCGGGACCCGGCGTTCGACGACACCGAACCCGCCCGCGGCGAGCACCGCCAGCACGCCGAGCACGACGGTGGCGGCGTCGACGCCGTTGCGGCCCTGGGTGAGCGCCGAGACGAGCAGCGTCATCGCGGCGACGAGCAGCGCGAGGCCGGGCACGTCGATCCGGCGCGGGTCGGTGGCCGCCGACTCCCCGATCCGGCGGCTGGGCAGGAGCAGGAGCAGGGCGAGGACGCCGACCACGGCGTACGTCTCACGCCAGCCGGACCCGAAGTCGAGGGCGGCCGACAGGACCGCCCCGGCCGTGATGCCGAGTCCGACGCTCGCGCCCCAGATCGAGGTCGCGTGCACCCGGGCCGGTCCCGGGGCGAAGTCGCGGGCGAGGACCGCCAGCCCGCAGGCCAGCACCGCCGCTCCCCCGACGCCTTCGAGCACCCGGGCGCCGACGAACAGCACCGGCTCCTGGGCGACGGCGCAGAGCAGCGCGCCGACGGCGATCGCGCCGAGGCCTGCGGCGTAGACCCGACGGCGTCCGTAGGCGTCGCCGAGCACCCCGGTCGCCAGCAGCGCCGCCGCGAGCCCCACCGACATGGAGCTGAGGAGCCAGGCCCGCGCGACCGGGCCGGCGCCGAGGTCGGCGGCCGTGCGGGGCACCGTCGCCATCGGCGTCACATAGGTGACCAGCACCAGCGCGGTGCCGAGCGCGACCGGCAGGAGGGAACGGGCGGCCACAGTTGGTTTGACTTCCAAACTCACTCACGGCACGCTACCTGCATGACCACCGTTGCGCTAGCCGGGCTCCCCGGGCGCCCGTGCCCGATCGCCGCGTCGCTGGAGCTGGTCGGCGAGCGCTGGGCGCTGCTCGTGGTGCGCGAGATCGCGATGGGCAGCACCCGCTTCGGCGACATCGTGCGCGGCACCGGAGCCCCGCGCGACCGGATCGCGGCCCGCCTCAAGACGCTCGAGGCGGCCGGCGTCATCGGGCGTACGGCGTACCAGGAGCGCCCCGAGCGCTTCGACTACCACCTGACCGAGTCCGGCCGCGACCTGCTGTCGGTGCTCGATGCTCTGCTCGCCTGGGGCGACCAGCACGTCGTCGCCCCCGACGACCCCCGACGCCTGAAGCGCTACCGCCCGATCAGCTCCATGACCAGCAAGGTGACCCGATGACCCGCACCATCACCTGGGCCGCTACTGCTTGAGGCCCGGACCCTCGGAGCCGTCGCGACGCGGGCGGATCAGGCCCTCCTGGGCGACCGTCGCGACCAGGGTGCCGTCCTGGGTGAAGACCCGGCCGAGGGCCAGCCCCCGTGCGCCCTGGGCCGACGGCGACACCTGGTCGTAGAGCCACCACTCGTCGGCCCGGAAGGGCCGGTGGAACCAGATCGAGTGGTCGAGCGACGCCATCTGCGTCTGCGCAGGGTTGACCTTGTGGGCGGCCAGCGTGGAGCCGAGCAGGCTCACGTCGCTGGCATAGGTGAAGGCCGCGGTGTGCACGTTCGGGTCGTCGCCCAGGCCCTCCTTGAGCCGCACCCACATGCGGGCCTGCGAGGGGTGTCGCGGGTCGGGCTCGAGACCATGCCGCGAGTTGCCGAGCCAGCGCACGTCGAGGGCGCCCCACTCCTTGCCGAGCGCGTCGGCGTCGTCGTTGCCGCCGCGGCGCATCACCTCGACCAGGTCGAAGCCGGAGTCGGGCTCGCCGACCTCCGGCATCGCGTCCTGGTGCTCGTAGCCCTCCTCGGGCTTCTGGAAGTTGAGGGTCTGGTAGTAGATCGGCCGGCCGTGCTGGCGCGCCACCACGCGGCGGGTGAGGAACGACCGGCCGTCGCGGATCCGCTCCACGTCGTAGACGATCGGCACCGCGTAGTCGCCACCGAGCAGGAAGTACGAGTGCATCGAGTGCACGACGTACGCCGGGTCCGCGGTGCGGATGCCCGCGACCAGCGCCTGGGCCGCGACCTGACCGCCGTACACGCGATGGCGGACGGAGTCGGGCTGCCTGCCGCGGAAGAGGTCGACGTCGATGTCCTCGAGGTCGAGCAGGTCGACGAGCTCTTCGGTGGGGTTCATGGGCGCGTCCTCGGTCGGATGAGTGCTTCCTGAGCGACGGTCGCCACGAGGGTGCCGTCCTCGGTGAAGACCCGGGCGGTGACCAGGCCGCGGCCGCCCGAGGCGGACGGTGACACCTGGTCGTAGAGCCACCACTCGTCCGCGCGGAACGGACGGTGGAACCACACCGAGTGGTCGAGGGAGGCGACGAGCACGTCGGAGCCGCCGAGGGAGACGCCGTGCGGCGCGAGGGCCGCGCCCATCAGGGTCATGTCGGACAGGTAGGTGAACGCCGCGACGTGCTGGAAGGGGTCGCGCGGTAGCCGGGAGGAGACCCGCAGCCAGAACTGCTGGCGCCCCGGGTGGGCCGGATCGGCCTCGAGCAGGTCGGCGGAGCTGCCGACGTAGCGGAAGTCCACCACGTCCCACTCGGCGTCCATCGGGTCGGCGTCGTCGGGGCTGGCCGCGCGCTGCGCGGTCCGCGCGTCGATCGCCTCGTCCGGCGCGATCGTCTCCGGCTTCCGGTCCTGGTGGTCGTAGCCGTCCTCCGGCTTCTGGAAGTTCGCGGTCAGCGCGTAGATCGGCCGGCCGTGCTGGCGGGCGAGCACGCGCCGGGTCGCGAAGGACCGGCCGTCCCGGAGGTTCTCGACGTCGTAGATCGTCGGCGCCTGGGTGTCGCCGGGCTGGAGGAAGTAGGAGTGCAGCGAGTGGACGGCGTACGCCGGGTCGACGGTGCGCGTCGCGGCGACCAGGGCCTGGGCCGCGGCCTGGCCCCCGAAGACGCGGGGCAGCTCCGAGGGCATCTGCTTGCCGCGGAACAGGTTGTCGTCGATGCGCTCGAGGTCGAGCAGGTCGACGAGCTCGTCGGCGTTCTTCGGCACGTAGTCAGCCCTGGTTCTCGTCGGACCCGGCATCCGGTCCGTCGAGCCCGGCCAGGAACTGCTCGAACTGCTGGCCGATCTCGTCGCCGGTCGGCAGCGGCTCGTCGCGGGCGAGCAGGCTCGACCCGTCCTCCTCGGCCCGTTCGAACGCGTCGTACTGCCGCTCGAGCGCCTGCACCACCTCGCCGACCTCCTCGTTGGCGGCGAGGTAGCGGCTGATCTCGGCCTCGCGGTCCTCGGCCTCGGCGCGCAGCCCGGAGAGGTCGATGATCAGCCGGCCGGCGATCTCGACCTGCTCGAGCAGCACCGCGGACGCCTTCGGGTACTCCATCTGGGCGAGGTAGTGGGGGATGTGCGCGACGAAGCCCATCGCGTCGTGGCCCCACTCCCCCAGCCGGACCTCCAGCAGCGCCTGGGCGCTGCTGGGGATCCGCAGCTCGCCGCGCCACGGACTGTCGCCGGTGAGCAGGTCGGGGTTGTTGGCATGGTGGGTGATCGCGATCGGGCGGGTGTGCGGCACGGCCATCGGCACCGCCCCCATGCCGACGACGCGGGTGACGCCGAAGCGCTCGACCACCTCGCGCACCGCACGGCAGAACGCCTCCCACCGGTTGTCAGGCTCCGGCCCCTGGAGCAGGAGGTACGGCGTGCCACCTGTGTCGGTGAGCAGCCGGACGACCAGGCGCGGCGCGCCGTACGACTCGTAGTGGTCACGGACGAACGACATCGGTGGCCGGCGGGCGCGGTAGTCGTGGAACTGGTCGACGTCGAACGTCGCGACGACCGGCCCCTCGGAGAGGTCGACGAGGTGCTGCGCGGCGCGCGCGGCGGCACTGCCGGCGTCGAGGAACCCGTCGAGGACCAGCACCATCGTGAGAGCCCCCTCGGCCTCCCGCGCCGCAGCGAGCTCGGGCACGTCGTCGACGATGTGGACGAGCCGGGGTTCAGAGGTCACGGACTCACGATATGGCCTCGGCGCCGTCGAGCGTGCGACCACGACGCCCAGGGTGACCGGCTGCACACCGGCGAGCCTCGCGGCCTTTGTTACTGCACGGTAACGTAAGCGGCCGGAACCCATCCCCACCCCGAGGAGACCGCGTGTCCCGACAGCTCCGTGAGGTCGTCTTCGTCGACGGCGTTCGCACCCCGTTCGGCAAGGCCAAGGGCCAGTACGCCGAGACCCGCGCCGATGACCTCGTCATCAAGTGCATCCGCGAGCTCCTGCGGCGCAACCCGTCGCTCCCGCCCGAGCGCGTCGACGAGGTGGCCATCGCCGCCACCACCCAGATCGGCGACCAGGGCCTGACCATCGGCCGCACCGCCGCGCTGCTCGCCGGGCTGCCGCAGAGCGTCCCCGGCTACGCGATCGACCGGATGT
>JAOPXG010000028.1 GCA_025965275.1 Nocardioides sp.
CGATGATGTAGATGCCGTTGCGCTCGGTCATGATGAAGCGCTTCATCTTCGGGTTCCAGCGACGGGTCTGGTGTCCGAAGTGCACGCCGCTCTCGAGCAGCTGGCGCATGGTGACGACTGCCATGTGGTTCTCCTGTGTGTCGAGCACACGCCGTTGCCGTCAGTCCTTGAATCAGGACGGACCGGAGCGAGCTCTGGTTGTTTTCAGTTGCTGCAACCGACGGGTGCCGGCTGCCCTGACGCCTGCGCGCGACCCGATCGGCTGGCTGTCCAGTCGAACTGAGGGTCGGCGCCCACGGGTGGTCGGGTCCCCGGAGAGGGAGCCCGTCGCGGTCTGCAGGCGTGCGAAGTCAATCCGCAAGGATTGCTCCGACCAGAGTAGTCGCATCCGGCGGTACGGGCCAATCGGCCAGCACCCCTCCACAGGGGCGTTTCCGACACCGCTGTCCCCAGGCTCTCGCGACGCGGTCGCGCCAGGATCACCGCCTCGGCAGGGTCGGGCCATGACCACCCGACTCACGCTCCTCCTGGCCGTCCTCGTCGCCCTCTGCTGGCCGTCGCCTGCCGGGGCCGCGGAGACCGATCCGGTCGGCGTGTGGCCGCTCCGGCCGGAGCCCGAGGTGGTGGCCGACTTCGACCCGCCGGACTCGCCCTGGGGCTCGGGGCACCGCGGCGTGGACCTGCTCGGGACCGCCGGGCAGGTCGTGCGCGCGGCGCTGCCCGGGCGGGTGAGCTTCGCCGGCGTGCTGGCCGGTCGCGGCGTGGTCGTCGTCGACCACGGCGGCACGCGGACGACGTACGAGCCGGTCGACGCCACCGTCTCCCTCGGCGACCCGGTCGCGGCCGGCGACCCGATCGGGAGGCTCGCCCTGCCCGGCTCGCACTGCCTGCCGCGCGCCTGCCTCCACTGGGGCTGGATCGAGGGCGCGGACACCTATCTCGACCCGCTGCGCCTTGTCGGCGCCGGCCCGGTGCGGCTGCTGCCGCTGTGGGTGAAGGAGCCGGTCAGTCGGGTGGCGGTGCTGCCCTATCTCGCCTGGAGTTCACCCATGCAACTGTTCTTGTCCGCGCGGTTGCGGTCGTAGGTCCGTCACGGGATCTCGACACGCCGGTCGCGACCTCGTTCCTCGGTCGCGCGGCTTGCTCGATCACCATCAGCGGATCCGCTGGCGCGTCTCCGCTATGCCCGGGGGTGAGCCTGCTGGTACGCCCGGCGCAGCCGGTCGGTGGTCACGTGCGTGTAGAGCTGCGTGGTGGCCAGCGAGGCGTGGCCGAGCAGCTCCTGGACCGAGCGCAGGTCGGCGCCGCCCTCGAGGAGGTGGGTGGCGGCGGTGTGGCGCAGACCGTGCGGCCCGATGTCGGGCGCCCCCGGGACGTCCGTCATCCGCCGGTGCACCATGGTCCGCACCGCGCGCTGGTCGATCCGCCCGCCCCGGGCGCCGAGGAAGACCGCCGGCCCGCTGCCGTCGACGGCGAGCTGCGGACGGCCGTGCTTGAGCCAGAAGTCGAGGGCGCGCGCAGCCGGGCGGCCGAACGGCACCGACCGCTCCTTGCGGCCCTTGCCGAAGACCCGCACGACGTTGCGCTCGCGGTCGATGTCGTCGAGGTCGAGCCCGACCAGCTCCCCCACCCGGATCCCGGTGGCGTAGAGCAACTCGAGCATCGCCACGTCGCGCAGCCCGACCGGGCTGCCGTCGTCGGCGCGCTCGGCGGCGCCCCGGATCAGGTCGCTGGCCTCGTCGGCACGCAGGACCGGGGGCAGCGACTTGTGCGCCTTCGGCGAGCCGAGGCTCGCGCCGGCGTCGATCGGCGCCCGGCCGGTGCGCGACAACCAGGCCGTGAACACCCGCGCCGCGGTCGCGCGCCGGGCGATGGTGGTGCGGGACTTGCCGAGCGTCTGCTGCTTGGCCAGCCAGCTGCGCAGGGTGCGCAGGTCGAGCTCGGTCACCTCGCTCATCCCGAGACGAGAAGCGTGGTCGAGGAGCCCGCCGACGTCGCCGAGGTAGGCGCGCACGGTGTGAGCCGCCAGGTCGCGCTCGGCCGTGAGGTGACGCTCGTAGTCGCCGAGCACCCGGGCCATCGGCTCCGGCAGCTCGGCGGTCTCTGCCGCACCTGGGGCCTCCTGCTCGCTCACCTGTCGAGTCTAGGAACCCTCGCACCCGTCAGGTGTGAGCGCGCGCGGCGAGCCGCCACCCGGCCTCGTCCAGCTCGACCAGCCCCCTCTCCTCGAGCTTGACCAGCGCGGAGCCGACCTCGACCAGTCCCAGGCCGGCGGCATGGGCGATCGAGTCGGCGCGCGCCCCGTGCGCGACCGGGACCGCGTCGAGCACCTGGCGCTGCCGCGGCGTCAGCCGGTCACGGGGAAGCTCGCGCCCTCGGGGCACCTCGAGCAGGTGCTCGCCGGCCGCGCCCACGGCTTCGAGGACCTCGGCCCCGGAGGTGACCAGGGTGGCCGCGCCGGTCCGGATCAGCTGGTGCACTCCCTGGGACGGCGCACTGGTGACCGGTCCGGGCACCCCGAGCAGCACGCGGTTGAGCCGGGACGCCCAGTTGGCGGTGTTGAGCGCGCCGCTGCGCACCGCAGCCTCGACCACGACCGTGCCGACGGTCAGGGCGGCGATCAACCGGTTGCGGGACAGGAACCGGATCCGGGTGGGCGCCCCGCCGGGTGCGGTCTCGGAGACGACCGCGCCCTCCGCGGCGATGTGGTCGAGCAGCTGACGGTGGGCCGACGGGTAGACCCGGTCGGCTCCGCAGGCGAGGACGGCGACCGTCGGTCCGCCGGCGGCGATCGCGCCCCGGTGGGCGGCCTGGTCGATCCCGAACGCGGCGCCGGACACGACGCAGCGACCGGTGCGGCCGACGACGGCCGCGATCTCGGCGGCGACGTCGGCGCCGTACGTCGTGGCGGACCTCGAGCCGACGACGGCGACCGCGGTGTCGAGCTGGTCGAGCCGCAGCGGTCCGCGCACCCAGAGCCCGAGCGGCGGGCCGCCCCGCTCCTGGATCGGCGCGACGGCAGCGAGGTCGTCGACCTGGGTCGGCCACTCGGCGTCGGACGGGGTCACGAAGCGGACACCCTGACGGGCCGCGTCGGCGAGGACCCGCTCCGCGTCGGCCGCGACGAGGCGAGCGGCGAGGTCGGTGTGCAGGCCGGCGACGTCGGCCTCCTCCAGCAGCCGGCGGTAGAGCCTGGCAGCTCCCATCTCGGCCGCGAGGACGGCCAGCCGCGGGTCGCCCGGCTCCGAGATCGCGGACAGCGCGGCCCGGGCCAGCCGGTCGGCCGACTCGGCGCTCATCCGGTGCGCTCCAGCATCGAGAGCAGCAGCGGTTCGCCGGTGCGCAGCCGCAGCGCGGTGTCGACCTCGTCGAGACCGGGGCCGTCCAGACCCCGCAGGTCGGCGACCGTCCAGGCGAGCCGGTGGACGCGGGTGGCGCCGCGGCGGCTGAGCTTCCCGTCGTACAGCTGGCCGTCGACGGCCTGCTGACCCGCCTTGGTGAGCGGCCAGCGCTCGCGCAGCACCGGGCCCGGCGCCTGGCCGTTGAGGCGCCAGCTGGCCTCCGCGTACCGCTCGGCCTGTCGGGCACGGGCCGCCTCCACGCGCCGCCGCACCGCCGCGGAGGACTCGGCCGGCGCGAGGTCGGCGGCACCGTCGAGCTTCCGGAGCGGCGGCAGGTGCCGCACGATGTCGACCCGGTCGGCGACCGGGCCGGTGACCTTGTTGCGGTAGTCGCGGCGCTGGACCTCGCGGCAGCTGCATCGGTTCTGGCGCACGTCGTTGCTGTAGTCACCGCAGGGACACGGGTTCGCGGCGAGCACCACCATGCCCCGGGCCGGCAGGGTGACCGACTCGTCACGCCGGGCGATCGTCACGTCGCCGTTCTCGAGCGGCTGCCGGAGCGCCTCGATCACGTCCGAGCGGAACAGCGGGAACTCGTCGAGGAACAGCACGCCGGTGTGCGCCTTGCTGACCTCGCCCGGCCGCACGACCCCGTGCCCGCCACCGATCAGGCTCGCCTTGCTGGCGTCGTGGTGCGGCGCCGAGAACGGCGGCCGGGTCGGGAACCCGACGTCCGGGTCGAGGGTGCCCGCGAGCGACTGGATCGCGCTGAGCTCGAGCGACTCGTCCCGCCTCAGGTCCGGCAGGATGCCCGGCATCCGCTCGACGAGGCTGGTCTTGCCACACCCCTTCGGCCCGGAGAGCAGCAGGTGGTGGCCGCCAGCGGCCGCGACCTCGACGGCGAACCGCGCGTCGGCGATGCCGAGCAGGTCGCCGAGGTCGAGCTCCTCGAGACGCTCCTTGCCCCGCCAGGCGAGCAGGCGTGCGCCGGACGCCGGGGCGACCGGCGGCGCGTCCGGGACCTCCTCGTCGCGCAGGACCGCCACCACCTGGCCCAGGGAGCGGACCCCGATCACGCTCATGTCCGGGACCATCGCGGCCTCGGCCGCCTGCGGCTCCGGCACGAACACCGCCCGGATCCCCCGCTCGGCCGCGGCCAGCACCATCGGCAGCACCCCCGTGACCGAGCGCAGGTTGCCGTCGAGCGTGAGCTCGCCGACGAACGCCGTGCCCGCGAGCGACGCGGCGGGGACGGTGCCGGCCGCTGCCAGCACCGAGACCGCGACGGCGAGGTCGAAGTGGGTGCCGGTCTTCATCAGGTCGGCCGGCGACAGCAGGATCGTGATCCGCCGGGTGGCCGGCCAGTCGAGGCCGCTGTTGATGATCGCCATCCGGCAGCGGTCGCGCGCCTCGTTGATCGTGGTGTCGGCACGGCCGACGAGCGTGACGCCGACCTGGCCTGGCGAGACGTCGGTCTGCACGTCGATGAGGTGCCCGACGGCGCCGTGCAACGAGACGGTGTGGGCGGTCGCGAAGGGCATCAGCGCGTTGTCCAGTTCTCGCACATGATCACTCGTCGCAGGGATTCGCCCACTGCCGTACGAGACATCCACCGGGCATGTATGCGGTGCGTCATCGTCACCACCTCCTGCACGTCAGGATGGCGCCACAGAAGTAGTCGGCCGCACGCTCCGGAGGCCGCTGTGGAGATCTCAGTTACAACCCGGCCTGTGGAAAGAAGCAGGGCTACGGAAGCGGCTCAACTCGGCATGGACAGCGCCGACGTGGCGCGAGCGGCCGCGCCCTCATCGGCAACGTCGGACGTCCCGGGTCACGGGTTGACGCGCGCATGGCGTGGAACCACGCCCGCTGCCACACCGTCCGTAGGGACATGATGATGCGCGTGTCGAGTCGAGGCCGCGCCTGGTTCGCGGTTGCCGTCATAGCCGCTGTCGGGTTGGCCGTCGTCGGCGTCTCCCGGGTGGTGGCAACCGGTGACGACCAGGCGCAGGTCGTTCATGGATCTGCGACCACACCGGGGTGGATGCGCTTGGAGTACCGCAACGTGCAGGTGAGCATCCCCGATGACTGGCACCGGCGGACGAGTGGTGCCTGCGCACAGGCGGTGGAGCATTGGGGACCCCCGACAACCGCAAGCTGCGGAAGCCTTGCTGGCGTGAGCTTCTTGGACTCGGAGACGTTTGACGCGGCCGGAGAGCCCGGCGTCGTGACGCCCGGCCTCGATGCCGCAGGCCCATCGTGGGTCGGATATGTCCGCTTCGACGACGTCGTCGTCAGCGTCGGCGACGACGACCGCACCGTGGTCGAGCGAGCCATCGAGTCCGTCTCGATGGAGGGCTTCCAACCAGTCGAATAGCGGTGGTGGGCCGTCCGACGGCCTGGGCGGTCGCGGACAGGATCAGCCGATCCCCCGCACGTGGTCGAGGATCGAGGCTCCGCGGCGCGGTCGGACGATGCCGACCATGTCGATCCGGACGTCGCGCACCGCGACGCCCCGGTCCTCCAGCCAGCGCGTCGCCAACCGACGCAGCCGGGCGACCTTGATGTCGGTGACCGCCTCGTGGGGCGTGCCGTAGCGGACGCTGCTGCGGGTCTTCACCTCGCAGATGACCAGCACGTCACCGTCGCGCAGCACCAGGTCGATCTCGCCCGCCTCGCACCGCCAGTTGCGGTCGAGCAGGACCATCCCCTGCCCGACCAGATGTCGCGCGGCCAGGGCCTCGCCGTACGCACCGAGCGCCTGCTTGATCGCGGCTGCTGCCGAACTCGTCATGTCCTCGACCTCCTGGCCGCCAGCGTTCCCGGCGCCGGGGACGGCGACGAGCCCGGAGCGGGGGCCCGGTGGACGAGCCGGTCGGAGAGGACGCTGTGGACGGTAAGCGGTCCGTCAGCCCTTCAACGCCGGTGTCGTGCAGGTGGGCTGGTCGAGGAGAAGGACGTCAGCACCCGCGGTGCGCAGGCCGGCCAGGTCCGAGAGCGGGCCGAGGACCGTCGCGTTGAGCGCGGTCACCAGCGGCTGGACGATCGTGCTGGCCACCGCGTCGGTCAGGTCCGTCAGCTGCGCCGTCGTGATCCCGGCGACCGACCCGACCGGGTCGAGGGTGACGGTCGGCAGCTGCGCCTGCGCGCCGCCGTTCGAGTACGGAGTGCCATAGGCCTGGGACGGCACGGTGATCGTGACCGAGCCCGGCGTCCCGCTCGGGGTCAGCGTCGCCCGGAAGGTCGCGGTGAGCGGGACCCGCACCGCGAGGGGCGCGACCCCGACGGTGACCGTCAGCGACACCGGGATCACGATCGAGGCGCTGAGTAGCCCACCGCTCGTGCTCACCGTCGCCGAGCGGCTGGACGAGCCGCAGGTGATCGCGTCCAGCGTGGAGGTCGCCGACGCGGTCGTCACGGTCAGCGTCATGGGGGTCGCCGACCCGACGGTCACGGCCGCGAGGCCGGGGACTCCGATCGGCAGGCTCTGGTCCGTCAGCGAGGCGTGGGAGGTGATGGCGACCTGGTTGCTCGAGTTCGGCGTCGACCCTGCGAAGCCGCACGCGGTCCGGGCGGCCTGGATCAGGCCGACCGAGGAGACGAACGAGCCCACCCCGGGCAGTCCCGTGCCGAGGTCGACGGCCACGGCGGAGTTGCCGTCGGCGACGAGGATCGCCCCGATGACCAGGTCGGCCAGGTCGACCGCGGCGGTCAGGCCGGCGCCGGCGCCGGCACCGACCGTGAACAGGTTCGCGAGCCCCACCGACTGGTTGCCGAGGGTGCCGAGGTTGGCGCGGACGGCGTGCAACGCCGCGACCTGGCCCGCGGTCGCACCGTTCCTGCCGACCACCTGGGCGGCCGCGTCGAGGAGCGTCGACAGCCGGACCGAGGCGGTGCCGAGCGCCTCCGGTGATGCCAGCCCGAGCGCGGTCGCGAGGTCGGCGGCGTCGACGACCGCTCCGGCCAGGCCCTGGTACGTCGCCGCGGTGACCGAGGCGCCGACGCCGTGCGCGGCGAGGACCCGGTAGACGAGGTTGGCGTTCGCCGTCGTCCCGAGCCGGGCACCCCAGGACCCGAGCTTGTAGCAGCCCTGGGCCCGGGCCACCGCGAGCGCCGTACGCCCCGCTCCCCCGCTGCCCGGACGGAACGAGAAGTCCACGCTGGTCGACGCGCTCACGCGCACCGCATCGGGGATGGTCGCGCCGCTGGCCGGGGCGAACGTCGTACCGGTGAGGGTGCCGAGCTCGGGGACGACGGACGCCGCGTCGCCGGCCGTGTCCGCGTTGCGGGCGAGGCTGCGGTCGGCGGCGGCCTGGAGGCCCGGCTGGATCGCCGACGCCGCGCGGCCGTCGAGCTCGCGGGCCAGGTCGAGCGCCACCATGTCCGCCACCGCCTGCATGTCGGCGCGCGCCACCCGCTGTACGCCGATGTCGACGGTCAGCGCGGTGATGCCGAGGAGGGTCGTCAGCAGGATCGCGACCAGGGGTACGACGGCGCCCTGCTCGTCACGGCGAGGCACTCAGCTCACCCGGGCGACGGCGGTGTACTCGAGGTGGTCCGGCAGCGGCACGAGCGGGAAGTCCGGCACCAGCGGGTGGTCGTCGTAGAGGTAGTCGACCGCCATCGTCGCGCAGCGAGCGGAGGTGTCGTTCGCACACGCGGCGATCGTGACCACGCAGGTGCCGACGCTCGTCGTACCCCGGCGCAGGGCACCGCTGGAGTCGCAGCTGACGCCGTAGGTGTCGAGGCTGTCGTTCAGCGCGGTGCGCGCGGCGGCGAGCTTGTCGGCATCGGCGTTCGCCGGCGAGACGGCGGCGGCCCGGGCCGCCTCGGCCGCTCCCTGGCTGACCCCCTGGCGGAAGCTCAGCATGAACCCGTAGCTGATGATGCCGAAGACGAGCAGCAGCAGGAACGGCACGACGAGGGCGAACTCCACCGCCGCGGCACCGCGCTCCCCCCTGCGCGCGGGCCGGGCCACCCCACCACTCATGACGAAGTCCTACCCCCGAGACGGCGTGCCGTCCCACTGGTCTGGTCCAGGAATTCGACCGGGGGTCAGACCTTCGGAGGGTCGATCTCGGCCGGGCTGAGCTCCTCGACGTTGACGTCCTTGAACGTCAGCACCTTGACGTTCTTCGCGAACCTCGCCGGGCGGTACATGTCCCACACCCAGGCGTCGCTCATCGAGACCTCGAAGAACACGTCGCCGGCCTCGGTGCGCGCCTTCACGTCGACCTGGTTGCACAGGTAGAAGCGGCGGTCGGTCTCGACGACGTACTTGAAGATGCCGACGACGTCGCGGTACTCGCGGTAGAGCGTCAGCTCCATCTCGGTCTCGTACTTCTCGAGATCCTCGGCGCTCATCGCAACTCCTCCGGAATGGTCACTGCGTGTTCATTCTGCACGTCGGGCAAGGGCTCGAGGCCCGCGGCCCGCCGTACGTTCACGAACCGCATCCGGTGGACCGGCGACGGACCGTGCTCGGCGAGCGCCGCGGCGTGGTCGTCGGTGACGTAGCCCTTGTGCGTCTTGAAGTCGTACGCCGGCCACTCGCGGTCGAGCTCGGTCATCATCCGGTCGCGGGTGACCTTCGCCAGCACCGACGCAGCCGAGATGCACGCGGCCACCCGGTCGCCCTTCCAGACGGCCAGCCCCGGGA
>JAOPXG010000036.1 GCA_025965275.1 Nocardioides sp.
GCACGGACGGCGACAGCTCGGGCGCGAAGATCGAGGTCGTGGGCCGGTTGCCGGTGAACACCCGGGCCGGTACGACGGACTCTGCGGTGCCCTCCGCCCGCACCTCGTCGGCGGTCTTGCCGAACGCGAGCGCCGCGGTCTGCGCGAGGAAGTTGGCGAGGAGGAGCTCGTGCACGTCGGTGTCGCCGTCCCGCAGCCCGTAGGCCGGGTTGGCGACCGCGATGAAGTCGGCGGGGATCAGCCGGGTGCCCTGGTGGATCAGCTGGTAGAACGCGTGCTGCCCGTTGGTGCCGGGCTCGCCCCAGAAGATCTCGCCGGTGTCGGTCGTGACCGGGCTGCCGTCCCAGCGCACGCTCTTGCCGTTCGACTCCATCGTCAGCTGCTGGAGGTAGGCCGGGAAGCGGTGCAGGAGCTGCGCGTACGGCAGCACGGCGTGGGTCTCGGCGCCGAGGAAGTTCGTGTACCAGACGTTGAGCAGTCCCATCAGGGCCGGCACGTTGCGGGAGAGCTCCGTCGTCCGGAAGTGCTGGTCCATCGCGTGGAAGCCGGCCAGGAACTGGGCGAACCTCTCCGGGCCGATCGCGACGACGAGCGACGTGCCGATCGCCGAGTCGACCGAGTAGCGGCCGCCGACCCAGTCCCAGAAGCCGAAGGCGTTGTCGGGGTCGATGCCGAAGTCGGCCACCTTGTCGAGCGCCGTCGAGACCGCGACGAAGTGTTTCGCCACCGCCTCCTTCTCGTCAGCGGACGAGAGGCCGTCGAGCAGCCAGGCCTTGCAGAGCCGCGCGTTGGTCAGCGTCTCGAGCGTGCCGAACGTCTTGCTCGACACGATGAAGAGCGTGGACGCGGGGTCGAGCCCGGCCAACGTCGTCGCGGCGTCGGTCGGGTCGATGTTGCTGATGAACCGGCACTCCAGGCCGTCCTGGCGGTACGGCGCCAGCGCCTCGTACGCCATCTCCGGTCCGAGGTCGGAGCCGCCGATGCCGATGTTGACGACCGTGCGGATCCTCAGCCCCGTGACGCCTGTCCAGGCGCCGGAGCGGACCTTGTCGGCGAAGTCGTAGACCCGCCGCAGCACGTCGTGGACGTCGGTGACGACGTCCTGCCCGTCGACCACGAGCGTCGCGTCGCCGGGCAGCCGCAGCGCCGTGTGGAGCACGGCGCGGTCCTCGGTGACGTTGATGTGCTCGCCGCGGAACATCGCGTCGCGACGGTCCGTCAGTCCGACCTCGTCGGCGAGCGCCAGCAGCGCAGCGAGGACGGGCTCGTCGAGAAGCGCCTTCGACAGGTCGACGTGGAGGTCACCCGCCCTGAACGTGAGCCGCTCGACGCGGCCCGGATCCTCGTCGAACCAGCGACGCAGGTCCGGCGCGAAGTCCGCGGCGAGGGTGGTCAGCTGCGCCCAGGCCGCGGTCGAGGTCGGGTCGACGGGCGCCTCGGCGGCGACCACTAGCCGGCCGCCGCCATCTGGCGCTTGACCGTCTCGACGAGCTCGGCCCACGACTTCTTGAACTTGTCGACGCCCTCGGTCTCGAGCACGACGAGCACGTCGTCGAAGTCGATCCCGGCGGCGGCCAGCTGGTCGAAGACCGCCTTCGCCTCGCCGGCCTTGCCGGTCACCTGGTCGCCCCGGAGCTCGCCGTGGTCGGCGAACGCGTCCATGGTCTTCTCCGGCATCGTGTTGACCGTCTTGGCCACGACCAGGTTGGTGACGTAGAGCGTGTCGGGGTAGTCCGGGTTCTTGACGCCGGTCGAGGCCCACAGCGGGCGCTGCGGGTTGGCGCCGGCACCCTCGAGCTGCTTCCAGCGGTCGCTCGCGAGGACCTCCTGGTACGCCGCGTACGCGATCCGCGCGTTGGCGATGGCAGCCTTGCCGCGCAGCGCCAGCGCCTCGTCGGAGCCGATCTTCTCGAGTCGGGCGTCGACCTCGGTGTCCACGCGGGACACGAAGAACGACGCGACCGACTGGATCCGGCGCAGGTCGAGGCCGGCGTCGCGCGCCGCCTCGAGGCCGGACAGGTACGCGTCCATGACCTCCTGGTAGCGGACCTTGCCGAAGATCAGGGTGACGTTGACGCTGATGCCCTCGGCGATCGCCGCGGTGATCGCCGGTAGACCCTCCTTGGTGGCCGGGATCTTGATCAGCACGTTGCTGCGGTCGACGGCGGACCACAGCGCGCGGGCCGACGCGATGGTGCCCTCAGTGTCGTTGGCCAGGTCGGGCTCGACCTCGATCGACACCCGGCCGTCGGCGGACTCCTCGCCCGCGAGCGGGGCGAAGATGTCGCAGGCGTTGCGGACGTCCTCGGTGGTGAGCTCGAAGACCACGCGGTCGACCGGCTCGCCCTTGTCGACGAGCTGGGCGACCTGCTCGTCGTACCGTTCACCGTTGGCGATGGCCGCGGCGAAGATGGTCGGGTTGGTGGTCACGCCGACCACGGACTTCTCCTTGATCAGGTCGGCGAGGTTGCCGGACTCGATCCGTTCGCGCGACAGGTCGTCGAGCCAGATGGACACTCCCGCGTCGGCGAGAGCCTTCAGACGGTCAGTCATGTGTTCCTCCTAGGAAGCTGTGGGTACCCGGCGCGGCGTGGTTCAGACCGTGGCCGCCGCGATCGAGTCATGTGCTGCGGCGACGACCGCCTCGGCGGTCACGTCGTACTCCTGGTAGATCCGGGCGTAGTCGGCCGACGCGCCGTAGCGGTCGATCGAGATGATCCGGCCGTGGTCGCCGACGTATTCGCGCCAGCCCTGCTTGACGCCCGCCTCGACCGAGACGCGCGCCTTGATGATCGGCGGGATCACGGTGTCGCGGTAGGACTGGTCCTGGTCCTCGAACCACTCCAGGCACGGCATCGACACGACCCGCGCCTGGATGCCCTCCGCGGCGAGCTTCGTGCGCGCCTCGACGGCGATCTGCACCTCCGAACCGGTGCCGATCAGGATGACGTCGGGCGCGCCGCCCTCCGCGTCGAGGAGCACGTACCCGCCCCGGTGCACCTCGCTGGTCTCGGCCCAGTGCTGACCTGTTTCGGCGTCCTCGCCCCGGGGGAACACGGGCACGTTCTGGCGGGTCAGCGCGAGCGCGGCCGGCCGGTCGGTGTGGCCGAGGATCGTGAACCAGCACGCGGCCGTCTCGTTGGCGTCGGCAGGCCGGACGACGTCGAGGCCCGGCATCGCGCGCAGCGCGGCCAGGTGCTCGATCGGCTGGTGGGTGGGCCCGTCCTCGCCGAGGCCGATCGAGTCGTGGGTCCATACGTAGATGACGGGCAGCTGGCTCAGCGCCGCGACCCGCACCGCTCCACGCATGTAGTCGGAGAAGGTCAGGAACGTGCCGCCGTAGACGCGGGTGAGCGCGTCGGCCGCGATGCCGTTCATGATCGCGCCCATGCCGTGCTCGCGGATGCCGAAGTGGAGCACGCGGCCCTGGTAGGGGTCGGCCTTCCACTCCGCGACGCCCCGGTCGGCCGGCAGGAAGGACGGCGCCGACTTGATCGTCGTGTTGTTGGAGCCGGCGAGGTCCGCCGAACCGCCCCAGAGCTCGGGCATCAGGGGCGCGACCGCGTTGATCACGTCGCTCGACGCGACCCGGGTCGCCACGCCCTTCGTGCTCGCCTCGAAGACAGGGAGGGCGTCCTCCAGCCCATCGGGGAGCGTGCGCGCCTTGAGCCGGTGCAGCAGCGCGACCTTGTCGGGGTTGGCGGCCGCCCAGGCGTCGTACTGCTCGTCCCACGCGGCCACCCACTCGGCGCCGCGCTCGCTGAGCTTGCGGGTGTGGGCGATGACGTCGGCAGGCACCTGGAAGGTGAGGTCCGGGTCCCAGCCGAGGACCTTCTTGGTGGCCGCGACCTCCTCTTCTCCCAACGCGCTGCCGTGGGCCTTCTCGGTGCCCTGGGCGTGGGGTGCCGGCCACGCGATGATGGTGTCGAGCACGATGAGCGACGGCTTGTCCTTCACCTTGCCGGCGGCGGTGATCGCGTCGTACAGCGCGGGCACGTCCTCGACGTACTTCTCGCCGCCGTTGGTCCAGTCGACGACCTGCACGTCCCAGCCGTAGGCCTCGTAGCGCGCGGCCACGTCCTCGGTGAACGCGATGTCGGTGTTGCCCTCGATCGAGATCCGGTTGCGGTCGTAGATGACCGTCAGGTTGCCGAGCTCCTGGGTGCCGGCGATCGAGCTGGCCTCGCCGCTGACGCCCTCCTGGAGGTCGCCGTCGGAGCAGAGCGCGTAGACGTGGTGGTCGAAGAGGCTCTTGCCGGGAGCGGCGTCGGGGTCGAGCAGGCCGTGCACCCGCCGGGCCTCCATGGCCATGCCGACGGCGTTGGCCACGCCCTGACCGAGCGGGCCGGTGGTGACCTCGACGCCCGCGGTGTGGTGGAGCTCGGGGTGGCCGGGGGTCTTCGAGCCCCAGGTGCGCAGTGCCTTCAGGTCCTCGAGCTCGAGTCCGAAGCCACCGAGGTAGAGCTGCGTGTAGAGCGTGATGCTCGAGTGCCCGCAGGAGAGCACGAACCGGTCGCGGGCGATCCACCGCGAGTCCGCCGGGTCGTGCCGCATCACCTTCTGGAAGAGGAGGTACGCCGCGGGGGCAAGGCTCATGGCCGTGCCGGGGTGGCCGTTGCCGACCTTCTGGACGGCGTCCATGGCCAGCACTCGAGCGGTGTCCACCGCCTTCTCGTCGAGGTCGGTCCAGTCCAGTCGAGCGCTGTGGGTCACAGGGTTCCTTTCGGGGGGATCAGGCACTGCCGAGCCTACTCACCAGGGGCGATAGACTCGCAATAGCCAGTGACCTAACAGGTACCCGCATTCCCGCCCGAGGATCCCCGTGACGTACGTCGGCCAGTCGGCCTCTGCTGCCCAGCAGTCAGAAGGTCCTCGCCCGACCGCCAAGGACGTGGTCGCGGCGTACGTCGGCCTCACGAAGCCGCGGGTGATCGAGCTGCTCCTCCTCACCACGGTGCCGGTGATGTTCTTCGCCGCCCGCGGCGTCCCCGATCTCGGCCTCGTCGTCGCGACCGTCGTCGGCGGCACGTTCTCGGCCGGCTCGGCCTCGGTCTTCAACTGCGTCTACGACCGCGACATCGACGAGCAGATGCGGCGCACCCGGCGCCGGGCGCTGCCGCGGCACATCGTGTCGCCGACCGCCGCGCTGGTCTTCGGCTTCGTGCTCGCGGTCCTCTCCACCGTGGTCCTCGCGGTGTGGGTCAACCCGCTCTCGGCGGTGCTCTCGGTCGCGGCCAACGCGTTCTACGTCTTCGGCTACACGATGCTGCTCAAGCGCCGCACCACCCAGAACATCGTCTGGGGCGGCCTGGCCGGCTGCTTCCCGGCACTGATCGGCTGGACTGCGGTCACCGGGTCGCTCTCGTGGGTGCCGGTCGTCCTGTTCGCCGTGGTGTTCTTCTGGACCCCGCCGCACACCTGGGCGCTCGCGCTGCGCTACCGCGAGGACTACGCCAACGTCGACGTCCCGATGCTGCCCGTCGTCGCCCCGGCCCACGAGGTCGGCAAGCAGATCGTGCTCTACAGCTGGGTGATGGTCGCGACCTCGCTGCTGCTGTGGCCGGTCGCCGACACCGGGCTCTTCTACCCGATCGCGGCGGGAGCGCTGGGCGCGTTCTTCCTGATCGAGGCGCACCGGATGTGGGGCCGCACCAAGGGCACCGAGGACCTCTCGGTGATCCAGCCGATGCGGCTGTTCCACTCCTCGAACCTCTACCTGTCGCTGCTCTTCGTGGCGGTCGCTCTCGACCCGCTGATCGGGCGTTGATCGAGAACGCGGCAGCGGACTCGATGATGGTGAGCAAGCGGAGCGAGTGAGCTCGCGAAGTCGCGACCCGCGGGTCGAGACCCGGTGGCAAAAAATTTCTTTCTCCCCGAGGCAACCGATCGGCCTCGAATCGCGTCAGAGTGGTTGACGGCGGCCAGCCTGTCTCGCGGGGGTTCGGGCGGGCCGCCGTCGCCATGCCCGCCCGAGCCTGAGCCCGTGATCAGCTCGGCGCGGGTTCGCGGACCCGGATCAGCGCCCAGGTCACGGTCGCCGAGACGAGCGCGGCGCCGAGCATGTGGAAGCCGACGAGCACGATCGGCAGGTCGGTGAAGTACTGGACGAAACCGATCGCGCCCTGGGCCACCTCGACGACGAGGAGCACCACGACCGCGCGCCTGGTCGCCGCAGGGGCGCTGACCGCGAACGTCACGAAGAGCAGGCCCAGGGTCAGCCCGACGAACAGGAACACGAGGTCGGCGTGCAGCTGGCTCATCTGGAGGGGCGAGAGGCCGTTGCGGGCCGAGTCGGCGTCGCCGGCGTGCGGGCCGGAGCCGGTCACGACGGTGCCGACGTAGAGCACGGCCCAGGCCGAGGCGAAGGTCGCCCAGGCGAGACCGACCACCGCGCCGCGCGGAGGTACGGCGGGCGCCGGGTGGTCGATCCGGTGCAGGAAGAGCACCGCCACCCCGATGATCGCGAGCGAGCAGAGCAGGTGCAGCGAGACGATCCACGGGTTGAGGTCGGTGAGCACCGTGATGCCGCCGATGACCGCCTGCGCGGGGATGCCGAGCGCCATCACCAGCGCGAGGCGGCGCAGGTCCCGCCGCCCGGACTGCCAGGCGGCCACGAACGTCGCGACCGCGACGGCCACCAGCACGTAGGTGAGCATCCGGTTGCCGAACTCGATCGCCGAGTGCACGGTGTAGGCACCGTGCGGCGTGAACGACTCGTCGGTGCAGCGCGGCCAGGTCGGGCAGCCGAGACCCGAGCCGGTCAGCCGGACGACGCCGCCGGTCACGACGAGGACGCAGTTGGACACGATCGAAGCCCAGGCCCAGCCGGTCAGGCTCTCGTCGAGACGCCGGAGGCGGTCGGTCACTCCCACTTGAAGGTCCTCGCTGTCAGGACGGTGCCGAGCACGGCCCAGGTGAACAGGACGCCGAGGTCGCGCCAGGCGACACCGCCGTCGATCAGGGCGTCCCGCATGGCGCTGCCGAGCGCCCCCGACGGGAGCCAGCGCACGACGCCGCCGAACGCGCCGTACGCCGAGACGGGCAGCACGACCGCGCCGCCCGCGAGCAGCAGGAGGTAGACGAGGTTGGCCGCGGCGAGCGTCGCCTCGGCGCGCAGCACGCCCGAGAGGAAGAGTCCCAGGGAGGCGAAGGCCGCGGTGCCGAGGACGATGGCGAGCAGCGCGCCGAGGTAGCCGGGGTCCGGGTCCCAGCCCATCGCGAGCGCGACCGCCGAGATGACGATCACCTGCAGGAGCTCGACCAGGAGCAGGCCGCCGACCTTGCCGGCCAGCAGGCCGGACCGGGGGAGCGGTGAGGAGCCGAGCCGCTTGATCACGCCGTACCGGCGCTCGAAGCCGGTGGCGATGGCGAGAGAGGTGAACGCCGTCGACATCACCGCGAGCGCGAGCACGCCGGGTGCGAAGACGTCGATCGGGTCGTGCTCGAGCGAGATCCCGATGCTGTCGGCGCCCGTGACGCCGCCGATGAGCACGATCACCGGGATCACCACGGCGAGCAGCAGCTGCTCGCCGTTGCGCAGCATCAGCCTCGACTCCATCCGCGCCTGGGCGAGCACCTGGCGGCCGAGCGGGGCCGCGCCGGGCCGGGGCGTGAAGGTGCCGGTCATAGCTCGGGGTCCCCGGCGAAGCGGTTTGTCGGGGTGATGGACAGCTCGCGTCCGGTGAGCTGGAGGAAGACGTCCTCGAGGTTGCGCTGTCCCAGGGTCAGCGACTCGGGGAGCACGTCGTTGACCTCGCACCAGTGCGACACCTTCGCCAGCGTCGACGCGTCGGCCGGCCCGGTCACGAGCAGGCTCACCTCGTCGAGCAGGGTGACCTCGGTCCCGGCGCCGAGCGCCGCACGCAGCGAGTCCGGCGACCCGGGCGGGAACGGCCGGGTGACCACCAGCCGGATCGTCGCGTGGGTGCCGCCGCGGGTCAGCTCGAGCGGCGAGCCGGAGGCGATCAGCCGCCCGTGGTCGATGATGTGGATCTGGTCGGCCAGCCGTTCGGCCTCGTCCATGTAGTGGGTGGTGAGGACGACGGTCACGCCGTCGTCGCGCAGCTCGGTGAGCAGCTCCCACGTGGTCC
>JAOPXG010000042.1 GCA_025965275.1 Nocardioides sp.
GCCGGTCTCGGCGAGCAGCGGCCGCAGCCGCTCCATGGCGCCGGCCATCGCGCGGCCGGCGATCAGCATCTCCGGCACGAAGAAGTCGCCGCGCTCGAAGCGGGCGCCGACCTCCTCCAGCGACGGGATGAGGGCGTCGAACAGCAGCGTCTGCGGCTCCATGCCGATCGTCAGGCCGCTCTCGGTCAGCTCGAGGACGACGGGTGCGTTGCCGACGAGGGTCTCGTCGTACAGCCCCTGCAGGATCTCCTCCGGTGTCATGCAACGCCCTCCTTGGTCACGGGGTTCGGGGTCCGGCCGCGCAGCAGCGTGGAGAGCTGCGTCGCGTGGTTCGAGAGCTGGCGGCCGAGCTCGTCGAGACGCTCCTCCAGCCGGGGGGTGGGTCCCGAGATGCCGAGGGCCGCGACCACGTCGCCGCGCGGCCCCTGGACGGGTACGGCGACGCCGGTGAGCCCCACCTCGAGCTCGTCGTGGGTCACCGCCCAGCCGCGCTTGCGGGCGCGGATGCCGTCGCGGCGCAGCTCCTCGGGGGTGCCGACCGTGCTGTCGGTGAGCCGCTCGAGCTCGCCCGTCGGCACGGCCAGCGCGCCCCAGGCGTAGAAGACCTTGCCGAGCGCGGAGGTGTGGGCCGGGACCTCGATCTCGGTCCAGTCGCGGGTCCCGAGCAGGAAGCGCGAGTCCACCTGGGCGACCTGCACGACCTTCTCGCCCCGGCTGACGCTGAGGTGCACGGTCTCGTGGGTGTCCTCGCCGATCCGCTCCATGGCGGGCCGGGCCAGGCGGACCAGCTCCTCCCACGGGTCGTGGCGCGCGGCGTACAGCCAGAAGAGGCTGCCGGCGACGTACGACCCGGCGGCGTCGCGCTCGACCAGGCCGGTGCGCTCGAGCGCCGTGAGCATCCGTGAGGTGGTCGACTTCGCGAGCCCGCTGGCCTCCTGGAGGTCGGCGAAGCTCAACGGCTGGTCGGCGTGCACCACCGTGGAGACCAGCTGCGCGGCGCGGTCGACCGCCTGGGTGCCGGTGCTGGCGTCGGCCACGGAGGCTCCTCTTGGCGGCGGTTCCATGATGTGGAACTGTGGTCCCACATCATGAGGTTAGGTTGGAGGACCGATGTTCCGCAACACAATGCCGCGCTACGAGATCCTGTCCGAGGAAGCGATGGCGACCCTCGACCGGGGCTGGCGCCGGCTGATGACCGAGGTCGGCGTCGAGTTCATGGACGACCGGGCGCTCGACCTGTTCCGCCAGGCCGGTCAGCGCGTGGAGGACAAGACGGCCTTCCTCGACCCCGACTGGGTGCTCGAGCAGGTGGCCAAGGCGCCCCGCGAGTTCGACCTCCAGGCCCGCAACCCCGCGAACTCGATCCACGTGGGCGGCGACTCGATGGCGTTCAGCGCGGTCTACGGGCCGCCGTTCGTCCGTGACGGCGAGGTGCGCCGTGACGGGACGATGGACGACTTCCGGAACTTCACCCGCCTGGCCCAGAGCTTCGCGGTGCTCGACTCCGCCGGTGGCGTGATCACCGAGCCCAACGACACCCCGTTGGACAGCCGGCACCTCGACATGACCTACGCGCTCCAGACGCTGACCGACAAGATCTACATGGGCAACGTGGTCTCCGGGGCCAACGCCGCGGACACGATCGCGATGACCGAGATCCTCTTCGGCTCCCGGGAGTCGATCGAGGAGACGCCGGCGATCATCTCGCTCATCAACTGCAACTCACCACTGCGCTGGGACGACCGGATGCTCGAGGCGCAGTTCGAGTACTCCTCGGCCAACCAGCCCGTCATCCTCACGCCGTTCATCCTCATGGGCGCCATGTCGCCGGTCACCATCCCGGCCGCCCTGGTGCAGCAGATCGTGGAGGCGTTGTCGGGGATCGCGCTCTCCCAGCTGATCCGGCCGGGAGCGCCCGTCGTCTTCGGCTCCTTCCTGTCCAACATCGACATGCAGTCCGGGTCGCCGACGTTCGGCACGCCGGAGTCGGGCATCGGGCTGCTGTGCACGGGCCAGATCGCCCGGCACTTCGGGCTGCCGTTCCGGACCGGCGGCGGTCTCACGTCCTCGCAGGTGCCCGACGCCCAGGCCGGCTACGAGGCGCTGATGACGATGATGCCGACCTTCCTGGCCGGCGCGAACTTCGTCATGCACTCCGCCGGCTGGCTCGAGGGCGGTCTGGTCGCCGGCTTCGAGAAGTTCGTCATCGACGCCCAGCTGGTCGAGATGCTCCAGCACGAGTTCACCCCGCTGGAGATCGACGAGGACTCGATGGCCTTCGGTGCGCACGAGGAGGTCGGCCACGGCGGCCACTTCCTCGGGGCGATGCACACGATGGAGCGGTTCCGGACCTGCTTCTACCGGCCCTTCCTCAACTCGTCGGACAACTACGAGCGGTGGATGCGCAATGGCGCCAAGGACACCGCCGCCCGCGCCACGGACATCTACAAGAAGAAGCTCGAGGACTTCGAGCAGCCGCCGCTCGACGAGGCGATCCGCGAGGAGCTCGAGGCGTTCGTCGTACGGCGCCGGGCGGAGCTCGGCGACTGACCCGAGTCGGCGTGAGTTTCCTCCCGACGCTCGTCGAGTCGGCGTGAGTTTCCCCGCAGACGGAAACTGGCGCCGACTCGGCGCCGAATTCGGGGAAACTGGCGCCGACTCGGCGGTCCAGACCGGTCGGACCCGCGGGTGTCGAGTGGCCCACCGCGGGAAACCTCTCCTCAGACGAGTCCTGACCCAGCCGATCGGGGGAGACATGACCACACTTCAGCAGCCAGTGCAGCAGGCCACGGACGTGCGCGTGCGGGTGTCCGTCCCGGCCAAGGAGAGCAGCGCCGTCACCCGGGCCCGCGGGCTCAGCGACCTGATGGTCCGACGCCCCGAGCTGGCCGGCGTCTACAAGCCGGCGGACGTGGCGACCGAAGCGATCCGCTGGTCTGCCTGACCCTCGTCCGCGGGGGACTTGCCTAACTCGAGTGAGTCACTAGGCTTACTCGGGTGAGGGAGTCGTGTCGACGGTTCGAGCCCCCCGGTGTCGCGGTCGCGGTCACGGGCCTCCTCACCGTCGGCGCCGTCGCCCTGACCGAGAGCTTCGCCGAGCTGCCCCCCGCGGTCACCGCCTATGTCGCCGCGTGGTGGGTGCTGGGGCTGGGTCAGGGCACACCGACCGAACCGCGGGAGACGCGATGACGCAGCTGACCGACGAGAAGACCCGGGGCGCGGCCCCCGTCCCGCTCAAGCAGGAGCGCGCAGCCACCCGGACCCGACGGCCGAGGCCGTCCGCTGATGCGCCTGACGCTCACGCGCAGCCGATCGGCTGCTTCGAGGCCGGCCACAGCTCGACGTCCTTCGCGTCGTCGACGCTGACCAGGTACGCCGCGCGCGGGTCGTCGCCGAGCCACAGCTCGCGGCCGTCGCGCCGCCAGCCGGTGTCGACGGCGTCGTCGGGCAGCGTCGAGGAGTCATCAGCGGTCGTCGTCAGGTAGTCGGCGAGTTCGCCGCCGTCGTCGTTGCTGAGGTACTCGTCGTACGTGCGGTCCACCTCGCTCGCCACCCCGAGCTGGAGCCACGTGGTGTTCTGCCAGTCGCAGTGCTCCGGGCCTTCGAACGAGACGACCTCGGACGTCGGCACCGCCCGGCCGTGCTGGTCGGTCCACAGCTCGATGCCGAGGTCGTCCGCGACGTCGGCACCGAGCTCGGCCGGGTCGCACGACGCCCACGACTCGACGCCCCAGCCGGTGTCGTCCTGGTAGTCGGTCACGTCCTCCTTGACGATGACCGCGACCCGGGTCCGGTCGTCGACGTCCCAGGACAACAGGGCCCGACCGTCGTCCACCCGCTCGATCCGGTAGCCGCTCTCCGGCACCGGGGCCCCCTCGTTGGCGCGCCAGTTGTCGAGTGCCTTCTCCGGAGAGTCCTGCACCTCCTCCAAGCCGTCCTCGTAGGCGCCGCCCCCTCCGCGGTACGGCGCACCGTCGCACTCGAGCGCCCGGCCCGCGGCGCCGGACGCCTCCAGCGCGGTGGCCCGGTCGCCGTGGTCGAGCTGCACGGACATCGGCCCGTCGTACGGCGTGCCCGCCGGGTCGGCGGCGATCACCGTGTTCTCGCCGCAGCCGGCGAGGAGCAGGGGCAGGACGAGCAAGGAGACCACCAGACGCACACCCATGGGACGAGTGTCAGGCGCAGGCGGTTCCGGCGTGCGGGGCGAGGCGAGTCGGTTGAGTCGCTGGTTCTGACGCTTGAGTCCGGAGTTCTGACGCCCCGATCCGGAGAAAGTCCCGATTCGAACGTCGGAAGTCCCGACTCGACGTGTCAGCGGAAGACGACCGTCCGCGAGCCGTTGAGCAGCACCCGTGACTGCGAGTGCCAGCGAACCGCACGGGAGAGCACCTGCGCCTCGACGTCGCGGCCGGCCGACACCAGCTGCTCCTGGTCGTAGCCGTGGTCGACGCGCATCACGTCCTGCTCGATGATCGGGCCCTCGTCGAGGTCGCCGGTCACGTAGTGCGCGGTGGCGCCGACCAGCTTCACGCCGCGGTCGAAGGCCTGGTGGTAGGGCTTGGCACCCTTGAAGCTCGGCAGGAACGAGTGGTGGATGTTGATCGCCCGGCCGGACAGCTGGCGGCACAGGCCGTCGGAGAGCACCTGCATGTAGCGGGCGAGCACGACGAGGTGCACGTCGTACTCGTCGACCAGCCGCATCAGCTCGGCCTCGGCCGCCGGCTTCGTGTCGGGCGTGACCGGGACGTGGTGGAAGGGGATCCCGTACGACGCGGCGAGCGCGCCGGCGTCGGGGTGGTTGGAGACGACGGCCGGGATCTCGATCTGGAGCGAGCCGGTGCTGGCCCGGAAGAGCAGGTCGTTGAGACAGTGCAGGTGCTTGGAGACCATGATCAGCGTGCGGTACGGCGCGGTCGCGTCCCAGAGCTCGAAGCGCATCTCGTACTCCTCGGCCACCGGCGCGAACGCCGTGCGCATCGCCGCGGCGTCGGCCGGGCCGGGCACCTCGAAGTCGATGCGCATGAAGAACCGGTCGGTGAGCCGGTCGCCGAACTGCTGGCTCTCCAAGATGTTGCCGCCGTGCGCGACCAGGAAGCCGGAGACCGCGTGCACGATGCCGGGCCGGTCGGGGCAGGAGAGGATGAGGACGTAGTCACCCGCGGCGATGGTCGGGGTGGCGAGGTTGGGCAAGGGAACCGCCTTTTGATCGTTGCGCTGGCCGAAATGAAGTCTGCGATACGCAACAAGGCCTGCGCTAGTCTCCGGGCATGAGCGAGGGTAGCGCCGGCGTCCAGTCCGTCGACCGAGCGCTCACGATCCTCGAGGTCCTGGCCCGGATGGGCGAGGCCGGGGTCACCGAGATCGCCGGAGAGCTCGACGTCCACAAGAGCACGGCGTTCCGGCTGATGTCGACGCTCGAGTCGCACCGACTCGTCGAGCAGACCAGCGAGCGCGGCCGCTACCGCCTCGGCGTCGGCATCCTGCGCCTGGCCGGCGCGACCACCGCGCGGCTCGACCTGGTGCAGGAGGCCCGCCCGGTCTGCCGCCAGCTGGCTGCCGACACGGGCGAGACCGTCAACATCGCGGTGCTGTCGGAGAGCTCGGCCCTCTACCTCGACCAGATCGCCGGCTCGTCGGCGCTGCAGCCGCACAACTGGGTCGGCCAGCACATCCCGCTGCACGCGACGAGCAACGGCAAGGTGCTGCTGAGCGGCCTCGACGAGGCGCGCCTCGGCGAGGTGCTCGGCACCCTCGCGCGCTACACGCCGACGACCATCACCAAGAAGAACAAGCTCCGCGAGGAGCTCGCGCTCGTCCGCGAGCAGGGGTACGCCGTGGCGATCGACGAGCTGGAGGAGGGACTGACGGCCGCGGCCGCCCCGATCCACAACGCGCACGGTGACGTGGTCGCCTCGATGAGCGTCTCCGGGCCGACGTTCCGGCTCGGCGCGGACCGGGTCGAGACCGTCGTCCCACAGCTGGTCGCGGCGGCTGCCGAGGTCTCGCACCGGCTCGGCTGGGGTCACCGCTGAGTTACAACTGAGCGGAACCGCTTGACGACAGGGTGACCTCGCACCATCCTCAGAAAAACAGACTGGTTGCGTGGAGAGCATCGGGTTGCGCAATACGCAACTAGTGTTCCGCTGCAGGGAGTGGGTCCGCAGGGTGGCTGAGCTCTATGTCGATGGTGCGTGGACGAGCGCGCGCGCCGGAGCACGCCGGGAGATCCGCTGCCCCGCCGACGGCTCGCTCGTCGCCGAGGTCGATGAGGCCGGCGCCGAGGACACCGAGGCGGCGATCGCCGCCGCCCACCGCGCCTTCCACGACGGCGCCTGGCCGACGACCTCCAGCCGCGAGCGTGGCGACCTGCTGCTGGCGGTCGCCGACCTCCTCGAGCGCGACGCCGACGACATCGCCCGGATGGAGTCGCTCGACACCGGCAAGCGGCTGGTCGAGAGCGAGTACGACGTGGCCGACGTCGTCTCGGTCTTCCGCCACTTCGGCCGGGTGGCCGCCGAGGACGCCGGCCGGATGGTCGACACCGGCAACCCGGACGTCGTCAGCCGGATCGTGCACGAGCCGGTCGGTGTGTGCGGCCTGATCACCCCCTGGAACTACCCGTTGCTCCAGGTCTCGTGGAAGGTCGCGCCGTGCCTGGCGGCCGGGAACACGTTCGTGCTCAAGCCGAGCGAGCTGACGCCGCACACCGCCGTCCACCTGATGAGGCTGCTCGAGGAGGCCGGCCTGCCCGCGGGCGTCGGCAACCTCGTGCTCGGCGCCGGTGCGAGCGCCGGTGCACCCCTCTCGACGGACCCGCGGGTCGACCTGGTCTCCTTCACCGGCGGCCTCGAGACCGGCAAGCGGCTGATGGCCGCCGCGGCCGGCACCGTGAAGAAGGTGGCCCTCGAGCTCGGCGGCAAGAACCCCAACATCGTCTTCGCCGACGCGGACCTCGACGTCGCCCTCGACTTCGCGCTCACTGCCGTCTTCCTCCACTCCGGCCAGGTCTGCTCCGCCGGTGCTCGCCTCGTCGTCGAGGAGTCGGTCCACGACGACTTCGTCGACGCGCTGGTCGAGCGCGCCGAACGGATCCGCCTCGGCGGCCCCTTCGACGACAAGGCCGAGACCGGGCCGCTCACCAGCTCCGCTCACCGCGACAAGGTCGAGGCGTACGTCGCGGCCGGGATCGCCGAGGGCGCCGTACTCCGGACCGGCGGCGCGCGTCCCGATGACCCCGCGCTCGCCGACGGCTTCTACTACCTGCCCACGATCCTGGACCGCTGCACGAGCGCGATGTCGGTGACGCAGGACGAGTCGTTCGGCCCGGTGCTCACCGTCGAGACGTTCCGCGACGAGGAGGAGGCCGTGCGGATCGCCAACGACAGCATCTACGGCCTGGCCGGCGCGGTGTGGACGCAGGACGCCGGTAAGGGCCAGCGGGTCGCGGGCCGGCTGCGGATGGGCACGGTCTGGATCAACGACTACCACCCGTACGTGCCACAGGCCGAATGGGGCGGCTACAAGCAGTCGGGCATCGGCCGCGAGCTGGGCAGCGCCGGCCTCGAGGAGTACCGCGAGACCAAGCACGTCTGGCACAACATCCGTCCGGCAGAGCAGCGCTGGTTCCAGGGCTAGGCGGGCGGCATGGGTGCAGATCGGCAGTTCGACATCGTCATCGTGGGCGGTGGTTCAGCCGGGTGCGCGCTCGCCAACCGGCTCTCGGCCGACCCCGGTACGTCGGTGCTCGTGCTCGAGGCGGGCCGCTCCGACTTCCGGATCGACCCCTTCATCCACATGCCGGCGGCGCTGCCGTTCCCGATCGGCAACCGGCTCTACGACTGGAAGTACGAGACCGACCCGGAGCCGAACCTCAACAACCGTCGGGTGTTCCACGCCCGCGGCAAGGTGCTCGGCGGGTCCAGCTCGATCAACGGGATGATCTTCCAGCGCGGCAACCCGCTCGACTACGAGCGCTGGGGTGCCGAACCGGGGATGAAGGAGTGGGACTACCTCCACTGCCTGCCGTACTTCAAGAAGATGGAGACCTGTCTCGCCGGGGCGGACGAGTGGCGCGGCGGCGACGGACCGCTGGTCCTCGAGCGCGGCCCGGCCGACAACCCGCTCTTCTCCGCGTTCTTCGACGCGACGGTGCAGGCCGGCTACCCGCGGACCGACGACGTCAACGGCTACCGCCAGGAGGGCTTCGCGAAGTTCGACCGCAACCTCCACCGCGGCCGCCGGCTCTCCGCGGCCCGGGCGTACCTGCACCCGGTCCGGCACCGGAAGAACCTCACCGTCGAGACCCTGGCGATGGCGACGAAGGTCCGCTTCGAGGGGAAGCGCGCGGTCGGCGTCGACTACCTGCGCGGTGGACGGCTGCACCGCAGGGTGGCGGCCGGCGAGGTGATCCTCTGCGGCGGCGCGATCAACACCCCCCAGCTGCTGCAGCTCTCGGGCGTCGGTGACCAGGGCCTGCTCCGCGAGCAGGGCGTCCCGCTCGTCCACCACCTGCCCGGCGTCGGCGAGAACCTGCAGGACCACCTCGAGGTCTACATCCAGTACGCGTCCAAGCAGCCCGTCTCGATCGCGCCCGGCCTCAAGTGGCGCAAGCGCCCGGGCATCGGCTACCAGTGGCTCGTCCACCGCCGCGGCCTCGGCGCCACCAACCACTTCGAGGGCGGCGGCTTCGCGCGCAGCAACGAGGACGTCGACTACCCGAACCTGATGTTCCACTTCCTCCCGGTCGCGATCCGGTACGACGGGTCCGCGCCGACCGAGGGGCACGGCTACCAGGTGCACATCGGCCCGATGTACGCCGACACCCGCGGCCACGTGCGGATCAGGAGCCGCGACCCGAAGGTGCATCCGTCGCTGCTCTTCAACTACCTGTCGACCGAGAACGACAAGCGCGAGTGGGTCGAGGCGATCCGCGTCGCGCGCGACATCCTCAATCAGCCGGCCTTCGCGCCGTACAACGACGGCGAGCTCTCGCCCGGGCCTTCCGTCGAGACCGACGAGGAGATCCTCGACTGGGTGCGCGCCGACGCCGAGACCGCGCTGCACCCCTCCTGCACGGCCAAGATGGGCATCGACGAGATGGCCGTCGTCGACCCGGGCACGATGAAGGTGCACGGCGTCGAGGGGCTGCGCGTCGTCGACGCCTCGGTCTTCCCGTTCGTCACCAACGGCAACATCTACGCCCCCGTGATGATGGTCGCCGAGAAGGCCGCCGACCTCATCGCCGGCAACACGCCGCTTCCGCCCGCCGACGTGCCGTACTACCGCTACCGCGACGACACCCCCCTCTACCCGCCCGGGGACAGCCGCAACGAGGAGACCTCATGACCGCAGTCACGGAGCCCGAGACCACGACGGCGTCGACGAACGCGGACGCCGCCCTCTCGGTGCGCAACCTCTGGAAGATCTTCGGCCGTGGCGCCAACGGGATCATCGGGACGCCGGACGCCGACCTCTCGCGGGCCGACCTCAAGGAGAAGACCGGCTGCGTGGTCGGCGTGAAGGACGTGTCCTTCGACGTCGCGCCCGGTGAGGTGTTCGTGGTCATGGGCCTCTCCGGCTCGGGCAAGTCGACGCTGGTGCGCTGCCTGACCCGGCTGATCGAACCGACCTCGGGCCAGGTCCTGATCGACGGCCACGACGTGACCAAGGCGAGTGAGAGCGAGCTGCGCGACCTTCGGCGCACCCACACGTCGATGGTGTTCCAGCACTTCGGCCTGCTCCCGCACCGGCAGGTCATCGACAACGTGGCCTACGGGCTCGAGGTCCGTGGGGTGAAGAAGAGCGTGCGCCGTGCGAAGGCCGAGGAGATCGTCAACCTGGTCGGGCTCGCGGGCTACGAGATGTCCTACCCCGACCAGCTCTCCGGTGGCATGCAGCAGCGCGTCGGCCTGGCCCGGGCGCTGGCGAACGACCCGTCGTTGCTGCTGTTCGACGAGCCCTTCTCGGCACTCGACCCGCTGATCCGCCGCGACATGCAGAACGAGGTGATCCGCCTCCACCACGAGCTCGGCAAGACGATGGTCTTCATCACCCACGACCTCGCCGAGGCGCTCAAGCTCGGTGACCGGATCCTGATCATGCGCGACGGTGCGATCGTCCAGATCGGGACGCCGGACGAGGTCGTCGGCGCACCGGCCGACGACTATGTCAAGGACTTCACCTCCGACGTCCCGCGCTCGCACGTGCTCACCCTCAAGTGGGTGATGCGCGAGCCTCGCCCGGACGACTCCTCCGAGGGGCCGGTGATGAGCTCGAACACCATCGTCCGCAAGGCGGCCAGCGCCGCCCTGGCCTCCGAGCACCCGGTCCGGGTCGTCGACGACGGCCGGCTCGTCGGGATCGTCGACGACGACGCGATCCTCCGGGTCGTGGTGGCGGAGGAGACACCGACATGACCACGGTGACGACCACGACCACCACGGGGGCGGTCCGCCGCGAGGGTGCGCTGGTCGGGGTGCTGCGCGCCCGCCCGCGAGTGTGGGGACTGCTCGCGGTCGTCGTCGGCTGGATCGTGATCTGGTCGTTCACCGAGGGCAGCCACACCCTCGAGATCAGCGCGTCCACGCAGACCGGCGTCCACCAGTGGTTCCAGGACCTCAGCGACTCGGTCGGCGAGGCCTTCGCCTCGCAGTCGAACTGGTTCGTCGTCGCGATCACCGACTTCGCCGATGCGATGGACTCGGTCTTCACCTGGCTCCAGCACCTTTTCACGGTCGCGGAGTTCCCGCGACCGCTGCCGCAGATCGGCTGGCTCGGCACCATCGCACTCGCAACGCTCGTCACTTTCGCGGTCGCCGGGTGGCGCCTGGTGCTGCTCGTGGTCCCGGCGTTCCTACTGTTCGGGTGCCTCGGCTACTGGGCAGAGTCGGTCGACACGCTGCTGATCACCCTGCTCTCGGTGGCGATCAGCTGCCTGGTCGGCATCCCGCTCGGGGTCTGGATGGGCCACAGCAAGGTCGTGGCGGCGATCGTCACGCCCGTCCTCGACGTGATGCAGACGATGCCGTCGTTCGTGTACCTGCTGCCGTTCAGCATCCTGTTCGGCATCGGGCCGGCGGCCGCCATCATGCTCACGCTCGTCTACGCGACACCGCCGGTGGTCCGGATCTCCGCCCACGGCCTCCGCACCGTGGACGCCGGCGTCCTCGAGGCGACCGACTCCCTGGGCCAGGGACGGCTGCGGCGACTCGTCAGGGTCGAGCTCCCGCTGGCGAAGCGCACCATCATCGTGGGCGTCAACCAGACGATGATGGCCGCGCTCTCCATGGCGACGATCGCGGCGTACGTCGACGGGCCGGGCCTCGGCCAACCCGTGCTCGACGGGCTCAAGCGGGGCCAGCTCGGCACATCGTTCGTCGCCGGTATCTGCATCGTGATCGCGGCCGTGATGCTCGACCGGACGACGACCGCAGCGAGCGTCCGGTCCGAGCAGGCCCGTCGCGCGGGCGACCGTGGCCGACGGCTGCGCCGTGTCACACTCGCGGCAGGCGCGGTCGGCACGCTGGTCGCGCTCTACCTGTCGCACACCCTGGTCTGGGCGAACGAGTTCCCCTCGAAGCCGGATCTCGGCACCCCGATCCGCAACGCGGTCGACGACTTCGGTGACTGGCTGCTCACCGACCTGTCGGGCTTCACGACGACGATCCAGACGGACTTCACCAACTGGTTCCTGAACCCGGTGCAGAGCCTGGTCGCGGAGTCGCCGTGGTTCGTCACCGGCACGGCGATCCTGCTCATCGCTGCCATCGTCGGCGGCCTCCGCGCGATCGCTGCCACCCTCGTCTGCCTCGCGGGCATCTACCTGCTCGACCTCTGGTACAACGCGATGGTCACGCTGACGTCGGTGCTCGTCGCCACCGTGCTCGTCGTTGCGATCGCCGTGGTGCTGGGCGTCTCGATGGGTCGCAGCCTCGGCGTGGACCGGGCGCTACGCCCCTTGCTGGACGCCGGGCAGACGATCCCGCCGTTCGTGCCGCTGATCCCGGTGCTGATCCTCTTCGGCTCCAACCGGTTCACCGCGATCATCGCCGGCGTCATCTACGCGGTCCCGATCGCCACCAAGCTGGTCGCCGACGGCATCCGGGGCGTGTCGACGGAGACGATCGAGGCGTCGCGCTCGACGGGCGCCAACCGCTGGCAGGAGATCACCAAGGTCCAGCTGCCGATGGCCCGCGGCTCGCTCCTCCTCGCCACCAACCAGGGCCTGCTCTACGTGCTCTCGATGGTGGTCATCGGAGGCACGGTCGGCGCCGGCGCGCTCGGCTTCGACATCGTCAAGGGCTTCCGGTACGCCGACTACGCCGGCAAGGGGCTGGCGGCCGGCATCACCATCGTGCTGCTCGGGATCATGCTCGACCGGATCACGACGTACGGCGCCCGCCGCGCCGGGCAGAGCGCGGTCGTCAAGGCCAGGCGGCCGTTCCGGCGGCGGCCGATGTTCGACGCGCTCGTCTGAACAACCACGGCAACACTCAACAGATGCAAGGAAGGTCGAAGATGAGAGTCAAGCGCACGCTGGCGGGGTTTTCCGCCCTCGTGACGGCGTCGGTGCTCACGCTCGGTGCGTGTGGTGGCGACTCCATCCAGAACGCCGACGAACCCGCGGGCGGCACCAAGGACTGCGGGGAACTCAACATGGCGGTCAACCCGTGGGTCGGCTACGAGGCCGACGCCCACGTGGTCGGCTACCTGGCGCAGACCAAGCTCGGGTGCACGGTCAACTACAAGGACCTCGACGAGCAGGTGTCGTGGAAGGGCTTCGGCAACGGCTCGGTCGACGTCGTCATCGAGAACTGGGGCCACCCGGAGCTTCAGAAGAAGTACATGTCGGACCAGGGCGGCGACGGCACGGCCGTCGATGCGGGCCTGACCGGCAACGACGGTGTGATCGGCTGGTACGTCCCGCCGTGGATGGCCGACAAGTACCCGGACATCACCGACTGGAACAACCTGAACAAGTACGCGGACATGTTCAAGACCACCGAGTCCGGTGACCTGGGCACCCTGTGGGACGGCGACCCCGGCTTCGTGACCAACGACGAGGCGTTGGTCAAGAACCTCGACCTGGACTACAAGGTCGTCTACGCCGGCAGCGAGGACGCGCTGATCCAGGACTTCCGCAAGGCGGAGGAGAACAAGACCCCGATGATCGGCTACTTCTACGAGCCGCAGTGGTTCCTCGCCGAGGTGCCGCTGGTCAAGGTCGACCTGCCGAAGTACACCGCCGGCTGTGACGCGGACGCGGAGAAGGTCGCCTGCGACTACCCGCCGTACCCGCTGAACAAGGTCGTCTCGTCGTCGTTCGCCGACTCGGGAAGCCCGGCGTACGACCTGGTCAAGGCGTTCAGCTGGACCAACGACGACCAGAACCTGGTCGCCAAGTACATCGCGCAGGACCAGATGGACCCGGACGACGCCGCCAAGAAGTGGATCGACGACAACCCGGACAAGGTCGACGCCTGGCTCAAGGCCGCTGGCGTCAGCAGCTGACCCGCTGACCGTCGGGCGCCCGTCCCAGCCGGGGGTTGACCTCCCGGCCGGGCTCGGGTGATCCTAGAATCAGTTTCGTATGACGAATCAGGTTGCGCATTACGCAACAGCCCAGACAGATCGGAAGCTTCCCATGGCCACCGTCCCCGCCACGGCCAAGGTCGTCGTCATCGGCGCCGGCATCGTCGGCAACAGCCTCGTCCACCACCTGGCCGAGCTCGGCTGGCGTGACATCGTG
>JAOPXG010000043.1 GCA_025965275.1 Nocardioides sp.
GGCTCGGCAAGGCCGAGTTGGTGCACGACGAGCTGCTGAGCATCGACGAGGTGATCGCCCGGATCGACGCGGTCACCCTCGAGGAGGTCCGCGAGGTCGCGGCCGACATCTTCGGCCGGCCCGAGGTGCTCGCGATCGTCGGGCCCTCCTAGCGGCCCCCACCCCGAGGATCGTGCCCACGTGGGAGCGTCGTCAGACGGCCCAGAACTTGTCGGCCACGTCGGTGATCATCATCTTGCCGGGGGCGTGGGAGATGGCGAACGGCAGGCCGGCCGCCACGGCGATCGCCTGCGGCGTGACCCCGCAACCCCAGAAAACCGGGACGTCCCCGTCCTCGATGAGCGGCGCGTCGCCGTAGTCGGGAGAGGCCAGGTCCGCGATGCCGAGGGAGGCAGGGTCGCCGATGTGCAGCGGTGCGCCGTGCATGGTCGGGTAGCGGCTCGTCACCTGGACGGCGGTCGCCACCTGGCGGGCGGGGATCGCGCGCATCGACACGACGATCGGTCCGTGCATGACGCCCGCGGCCCGCGAGGCGACGTTCGTCCGGTACATCGGCACGTTGCGGCCCGCGGTCAGGTGCCGGACCGGCACGCCGGCGTCGACCAGTGCGTGCTCGAAGGTGAAGCTGCAGCCGATGAGGAACGCGACCATGTCGTCGGTCCACTGCTCGGTGACCTCGGAGCGCTCCTCGACGACGACGCCGTCGGCGATGATCCGGTAGCCCGGGATGTCCGTGCGCAGGTCAGCCCCGGGGGCGAGGCTGGTGCGGGGGGAGCCCGGGTCCGAGACGTCGATGACCGGGCAGGACTGGGGGTTGCGCTGGGCGAACAGCAGGAAGTCGTAGGCGTACTGCTTCGGCACGGCGATCAGGTTCGCCTGGGTCACGCCCGTGCACCAACCGCTCGTCGGCACCGACAGGCCGTCGCGGAACATCTGCCGCGCCTCGGCGGGGGTCAACGATTCCACTGGTGCACTCACGTGAGGACCTGCTTCCTTGTCTCTTCGAAGAACAACGTGTCGCCGGGTCGGATGTTCGCAGCACGGTCGATGTCCGCATCCACCACCACCGCGATGACGGGGTAGCCGCCGGTGACCGGGTGGTCGGCCAGCATCAGTGTCGGGTGGCCCCCCGGCGGGACCTGCAGCGCCCCCCGGACGACCCCCTCGCTGGAGAGCTCTCGGGACACCACCCGCTCGAGCACCGGTCCAGCCAGTCTCATGCCGATCCGGTCCCCGACGGCGGTGGCCGTCCACGGCTCGGTGACGAGCGCGCGGCGAGAGGCGGCGGTGAACCAGTCGTCGCGCGGACCCATGATGACCCGTAGCCGCGCACCGGTCGGCCTCCGGATGACTGCCTGGTCGACGGTGGGATAGGTGGTCGGCGGCGCGCCGATCGGCAGCCGTACGCCGTCCTCGAGGATCGCTGGGCCGAGGTGCGCCATCGTGTCGGTCGACCGGGAGCCCAGCACCGCGGGGACCGCGATCCCGCCCCGGACTCCCAGATAGCTCCGGACGCCGGCGGACGCGAAGCCGACCCGGAGGGTCTGCCCGGCCTTCACGCGCAAGACGGCGTTGCACCCCTCCGGGCGGTCGTCCACCCAGATCGGGACCGGGGCTCCGGTCACCGCCATCAGCAGGTCCCGCGTCGGGGACGCCGAGAAGTCGCCGACGGTGATCTCGACGGCAGCGGCGTCCTCGGGGTTGCCCACCAGCCGGTTCGCGAGCTTGAGCGACCCTCTGTCCGCAGCGCCCGAGGCGCCGACCCCGATCCTCGCCAGCCCGGGGCGGCCGAGGTCCTGGATGGTCGCCATGGGGCCCGCGTGCAGCACCACCAGCTCCGCGCTACGCAACGCTGTCCACGCTCGCGAAGCTGACCCGTGTCCCTGGCGTCAGCAGGGCCGGCGGGTCGCGGTGAAGGTCCCACGCCTTGAGGGTGGTGTGCCCGACGATCCGCCATCCGCCGGGGGACTCGCGCGGGTAGACGCCGGTGAACTCCCCGGCCAGCGCCACGGCGCCCGCCGGCACCCGGGTGCGGGGGCTGGCGCGTCGTGACACCTCCAGCCCTCCGGCATCGCCGACGAGGTAGCCGAAGCCGGGGGAGAAGCCGGCAAAGGCCACCGTCCAGACCTGACCGGTGTGGCGACGCACGGTCTCGGCCACCGAGATCCCGAGCAGCGAGGACACCGCCTCGAGGTCCTCGCCGTCGTACCGGACGGGCACCGTCAGCACCTCTCCGGTCTGCCGCTGCGCCCGTTCCGGGGACCGGGACCTGATGTCCTGGCAGACCTGCTCCGGGGTGGCGACGTCGGGGTCGAACCTCACGAGCAGGGTCTCCAGTGCCGGCACCAGGTCCACCAATCCGGGGACCGGGCGGGCCTCCAGGTCTGCATGGAGCGACAGCACGTCCTCGAGAGTGGCCAGCTCGACGAGTACGCCGACGTCACCGCAGCGCATGAACCTCACCGCGCAAATGCTCGGATCTCGACACCCGCTGCGGTCAGCCCGGCGCGGACGGCGTGGGCCATCTCGACCGCGCCCGGGCTGTCGCCGTGGATGCAGAGGGAGTCGGCGTCGATGCGGATGACGCTGCCGTCGATCGCCTCCACCTCGCGATGGGTGACCATCCGGGTCGCCCGACGAGCCACGTGCTCGACGTCGGTGAGGACGGCGCCGGGTTCGGACCGGCTGACCAGGGTCCCCTCGGGGGTGTACGCCCGGTCGGCGAACGCCTCGGTGACCACCCCGAGCCCTTCCTCGCGGGCCGCGGCCAACACGGCAGAGCCGGGGAGGCCGAGGATCTTCAGCGAGGGGTCGAAGGTCTTGGTCGCCCGGACGACGGCCCGTGCCTGGCCGACGTGGTGGACCACGGTGTTGTAGAGCGCGCCGTGCGGCTTCACGTAGGCGACGTGCTGGCCGGCGGCCCGGGCGAAGCCCTCGAGCGCGGCGATCTGGTAGAGCACCGCGTCGGCCAGGGACTCCGGCGACATGTCCATGAAACGGCGGCCGAAGCCGGCCAGGTCCGGGTAGCCGACGTGGGCGCCGATCGTCACGCCCTCGGCGGCCGCGGTCGCGGTGGTCTGCCGGATCACGGTCGGGTCACCGGCGTGGAACCCGCACGCGACGTTGGCGCTGCTCACCAGCGCCAGCATGGCGGCGTCGTCGCCGAGGCGCCAGGCGCCGTAGGACTCGCCGAGGTCGCAGTTCAGGTCGACCGCGAGAGGAGCAGCGGTCACCGCTGTCCACTCCCGGCGTGGGCCTCCGGCGACGGCGGACGCAGCTGGTGCCAGGTGGTGGCCCGCTCGTACGCCGCGCCGACCTGGAGGACGGTCGCCTCGTCGAACGCGCGACCGATGATCTGCAGGCCGAGCGGGAGGCCCTGGGCGTCCACGCCGCAGGGCACCGAGAGCGCGGGCAGCCCGGTCAGGTTCGCCGGGCACGACAGCCGTACGTAGGAGCTCATGATCGACTCGGAGTAGCTGTCGGTGATGTCCAGGACCGCGGCGCCCCGCAGAGCGGCGGAGGTCGGGAGAGTGGGGACGACCACGACGTCCGCGGTGGACAGGATCTGCTGCCACTCGGCCTGGACCAGGCCGCGGGTGCGCTGCCCGTCGACGTAGTCCACCGCCGGCAGGCTCAGGCCCGCCTCCAGCAGTGTGCGGACGTCCTCGGTGTAGAGGTCGCCCAGCGGACCGAGGCGGTGCCGGTGGTAGGCGCTGGCCTCGGCCATCATGATCGCGAACGTGGCGCCCATGTACGCCGGCGCGAGGGGGAGCTCGACCGGGACGACGGTCGCGCCCAGCTGCTCGAGCACCGCGACGGCCTGTTCGTAGGCCTCCTGCATGCCGGGGCTGAGGTTCTCCGCGTAGTGGTTGACCGGCACGGCGATCGTGAGGCCGTCGACCCCGTCGCCGAGGCGGGCCAGGTAGTCCGGGACCGGCACGTCGCGCGATCCCACGTCGGCGGGGTCGTGCCCGGCCATCACCTGCAGCGCTGCCGCGGCGTCGGCGACGTAGCGCGTGAGCGGCCCGGCGTGGTCGAGGGACCAGCTCAGCGGCGCGATGCCGGACTTGCTCACCCGGCCGTAGGTGGGCTTGATGCCGACGACGCCGCACAACGCGGCGGGCATCCGGATGGAGCCGGCGGTGTCCGTGCCGAGCGCCATGAGGCAGGTGTCGAGGGCCAGTGCGGCCGCCGAGCCGCCGCTGGAGCCGCCCGGGACCCGGTCGAGGTCCCAGGGGTTGCCCGTCTGCGGCGTGGTCGACCCGAACGCGAACTCGTGGGTGTGGGTCTTGCCCAGGATGACCGCGCCGCCCTCGCGGAGCAGCCCGACGCTGTGGGCGTCCAAGGCGGCCGGCGGCGCGTCGGCCAGCGACCGTGAACCCGCCCCGGTCACGCGGCCGGCGACGTCGAAGAGGTCCTTGACCGCGACCGGGATGCCGTGGAGCGGGCCGCGGTCGACGCCGCGCCCGATCTCGTCCTCGGCCTGCTGGGCGGCGGCGAGCGCGTCCTCGGCGTAGACCTCGACGTAGGCGTTGACGGCACCGTCGACCTCGTCGATGCGGGCCAGGCAGGCCTGGGTCAGTTCCACGGGCGACAGGTCGCCGCGCCGGATCGCCGTACGGGCGGTGAGGATGTCGAGGTCGCTGTTCACTGCTCCACTCCTCGGCTCGGGTCGAACGACATGGCGACGGCGGCCTCGCCCAGGGGGACCTCACGCATGCGCGCCAGCAGCAGGTTCAGCTCGGGCGACAGCTCTGGCAGCAGGTCGGCGGACTCGACCGGCGTCGGGCGCTCCATCACTCGTCGTCCTTCGCCGCGGCGGGAACGTAGAGCTTCTTGGCGTCCCTCTCGAACATGATCAGGTAGACCAGCACCAGCGCCAGGGAGGCGATCGCGATGATCGCGCCCAGGGAGTAGACGACGGGTGTCACGCGGATCGTCGTCACTGAGACGAGGGCGCGGGGGAGCGAGATGTCCTGACCCAGCGCCAAGGCGCTGCGCTGGAGCTCGTCGAAGGAGAGCGTGAAGCCGAACAGCAGGGACGCGAGCACCGCAGGGCGCAGGATCGGGAGCGTGACGTGGCGGAAGACCTGCAGCGCCGTGGCGCCGAGCATGGACGCCGCCTCCTCGATCTGCCGGTCGAAGCGGTTGAGGAAGATCATGAAGATCACGAACGAGAACGGAAGCGTCCACCCGACGTGCACCAGCAGCCCCGTGGTGTACCAACGCGGCTCGAGGTCGATCGCGGTGGCCAGGAGCCGGATGCCGAGGCCGACCACGATGCCGGGCGCGATCATGCCGAGCAGCAGGACGAAGAACAGCGAGTTGCGGCCGCGGAACTGCTGGCGGAACGCGATGGCGGCCGAGAGTCCCAGCACCGTCGCCACGACGGCCGTGAGGGCCCCCAGCAGCAAGGAGAGCTGGAGCGGGCCCCAGTAGTCGGTGATCGGCTCGCCGGCGATCTTGAAGAGCTCGATCCGGTCGGGGTGCAGCAGCTTCTCGTAGGAGATCAGCGACAGGTCCGTCGGTGGGAACGTCGACGTCTGGTCCTCGGTGAAGGACAGGCTGGTCATCACCAGCAGCGGCGCGTAGAGCGCGATCAGGACCAGCAGGAGGAACCCCATGCTGACGACCTTGAAGATCCGCTGTCCTCGGGTCTGCACCTCCACGGCTCAGACCTCCTTCCGCAGGTCGTGGACACGGCTGAGCAGCCAGATGAGCACCAGGGCGATCACGAGCAGTGCGGCGGAGACCGCTGCCGCCATGGGCCACTGGAGGGTCTCGGCGTACCGCAGGGACAGCCCGGCCAGCATCGGGTTGGTCGCGCCGCCCACGATCTGCTCGGTCGCGAAGTCGCCGAGCAGGAAGACGGTCGCGAAGAACGAGCCGGCGACGATCCCCGGCTTGGCGAGGGGGAGCTCGACCCTCCAGAACGTCGCCCACGGTGAGGCCCCCGACATGCGCGAGGCCGCGAGGGTGTCGGCGTCGATCCGCGAGAGCCCGAAGTAGACCGGGCCGACGATGAACACGATGTACATCGACACCAGGGCGATCGTCATCGCTACCGCGTTGTAGAGGAACGCCGAGCTCGGGCTGTCCAGGATGCCCAGCTTGACGAGCGCACCGTTCAGCACGCCCTTGTTGCCGAACATCGGGATCCAGGTGATGATCCGGATGACGTAGCTGACCCAGAACGGCAGCACGGTCAGCATCAGGATGGCGGTCTGCATGGACAGCGACCGCACGTGGCGGGCGATGAAGTACGCCGCCGGGATGCCGATGCCGAGGATCAGCGCGAGCACCGTCACCCAGGTGCGCACCGTCCACCAGACGATGCCCCAGAAGGTCGAGTCGGTGAGCATCTGGGAGTAGGTGGACGGGTCCCAGTCGTGGACCAGCTCGAAGCCGTCCAGGCGCCAGAACCCGACGGTGACCACGAAGGCGACGGGCACGATGACCGAGACCGAGATCCAGATCAGCGCGGGCCATGCCAGGAGTGGGGGGAGAGCCTTCCGTCCCCTGGCCCCGCGGAGTGAGGGAGACCTGGTCCCGGTCTCGGTCGTCGTCGTCGTCATCGTGGTCCTTTTCAGTGCCTCTCGGGTCAGCTGGCGGTGAACTCGGTCCAGAGGCGCGAGTACTCGGCGAACTCGTCCGGGTACTGCTGCCACTCGGCGGTGTTCTGGATCCGGGACTCCAGCGAGGGCCGCTTGTCGGTGGCGCCGGCGTACCAGTAGTCCCAGTCGGAGACGTCGGGGTCGGTGGTGAAGGTGTTCTCGATGAGCGGCTTCACCAGGTCGGGGCGCGGGGAGTAGTAGCCCTGCGGAGCCATGATCTTGTGCGGCTCGCCACCCAGCCAGTAGTCGATGTAGTCGACGACGGTCTCGTAGTTCTTCGTCTCGGGGGAGACGAGGACGCCGTACCACCAGGCGTTGTTGCCCTCGGTCGGGTTGTCGACGAACCGGGCCTTGGCGCCGGCGGCGTTGGCGGCGTACACGGCGCTGGACCACGCGTCGCAGACCCATACCTCCTCGGAGACCAGGAGGTCCACGAGCTGGCCGAAGTCGTTCCACAGCAGGCGGAACTGCTTGCGTGCCTTCATCTCGTCGAGGAACTCGAAGACGATCGCGAGGTCGTCCTTCGTCAGGTTGCCCAGCGGGCCGTCGAACGAGTACTGGCCCGATCCCTGCAGGTAGGTCGCCACCTTCAGCGGCGTCTGGATGGCGTCGTCGAAGAGCGCGGCCTTGCCGGCGTAGCGCTTGTCGAAGATCAGGCCGTAGGAGTCCATGTCCTCACCCTCGGTGACCCGGTTCTCCAGGTAGCCGAAGGCGTCGAAGCCGAACCACGTCGGCACCATGGTGAACTCGTCGAGCGCGTTGCTCTCCAGAGCCTGCTCGGTGTAGACGGTCTTGAGCGGCCAGCCCGACTCCTTCACGTAGCCGGGCGCACCGGCCTTGCGGAAGAGCGGCAGCACGTCGTCGGTCCACAGCGGGACGTCGGACACGGGGACGGGCTTGAAGAGGTTGTTGCCCTGGATCGGGCCGACCCACTGGGCGTTGGGCTCCAGCACGTCCAGCTGACGGTAGGCACCCTGGGCCCACTGGACCTGCATGTTCCCGACCGTGTCGGCCTGGCCCTGCATCACCTTGCCGGTCTTCTTCTTGAAGCCGGCGAGAATGCGCGGGTCCGTGGTCAGGCTGAGGCCCAGGCTGCGTGCGGATCCGGCCGCCGACGACCCCGAGCCGCTCGACCCGCAGGCCGCGAGGAGGGCGCTGCCGCCTCCGAGCAGGACACCAGCTCCGAGCGTCGCGCCGACACCGCCCTTGAGGAACGAGCGCCTTCCGAATTGTGCTTGCATGGCAATTCTCCTGTCAGTGACGCGGGTCAGCGCGTGTGGTGGTCGTCGATGAGGTGCAGCTCGCCGGGGCGGAGCCAGATGGGATAGCGGTTCCCGAGCTCAGGGGCCACCGACTGGGTGGCGCGTGCGGAGACGTCGATCGTGATGTCGCAGCCGTTGGCGCTGGTGAACCACGACACGCGGGCGCCGGTGTACTCCAGCGCCTGCAGCTCGACCTCGGCGCGGTGGGGGTAGCCCTCGCCGGGGTGGACCGAGATGGCGTCCGCCCGCAGGACGGCGGTCGCCGGTCCCGCGGCCCAGGGCGTCGCCAGCGGCAGCTCGCCCAGCGCGCAGGAGAAGGTGCTCCCATCGGCGCTGACGGTGCCGTCGAGGATGTTGTTGCGACCCACGAACTCGGCCACGTGCCGGGTCTGGGGCCGCTCGAAGACCTCCTCGGGCCGTCCGACCTGCTCGATGGAGCCGACGTTCATGACCACGACGCGGTCGGCGATGGCGAGCGCCTCGCTCTGGTTGTGGGTGACGTGGATGAACGTCAGGCCGAGGTCGCGCTGCAGCTGCTTGAGCTGCGACTGCATCGCGAGCTGGAGCTTGGCGTCCAGCGCTCCGGTCGGCTCGTCGAGGAGGACGACACGGGGCCTGGTGATCAGTGCCCGGGCGATCCCCACGCGCTGCTGCTGGCCGCCCGACAGCGTGGTCACGTTGCGGTGCTTGAAGGCGGTGAGTCCCACGCGCTCGAGCATCTCGTCGACGCGCGTGCCGATCTCCCGCTTGGACACCTTCCGCAGCTTCAGGCCGTACGCGATGTTCGCCGCGACGTCCATGTGCGGGAAGAGCGCGAACTTCTGGAACACCATCCCGAACTCGCGGCGGTGGGGCGGGACGGCGGTGATGTCCTTGCCGTCGAAGCTGATCCGGCCCCCGCTCGGCGACTCCAGGCCGGCGATCATCCGCAGCGTCGTGGTCTTGCCACAGCCGCTGGGGCCGATGATCGAGAGGAACTCCCCGTCGTGGACCTCCAGGTCCGTGGGGTGGACGGCGACGGCGTCGCCGAACACCTTCTCGACGGACTTCAGTTCAAGCTGTGCAGTCGACAACGGGCCCTCCTCGTTCGCGCGCTACCACGGCGCAGCGGCTGGTTGAGCCTAAGGTTTGTTGAACGATCCTGCAATGCACTGATGTGACATTCTTGTGAACCAGGGGCATACGCCCCCGCGGGCGCCGTCGTCTTGGGACGATGACCCGGGCGCCGAGGGTGGGTATCGGAAAGGTGAGGACATGGCAGATCCGTCAGGCTGGACCGCGGAGCTGATCTCGGCGCGGCGCTCGCTCGCGCGCTCCTCGACGGCCGCGAAGGTCGCGGACATCCTTCGCGACATGGTGATGGAGGGCCGGGTCCTGCCCGGCGCGAAGCTGGCCGAGGACTCCATCGCGGATGCGCTCCAGGTCTCGCGCAACACCCTCCGTGAGGCCTTTCGCCTGCTGAGCCACGAGCGGCTCGTGGTCCACGAGCTGAACCGCGGCGTCTTCGTGCGCGTGCTGACCGAGGCCGACGTCGTCGACATCTACCGGATGCGCCGGGCCCTCGAGGGAGCCGCTCTCCAGTTCTGGGGCGAGTCGGCCGACGCCGGCCGCGGCCGCGCCCCGGGCGTCTCGCACGTGCGCTCGGCCGTGACCATGGGCGTCGCTGCGGCCGAGCGGGGGGACTGGGACGGCGTCGGAACCGCCAACATGCACTTCCACCGCTCGATCGCCGCACTGGCCGACAGCACCCGGATCGACGAGATCATGAGCCAGCTGCTGGCCGAGCTCCGACTGGCCTTCCACGTGATGCCTACGGTGCGCGACTTCTACGAGCCGTACATCGGCGACAACGAGCGCATCGCGACGCTGGTGGAGGCTGGGCGCAGCCAGGAGGCCGTCGCCGTGCTCCTCGACTACCTCAATCGCGCCGAGGACCAGCTCCTGCGTCAGTTCGCGTCGAAGGCCGGCCAGCCTTCCGCACAGGCCGATTCCGCCAGCACCTGACCGACCGCTTCCCGGCGCGCTGTCACCGCCCGGCCCTCGAGCCGAGCGTCGGGTCAGCCGCGCACCAGCACCACGACACCCGCGCAGGCACACGCCCAGAGCACGCTGGCGAAGGTGCCGATGATGAAGCGCTCGGCGGCGCCGGTGCGCACGCCGTCCTCGGCCGCGCGCAGCTCGGGGTAGCGGCCGAGGCCCTTGACCGCGAGCACCACGGCCACGCCCTCGGGCCAGCCGGCGACCAGGGTCGCGTAGATCGCGCCGCGCTCGAGGGCGCCGATCCAGGCGCCGCCGCGGAGCACGCTGCCGGCCTGCTGCATCGAGTCGGCGGGGAGCTCGCGCCGGTCGACGAGGTCGAAGACCAGTGCGGTGAGCGGCCCGCCGCCGGCGACGGCGAGCAGTCCGCCGAGCACGACCAGGAGCGTGGTCAGCCTGTGCCCGTCGACCACGACGTCGTCGGGGGCAGCGGCGACGGCTCCGGCCGCGACCAGGGTCAGGAGCGCCGCGGGCGCCCAGATCCTGCGCCCGGCCGACGACCAGGCAACGGCCGCACAGGCCAGGCCGAACGCCAGGAGCACGAGCACCAGCGCTCCCCAGTTCTCCGCACTCATGAGGGCTCCTTCCCGAGCAGGCAACCGGCCAGGTCCGTGACGAGCTCGCGGGCCCGCCTGGCCTCGATGATCCCCGCCGCCTGGGCGCGCTGGCTGACGGCCGACTGGCTGATGCCGAGCCGTTCGCCGGCGTCGCCGTACGACAGGCCCTCCGCGACCAGGTCGGCGACCTCCCAGCCCCGCGGCGTACGACGGGCGAGGACCGTCGCCCACAGCCAGAGCGTGGTCTCCAGGGCCCGAGCGGCCGGGTGGTCGCCGACGACGCGCAGGTGCCAGGGGCTGCTCTTGGCGGCGGTGACCGCGTCGCGGGCCAGGAGGTACGCCGGTCCGCGGCCGGCCCGCGCATGCGAGGGGAGCGGGCGCTCGATCGCGCCGACGCCGATGCCGATGTTCCACGCGTCCTCGCGCAGCAGCAGCTCGACGACGCGGGGGAGCGACTCCGGCTCGTCGAGCACGCCCTGGAACTCGTCGCCCACGGTCCGCTCGAAGGGCAGCAGCATCGGGACGCCGTCGAGCGCCGCCAGCGTCTCCGGGATCCGGTCCACGTCGCGGCGGCTGCCGCGCTGGTCGACGGTGAGGACGAAGCAGTCGGTCATCGGGCACCTCCTGATGTGAGCCTAGATTAGGGAATAACCTAATGCAAGATCACATAAGGAAATTGCCTTAACGGCGACCGATGATGCCGACGACCGGCGGTGCCTTCTGGTCGACGACCGAGACCCGGAACCCGCCCTCGGCGAGCGCGGCCGACGCCTTGCGCACGATGGTCGGCACCAGCTCGGGCCGGTTGGCTTCGTAGAACAGGTAGATCGCCCCACCGGGCACGAGTCGCTCGTGGAGCAGCGCCACCTCATCGGCACAGGCGCGCACCCAAAAGAGGTTCACGTTGAACGCGAAGACCTTGTTGAGCCGCTTGACCGGCACCCGCAGGGTGGCCAGGTCGATCTGGCGGACGGTGAGCCGCCCGTCCTCGATGTAGCGGGCGCAGCGCCGCTTGGTGCGGTCGACGCCCGACTCGGAGCGGTCGATCGCGAACAGCTTGCCGGACTCGAGACGCTCGCAGATCAGCTCCGCTCCGGCGCCGGGGCCACAGCCGATCTCGAGGATGTGATCGGTCGGTTGGACGTCCATCAGGTCCACCGCCCAGCGGATCCGGGGCGGAACGGTCTGCAGCGCCATGGCCCCAGACTGCCAGAAGTGGGAGAGGGCCCGCAGCACAGGCTCACCCCTGCGGGTGTGGCTCGCCCACCTGGCCGGGCCGAGTAGGTTGTCCGGCGTGACGAAGGTGGGCGTGCTCGGAGCGCGGGGCAGGGTGGGGGCCGAGGTCTGTCGTGCGGTCGAGGCGGCCGACGACCTGGAGCTGGTGGCGGCGATCGACGCCGGCGACGCGATCGACGACCTGGTGTCGTCGGGTGCCCAGGCCGTCGTCGACTTCACCCACCCCGACGTGGTCATGGCCAACCTCGAGTTCTGCGTCGGCCACGGCATCCACGCCGTCGTCGGGACCACCGGCTTCGACGATGCGCGCCTCGACACGCTGCGCGGCTGGCTGGCCGACGCGCCCGGGACCGGCGTCCTCATCGCCCCCAACTTCTCCATCGGCGCGATCTTGATGATGCGCTTCGCGGTCGCCGCGGCGCCGTTCTACGAGTCGGTCGAGATCGTCGAGCTGCACCACCCCGACAAGGCCGACGCGCCGTCGGGCACCGCACGCCGTACGGCGGAGCTGGTCGCCGCCGCGCGCCGAGAGGCGGGTCTCGGGCCGGTGCCCGACGCCACCAGCACCGCCCTCGACGGCGCCCGTGGTGCCGACGTCGACGGGATCCGGGTGCACGGGCTGCGCGTGCGCGGCCTGGTCGCCCACCAGGAGGTCATCCTCGGTGGCGTCGGCGAGACGCTCACGATCCGTCACGACTCGCTCGACCGGGCGTCGTTCACCCCCGGCGTGCTCACCGGACTGCGGGCGATCGCGGACCATCCCGGGCTGACCGTCGGGCTGGAACACTTCCTCGATCTGGCCTGATCTGCCGGAAGATCGCCGGTTCTGCAGGTTCGTGCATTGCAGGAATCCGCACATAGCCCCTCGTTTTCCCTCTCGTTGGGCGTGGCAAGGCTGCGGGTCCAGCAGCCCACCATCGATGAGAGGGACCTTTCATGCGCAGAACCTTGGGCACCGCCGCCGCGGCGGTACTCGCACTCAGCGTCATCGGCATCCAGGCCGGCAGCACGGCGGGGCCCGCCGCCCCGAAGGGCGTCGCCGCCGCCGCGATCGACGCACTCCAGCAGCACCCCCGCGCCGCTCTCGAGACCGTGGGCATCACCTACACGGTCACGGACACGATCCGCGACGCCGACGGCAGCACGCACGTCCGCCTGGACCGCAGCTACCGCGGCCTCCCCGTCCTCGGCGGCGACCTCGTCGTGCACCGTGGCGCCGAGTCTGGCTGGCGTGGGGTCAGCCAGACCCTCGACAGCGCCGTGCACGTCGCGACGACGCCGGCCCTCACTGCCGGCGCCGCGTCGGCCCGCGCCCTCGCCCCGGCGAAGGCGACCCGCACGATCACCGGCATGACGTCGGCGAAGTCGACCCGCCTCGTCGTCGACGCCACCTCCGGCACCGCCCGCCTGGCTTGGGAGGTCGTCACCGGCGGCACCCAGCAGGACGGCACGCCGAGCCGCCTCGCGACGTACGTCGACGCGAAGACCGGCGCCGTGATCCGCCGCGAGCAGCAGATCGAGAACGTCGACGGCACCGGCCAGTCGCTCTACAGCGGCACGGTCCCGCTGCAGCTCACGCAGTCGGGCTCGACGTACCAGCTCAAGGACCCGACCCGCGGCAACACGTACACGACCGACATGAACAACAAGGAGGACTCGGTCCTCTGCCAGATCTTCGGGTCGGGCTGCCAGACCGGCACCCTCTTCACCAGCCCGGACACGTCGTTCGGCACCGGCACCACCGCCAGCCGCGAGTCGGCGGCGGTCGACGCGCAGTACGGCACCAACGAGACCTGGGACTACTACAACCAGGTGCACGGCCGCAACGGCATCTTCGGCAACGGCACCGGTTCCTACAACCGGGTCCACTACGGCAGCGGCTACGTCAACGCCTTCTGGGACGGCACCAAGATGACGTACGGCGACGGCGACGGCACCAGCTACGGGCCGCTGGTCTCGCTGGACGTCGCGGGTCACGAGATGTCGCACGGCGTCACCGAGAACACCGCGGGGCTGACCTACTCCGGTGAGTCGGGCGGCCTCAACGAGGCGACCTCGGACATCTTCGGCACCATGGTGGAGTTCTTCGCCGCCAACGCCAACGACCCGGGCGACTACCTGATCGGTGAGGAGTTCGACCTCGCCAACCACGCCGGCTTCCGCCGGATGGACAACCCGATCGCGGACGGCAGCTCGCCGAACTGCTACAGCAGCAACACGAAGAACCTCGACGTGCACTACTCGTCGGGCGTGGGCAACCACTTCTTCTACCTGCTCGCCGAGGGCTCCGGTGCCAAGACGATCAACGGCGTCGCGCACAACAGCCCGACGTGCAACGGCTCGACGATCACCGGCATCGGCCGCGACGCCGCGCAGAAGATCTGGTTCCGGGCGCTGACGGTCTACATGACCTCGGGTACGACGTACTCACAGGCCCGGACCGCCACCCTGAACGCCGCGAAGGACCTGTACGGCGCCACCAGCACGCAGTACGCCACCGTCGCAGCGGCGTGGAGCGCGGTCAGCGTCGCCTGACCGCCCCGACGAGGGGCCCGCACCGTGCACCGGTGCGGGCCCCTCGTCGTCGACCGACTTCGTCGGCTACGGCTCGACCGTGACCTTGATGGCCTCGCCGGCCTGGACGATCGCGAACGCGTCGAGGACGCGGTCCAGGGGGAGGTGCGTCGTGATCAGGTCCTTCACCGGGACCTGGCCGGTCGAGATGTACTCCAGCGCCCGCTTGTTGTGCTCAGGGGCGGAGCCGTTGGCGCCGTGGATGTGCAGCTGGCGGTAGTGCACGATGTTGGAGTCGCAGGTGATCGTCGGGTTGGTCTTGGGCAGCCCGCCGAAGAACGAGATGCGACCGTTGCGGGCGGCCATGGCGATGGCCTGCTCCTGCGTGACGTTGGCAGCGGTCGCGGTGATCACGACGTCCGCGCCCCGGCCCCCCGTGAGCTCCATGACCCGCTCGACCACGTTTACCTCGGCGCCGTTGATGGTCTCGTCGGGCTGGACGGCGTCGGCCGACATCTTCAGCCGGTCGGCGTTGACATCGACGAGGAAGACCCGGCCGACCTTGTGCACGCCCCGGGCGATGCGGATGTGCA
>JAOPXG010000053.1 GCA_025965275.1 Nocardioides sp.
TCTCGCCGACGACCTTGACCTCGAAGTCGAGGCCCTTGGCCCAGTCCAGGCGTGCGCTGGGCGACATGTTCCACGGGTTGCCCTTGTTCTCCAGGCCCTTGAACAGCCCGTTGAGCTCGGCGGGGAAGTTGGACTCGACCAGGACCTGGTAGCGGCGCATGTCGATGATGTGGTCGACGTGCTCGATGTCGACCGGGCACTGCTGCACGCAGGCACCGCAGTTGGTGCACGACCAGAGCACGTCGGGGTCGATCACCGCGGAGCCGTTCTCGGGCATGTAGAACCAGTCGTCACCGGTGTCGCCGACCAGCGGCCGCTCGACCTCACGGGTGAGGGTGTCGTTGCCCTCGAGCAGCGCGGCGCGCTGGTCGTCGGTCGTCTCGTTCTGGGTGGCCTGGAGGTAGGGCGCCTTGGCGTGCGCGTGGTCGCGCAGCGCGGTGATCATCAGCTTGGGCGAGAGCGGCTTCTCGGTGTTCCACGCCGGGCACTGCGACTGGCAGCGGCCGCACTCGGTGCACGAGGTGAAGTCGAGGATGCCCTTCCAGCTGAAGTCCTCGATGGACCCGACGCCGAGCACCGAGTCCTCGTCGAGGTCGTCGATGTCGTCGAGGCTGATCGCCTTGCCCTCGACGGTGAGCGGCTTGACCGCGCCCAGCGCGGTGCGCCCCGAGGACTCGCGCTTGAACCAGATGTTGAAGAACGCCAGGAACCGGTGCCAGGCCACACCCATCGTCAGGTTCAACGAGATCGTGATCATCCAGATGAAGGAGATCAGGATCTTCAACATCGACACGAAGTAGATCGCGTTCTCCAAGGAGCCGTGCGACATCCCCGTGAACGCCTCGCCCAGCCAGAACGTCAGCGGGTAGTGGAACCTCGAGCCGTCCTCCAGGGCGTACTCGAGACCGCGCAGCGTGACGATGCACAACCCGACGCCCAAGATCACCAGCTCGACGAAGTAGGCCTGCCACATCGTGGAGCCGAAGAACCGCCCACGCGGACCGCGGACCCGCTCCGACGGCCGGGTCACCCGGTAGCCGATGAACGCCACGATCGCGATGATCATCACCAACGTCACGAACTCGGTCAGCCACTCCCACAAGAAGAAGTGCCCGATCAGCGGCAGCTGGAACGACGCCTCGAACAGCTGGCCGAAGGCCGTGACCAGGGTGAAGAACAACAACCCGAAACCCGTGAAGATGAACCAGTGCCCCGCACCCACCCAGTGCCACTGCAGCATCCGGGTATGCAGCAACGACTCCTTGAGCAGCGTCACCGTACGACGACCCGGGTCATCGCTGCGCGAGGCCGGCTGCCCGACCTTCATCACCCCGATGATCGAGCGGATCGCCCGCACGAACAACACGATGCCAACGACCGCGATGGCCAACGAGACGACGATGGCGACAATCTGCGTCACGAGACAGCCGGCCACGGCATCGGGCTGCGACCGGTGTCGACGTACCCGAAGTCGGCGTCCGGAGGGCCGGAGTAGCGCAGCCGCAGCTGCTGGTCGCCGAGAGGGAGGAATCGGTGCTCGGCGCCGCGGTTGACGAGCAGGTCGCCGGCCGTCAGCACCACGCTGACCGCGCCCTGGGAGGTCCAGAACTGGAAGAGGCCGCGGCCGGAGGTGAACGTGTGCGCCTCGACGACGGCGTTGGTGTGCCAGGCGCAGTGCGCGGCGTGCTCCTCGCCGGCCTCCGGTGCCGTGGCATCGAAGGTCCCCCGCACGTGGCGCTCGTCCTCGCCGAGCGCCTCGGCGACGAGCCGGGCCTCCTCAGCGCTGCCCTCGTGCTCGACCCGGTGGATCTCGGTGCCGACGCTGGCGAGCAGCGCCCGCGCGCCGTCCGCGTCGATGTCGATGAACTCCATGCGTACCTCCGTCGTCGTCGGCGCCTTCCGCTCGGCGCAAGGTTCCACTAGTGTGCATGCCGTGCAGTCATAATGCACGATGTGCACAGTGCGCGGTAGTCGTTCCGTCGCCATGCCGAGGAACGCGCCTTTTCGGGGCCGCGTCGACGGCTCCTGGCCCGTTTTGTTCGCGGGCAACGAAAATCAGCAGTTCTCTAGACGGATATGCGAACATGTGCGCATACTTCTCCACGTGACTCGCGTCACACTGGTGCAGCGCGCTGGCGCAAGGCGCACGGCGACTGCACATGGGCAACTACGGAGGAACCTTCCCGAGCGGAAAGAACCCCCTCGACCAGCCTCGTATCGGGGCCGACTTCAAGGAGTCCAGTGACTACTCAGAAAAGGCGCATCTCCGCCATGCTGGCGTCGACGGCGGCGGTGCTTCTCTTGACCGCCGCCTGCAGCTCGGGATCCTCGGGAAGTGAAAAGGAGGCCGTCACCGACACCAACGCCGACAATCCTGCGTGCGCCGAGGACGCGGCCACCGCGGTGCCCGCCCTCCAGCCCAAGGAGGTCGTCGGTGAAGGCCCCAACGGCGAGCCCGCCGCGTCGCCGGACGACGTGGCGATCTCCGACGAGGACGCCCAGAAGATCAAGGACGGCAACTTCAAGGTCGCCATCGTCTTCCAGTTCGCCGGTGACTGGCCCAACGGTCAGACCCGTGGGCTCACCGACGAGTTCTCCAAGTACAACGTCGACATCATCAGCAACACCGAGGCCAACTTCAAGGTCGACAAGCAGATCGCGAACATCCAGAACGCGATCCAGCTCCACCCTGACGGCATCGTGAGCATCCCCGTGGACGACGTCGCGACCGCTCCGGCGTACAAGAAGGTCGGTGAGGCCGGCATCAAGCTGGTCTTCATGGACAACGCCGCCAAGGGCCTCACGGCGCCCGACGACTACCAGTCGGTGATCTCCGCCGACAGCCAGGGCAACGGCCAGATCGCCGCCGCGAAGCTCGCCTGCTACATCCCCGAGGGTGGCACGGTCGGCATCATCGACTTCGGCATCACGTTCTTCGTCACCAACCAGCGCACCAAGGGTGTCAAGGACTGGTTCGCGGAGAACCGCCCGGACGTGAAGATCAAGGAGGCGTCGTTCACCGACCCGAACCAGGCCGGTGACGTGGCGGCCAACTTCCTCACGGCCAACCCCGACGTGCAGGGTGTCTTCGCGGTCTGGGACGGCCCCGCCGCCGGCGTCATCGCCGCACTGCGCGCCCAGGGCAAGAACATCCCCGTCACCACGATCGACCTGGGTGACCAGGCCGCGACGGACATCGCCACCGGCGAGTACCTCAAGGGCGTCGGTGCCCAGCGGCCCTACGACCAGGGTGTCGCGGAGGCGCGGGCCATGATGCTCACGCTGATCGGCAAGGACGTCCCGGACTGGATCGGTGTCCCTGCGCTGGCCGTGGTCCAGAACAACCTCAGCCAGGCGTACGACGACGCGTGGAAGAAGGAGCTGCCCGACGCGGTCGCGGCAGCCTGTGAGGACGCCGCACCGGCGTGCCAGTGACGCCACCGGTGGTCTGACCGGCGGTGGGCCGGGGTCCGAGAGGGCCCCGGCCCACCTGCGTCCGGGGCGAAACCCTCCGAATGGCGGTCGGGTGCTGGACGAGCAGGTCGTCATAACGTCATTATGTTTCGGACGACCCGACGACAGAGGAGACAGACTGTGCAGCGCTTGACCGGACGGACCGTGCTGGTGACCGGAGCGACGGGCGGGATGGGCATCGCCAGCGTGCGAGCCCTGGCCCGCGAGGGCGCCCACGTCGGCGTCGCCGACATCGCGGCCGATGCGGTGGCGGCCGTGGCCGAGGAGGTCGGGGGCACGCCGCTCGTCCTCGACGTCACCTCGCCCGAGGACGTCTCGCGGGTCGTCGACGGCTTCGCCGCCGAGCGGGGCTCCATCGAGGCGCTGGTCAACTTCGCCGGCATCGTCGACCCCCGCCGCCTGGACGAGATCGACCCCGAGTCCTGGAGCCGCGTCTTCGACGTCAACGTGCGCGGCACCTGGCTGATGTGTAAGGCCGTGATCCCGCACATGCCCGCGGGCGGCTCGATCGTCAACATCGGCTCCCGCGCCGGACTGGTCGGCGGGACGACCAGCGGCGCGAGCTATGCGGCCTCCAAGGCCGCGGTGATCTGCCTGACCAAGTCGGTGGCGAAGTTCGCCGCCTCGGCCGGCATCCGGGCCAACGTGATCAACCCGGGCTGCATCGAGACCCCGATGCTCGACAGCTTCGCGCCGGAGGTCCGTGCCGCGATGCCCGGGCAGGCAGCCCTGGGCCGTCTGGGACGCCCGGACGAGATCGCCGACAGCGTGCTGTTCCTCGCCGGCGACGAGTCGTCGTTCATGACCGGCGCGCAGCTGAACGTCAACGGCGGAAGCCACATGTGACACGGGCGGCCCCGCCACCTGCGCGGGTGTCCGCCGCCGGCCCGCCCGGGTCGGCCCATCGACAAGAGAGGTGACGCAGTGCTGGGATCCGAGGTGAACCTCCCCATCCCGCTGCTCCCGGCGGTTCCGCTGTTCGCGGCCATGGGAGCCCTGTCCACGGTGTTGGTCAACCGGAACGTGAGCGTCTTCCACGACGGCTTGCGCCCGATCATGCCTTCACTGCGCTCGGGCGAGATGACCCGGCCGGAGGTCGCCAAGATCTCGTTCTCCCTGGCGCTGGCGTTCATCTGGGCGTTCGGCCTGCCGTACTCGGTGGGCTTCGTGATCCCGCTGATCTACCTGATCTACATCGCCACCGACTGGATCGGCGTCTCGATCCCGGCCGACTACGAGCGGCCCTGGTGGCAGGGCGGCACGAACCGCATCGGCGTGCTCGCCTCGCTGGTGCTCGGCGCCGCCTGGGGTGCCGGACTGGCGCTGTTCCTCCACTACCTCGCCGTCGGCATGGACCACCTCCCGGTGCCGCTCGCCGAGGGCACCCGGCTGTTCACCGAGCCGGTGGTGCAGGGGTTCTTCCTGTTCCCGGTGCTGACGGTCGCCTATCACTACGGCCTCAAGGCCGGGGTCGCGGCGTTCGGCCTCAGCACGGTGGTCTGGTTCGTCGCGACCGAGCTCGACCTCACGCGACCCTCGGTATGGGCATTCTGCGCCGCACTGCTCCTCATGCTGGTGTTCCTCGTGCGCGAGGCTCGCGGCAGGGTCGGGGCGAACGACGAGGTGCCGGCCGGCTGGCTCGAGGAGCGACCCGGCGACGCCCAGCCCAGCTGGGCGGTCGACGAGGCCGAGGCGGAGGACGACGAGTCGGCGATGTTCGCCGAGAACGTCCGGCGCATCAAGAGGAACCTGCCGCTGATCGTCGTGCTCGCAGCGCTCAGTGGTGCGGCGTACAACAGCGGGGTCGTGGCGATGGACCCCTTCAGCGCCCACCTGTACGCCGTGCACCTCGTGGTGCCGGCCGCTCTGGTCATGCTCATGTGGGCCTTCGCCTTCATCCCGATGAAGTTCACGACCGCCGTGGTCACCGGGACCATGGCGACCGGCACGTTCCTCGAGCCCGTCGTCGCGCTCCTGCTGCCCAACCCGTGGGTGGCCGCGGCGGCCGTGGCGGTGCTCCGGGTGGTGGAGGTCTTCTCACTGCTGATGGTCATCGGCTGGATCGAGCGCTGGCCGAACATCAGGGAGGTCGCGGACGTCATGCGTACGGCGATCTTCCAGACGATGGAGATCGGCTTCCTCATCGGAGGCGCTCTCGCCGCGTTCGCCTGGGCCGGTCAGTGGGGCGTCGCCGCGGTCGTCGCCGCCTGGTTCTTCAACGTCAGGGCCAAGGCACCGGTGATGCCCATGTCCCTGGGCGCGATCGCCGCCCTGGGCGTCGGCGTCGTGGTCAACGTGATGGCCGCCGTCGGGCTGAACCTCTGAGTCGGACCGCTCGCGCATGCCCCACCGACCGTTGACAGCCGGAGCGCCCGATCGATAGCCTTTGTGCAACATACGCGACACCTCTGCATATGTTGCACTAGAAAGAGGATCACATGGGAACCGCGCCGACCGCCGACATCCTGATCGTGGGGGCGGGCGCATCCGGTGCGACCGCGGCCAAGCACCTCGCGTCCGAGGGCTTCAGCGTCGTGGTGCTCGACCAGGGGTCGTGGACCAGCGCGAGTGACCTGCCCGGCGACAAGCCCGAGTACGAGCTGATGTGGGGCAACCACCAGTGGCACCCGGACCCGAACATGCGCTCGCGCCCCGAGGACTACCCGACGAACCTCGACGACTCCGAGCAGCCGGTGTACATGTACAACGGCATGGGCGGCAGCACGGTGTTCTTCGCCGGCGTGTGGAGCCGGCCGATGCCCTCGGACTTCCGGGTCAAGACGATGGACGGGGTCGCCGACGACTGGCCGATCTCGTATGAGGACCTGCTGCCGTTCTACGAGGCCACCGACTTCGACATGGGTGTCTCGGGGCTGGGGGGCAACCCGGCGTACCCACCCGGCGGCGACCCGCCGCTGCCGGCCCACCCCATCCACCTCACCGGCCGCCGGATGGCCGAGGGCCTGAACCGACTCGGCTGGCACTGGTGGCCGGGCTACTCCGCGATCCCGTCTCGCGCGCACAAGAACCAGGCGCAGTGCGAGCGCCTGGGCGTGTGCCGGACCGGCTGCGTGGTGGGTGCGAAGGGTTCGGCGGACGTCACCCTGCTCCCCGAGGCCATGCGGCACGGGGCGCGGCTGGAGGCCGGGGCACGCGTCTCCCACATCACCGTCGACGAGCACGGCCTGGCCAGCGGGGCGGTCTACTTCCAGGACGGCGTGGAGAAGTTCCAGCCCGCGAAGGTCGTCCTGATCGGCGCCAACGGCATCGGTACTCCCCGGCTGCTGCTGATGTCGGAGTCCGCACGCCACCCGAACGGCCTGGCCAACAGCTCCGACCTCGTCGGCCGGCGGCTGATGCTGCATCCCTTCGGATCGGTGATCGGCCTCTACGACGACGACCTCGAGGACTGGGTCGGCCCGGCGGGCACCCAGATCGAGTGCATGGAGTTCTACGAGACCGACCTCTCCCGCGGGTTCGTGCGGGGCAGCAAGTGGCACGTGATGGGCACCGGCGGGCCGCTCGAGATGGCCACCCGCTGGCAGATCGGCGAGGGTGTGTCCGAGGAGCCGTTCTGGGGCGAGCAGTTCACCGCCAAGATGAAGCAGGCGGTCGGCCACTCCATCGACTGGATCGTGCACGCCGAGGACCTGCCCGAGGAGCACAACCGGGTTACGCTCGACCACTCGAAGACCGACTCCGACGGACTGCCGGGCGCCAAGATCACCTACAAGACCTCCGAGAACACGCACCGGATCCTCGACTTCGGGCTCAACCGGGCCCTCGAGGCCCACGAGGCCGCGGGCGCCACCAAGGCATGGATCACCTTCCGGAACTTCTCCTCGGGCCACAACCTGGGCACGGCGAAGATGGGTGATGACCCGGAGACCTCGGTGGTGAACAGGTGGGGCCAGGCCCACGACGTCGCGAACCTGTACGTCATCGACGGCAGCGTCTTCGCGACGTCCACCGCCACCAACCCGACGGCGACGATCTGTGCGCTGGCGAGGCGGACGGCGGCGTACCTGGTGGAGAACCGGCGCGAGCAGAAGGTGTCGACGGCATGAGCATCACGAACGTGACGATCCAGCCGGCCTCGGCGC
>JAOPXG010000067.1 GCA_025965275.1 Nocardioides sp.
AAGGTCGCCAAAATCGTGGAGCAGATCGCGGTCAAGGAGTCCTGAGCTCACCATGGACCTCGCGATCGTCATCGCGGTCGTCGTCGTCGCGCTCGCGTTCGACTACACCAACGGCTTCCACGACGCGGCGAACGCCATTGCCACGTCGGTCTCCACCCGGGCGCTGACCCCGCGCATCGCGCTGGTGCTGGCCGCCGTCATGAACTTCGTCGGCGCGCTGCTCGGCCAGCAGGTCGCGCACACCGTGAGCGACGTGATCGCGCCACCCTCGGGCAACCACGGGCTGATCATCGTCCTGGCGGGCCTGCTCGGGGCGATCGCCTGGAACCTGATCACCTGGTACTTCGGGCTGCCGTCGTCGTCGTCGCACGCGCTCATCGGCGGCCTCGTCGGCGCCGCGCTCACCGCCGGCGCGATCGTGCACTGGTCGACGATCGTCGACAAGGTGCTGATCCCGATGGTGCTCTCGCCGCTGTTCGGCTTCTTCGCGGCGTTCCTGGTGATGCTGTCGATCATGTGGATATTCCGGAAACGGAACCCCCACAAGGTGTTCCGCGGGTTCCGGATGGCGCAGACCGTCTCGGCCGCGGCGCTGGCCCTGGGCCACGGCCTCCAGGACGCGCAGAAGACGATGGGCGTGATCTTCCTGGCGCTGGTCGCATCCGGTCACGCGTCGGCCGACGACGACCTGCCGCTGTGGGTCGTGATCGCGGCCGCCTCCGCGATCTCGCTCGGCACCTACTCCGGTGGCTGGCGGATCATGCGCACCCTCGGTCGCCGGATCATCCACCTCGACCCCGCCCGCGGCTTCTCGGCCGAGTCGGTCGGTGCCGCCGTCCTCTACACGACGGCGTTCGCCTTCCACGCCCCCATCTCCACGACCCACACGATCACCTCGGCGATCATGGGCGCCGGCGCCACCACGCGCTTCTCCGCCGTCCGCTGGGGCGTCGCCCGCTCCATCGTCGCCGCCTGGGTCCTCACCTTCCCCATGGCCGGTCTCGTCGCCGCCGGGTGCTACGTCGTACTGCACGCCGTCATCGGGGTGTAGGTCGTCGTCCGTCGGGGGTAGTCCCTGACGATCGAGGGGTTCTCGGGCCCAAATCACCCCCGTTTCGTCAGGGAGTACCCCGCCGGATCAGGCCGCGCGATACCGCAGCAGCCGAGTGCGCGACCGTTCGTCGAGCGCCCGGCGAGCCGCCACGGTCGTCGTGTCGACCCACCAGTCCGGACGCTCGAGGGTCCACAGCCGCCGGGACTGCGGGACAGCTGCGGCCCGTTCGTATGCCGCGGCCAGCCGCGCGAGGAACCTGCTCGGGTCGGCCACATCGCCGGCGAGCATCGTGACGTACTCGAGGCCGTGCGTACGGAAGAGGTCCTCGCGGTCGAGGTCCTTCGACTTCTGGGCCCCTCCCAGGTGCAGCGCTCCGTCGTACTCGCCGACGACACCGGCAACCGGATCGACGAGGTCGGGGGTGCCGATGAACCGCCCGTCCGGCCCGAAGACCGGGACGTTGCAGCAGAGGCGAGGGCGACCGGCGGCCGACTGCCAGACCATCCGCATCCCGGCCTCGCGAGGAGACCAGCTGTTCTCCTGCGCCAGGCTCAGCGCCTCACGCGTGAGCGGTGCACCGGTCCATCCGGAGAGATTGACCAGGTAGCGGTGGAGCTCGGCGATCGAGACGACGTCGTCGTAACAGGCCATGTCGATGGTGGTGACCGCCTGCCCGAGACCTGCCGCGTAGCGCACCTCGTAGAGGACCGAGCGCACGGCCGTGGTGAGGCGTATCCCATCGACGATCTCCTGGTCCCCGGGGAGGAGACGCTCCTCCGAGGTGGCGAACCCCTGCTGCGGGCGGATCGCCCGGTTGCCGCCGATGGCCAGGGTCACCGGACGGGTGGTGCCGCCGCCCCAGGGCGTGCCGTCGAACCAGCGCGAGCCCGTCCACGCGAGCGCCGCCCACCCGGTGACTGCGCCCCAGTCCTCCGGGAGCACGGCGGCAGCCTCGACGATGCGCTGGTCGACGTTCGTGGCATCCACGTCGGCCGGCACGTACAAGCCATGGCTCGACGATCGCCATCGAGGTCCGCGGGCCTGGTCCTTGGTCGGGCCGACCTTCCCTTCCGGGTCGACACGCACGGGAAGCACGACATCGCGTCGTACCCCCGAGAGATCCATGGCCGGCACGATGCCCCACATCGCAGGGCGGCGTGCCGTTCATCCACAGGGCCTGCGGTGGGGGTAGTCCCTGACGATCGAGGGGTGAAATGCGCTCTCAGACCCCTCTTTCGTCAGGGACTACCCCAAATACCTCACCCGAAGCGGCCCGAGATGTAGGCCTCGGTGGACTCCTCGTCGGGGTTGGTGAACATCTTGTTGGTGGGGTTGAACTCGACGAGGTGGCCGGGCTGGCCGGCGGCCTTGAGGTTGAAGAAGCCGGTGTCGTCGGAGACGCGGGCGGCCTGCTGCATGTTGTGGGTGACGATGACGATCGTGTAGTCGGCCTTGAGCTCGTGGATGAGGTCCTCGATGGCGGAGGTTGAGATCGGGTCGAGCGCCGAGCACGGCTCGTCCATGAGGAGCACCTGCGGCTCGACTGCGATGGCGCGGGCGATGCACAGTCGCTGCTGCTGACCGCCCGAGAGCCCCATGCCCGGCTTGTTGAGCCGGTCCTTGACCTCGGTCCAGAGATTGGCGCTCCGCAGCGACTTCTCGACGATCGCGTCGGCCTCGGCCTTCTTGATCTTCTTCGAGTTGAGCCGGTTGCCGGCCAGCACGTTGTCGTAGATCGACATCGTCGGGAACGGGTTCGGGCGCTGGAAGACCATGCCGATCTGGCGGCGTACGGCGACCGGGTCGACGCCGGGTTCGTACAGCGACTGCCCGGAGACCATCACCTTGCCCTCGACACGGGCGCCCGGGATGACCTCGTGCATGCGGTTGAGCGCACGCAGGAAGGTGGACTTGCCGCAGCCGGACGGCCCGATGAACGCGGTCACCGCTCGGGCGCGGATGGTCATGTTGACGCCCTCGACGGCCTTGAAGTCGCCGTAGTAGATGTCGAGGTCGGAGATGTCGATGCTCTTGGCCATGGGGTGTCCTTCTACGTTTTCCGCGCTCACCGGCGCCGGTCGGTCGGAGGGGCGAAGATCTTGCCGATGATGCGGGCACCGAGGTTGAGGAGCATCACGATCACGATCAGGACGAGCGCAGCACCCCAGGCCCGGGCGTAGCCCGGCGGGTCGCCGACCTCCCCCGCGGGCAGGACGCCCGGCGAGGAGTACTGCTGGAAGATGTAGACGGGCAGCGTCATCATCCGGCCGTTGAACAGGTTCCAGTTCAACGAGTCGGTGTTGCCGGCCACGATCAGGAGCGGGGCCGTCTCGCCGATCACCCGCGAGATCGCGAGCACCACGCCGGTCACGATGCCGCCGATCGCGGTCGGGACCACCATCTTCGAGATCGTGCGCCACTTCGGCACGCCCAAGGCGTACGATGCCTCGCGCAGGTCGCTCGGCACCAGCCGCAGCATCTCCTCCGTGGAGCGCACGACGGTCGGGATCATGAGCAGCGACAGCGCGATCGAGCCACCGAAGCCGATCCGGATCGCCGGCCCGAAGATCAGCACCAGCAACGCCAGCGCGAACAGCCCGGCCACGATCGACGGGATGCCCGTCATCACGTCCACGAGGAACGTCGTGACCCGGGCGAGGCGGTTGCCCTTGCCGTACTCCACCAGGTAGATCGCCGCGAAGATCCCGATCGGCACCGAGATGATCGTCGCCGCGAGCGTGACGAGCAGGGTGCCGATCAGCGCGTGGTAGATGCCGCCACCGTGGGCGAGGGCACCGCGCATGTCGTAGGTCAGGAACTGGATGCTGATCGCGGACAGACCCTTGCTGACGACCATCCAGATCAGCCACACCAGCGGGACCAGGACCACCCCGAAGGCGAGGCACACCAGGCTGGTCGCCAGCCGGTCGACGGCGCTCCGCCGGCCCTCGAGCAGCGCGGACCACAGCGGGAAGCCGATCACGAAGAGCACCGCGGCCAGGACCAGGCCACCGACCGGGTTCCAGCCCAGGAGCAGCGCGAGCAGGCCGGACACACCGAGCGCGAGCACGGCGACCAGCAGCCCGGCGCCGCGCGGCAGCTTGGGCTGGACCAGCCCGGCGCTGACGGCGAAGTCCCGCTCGAGAGGCGTGGTGGTGCTCATCGGGTCACCCCTCGCTCGCTGCGGGCCACGACCAGGCGGGCCAGGAAGTTGACGGCGAAGGTCACCGCGAAGAGCACGAGACCGGTCGCGATCAGCACCGCCTGGCGGTCCGGGCTCGCCTCCTTGTAGTTGGAGGCGATGTTGGAGGCGATCGTGGCGGGGTTGGTGTCCGAGATCAGGTTCAGGGTGACGATCGGGGTCGCCGAGAGCACCATCGCGACCGCCATGGTCTCGCCGAGCGCGCGGCCCAGGCCGAGCATGACCGCGGAGACGAGACCCGACTTCGCGTACGGGAAGACCGCGAGCCGGATCGTCTCCCAGCGCGTGGCGCCCAGAGCCATCGCAGCTTCCTCGTGCAGCCGCGGCGTCTGGGCGAAGACCTCGCGCGAGATCGCGGTGGTGATCGGGACGACCATGATCGCGAGCACGATGCCGGCGGTCAGCATGGTCCGCCCGGTCACCGACGGCGGGCCGGCGAAGAAGGGGATGAAGTCGAGGTTGTCGTAGAGCCAGTTGATGACCGGCTTCGTCGCCTGGCCCAGGGCCAGGCCGCCCCAGAGGCCGTAGACGACGCTCGGCACCGCAGCGAGGAGGTCGATCACGTAGGCGATCGGGGCGGCGATCCGGGGCGGGGCGTAGTGGGAGATGAACAGCGCCACCCCGATCGCGAACGGGACCGCGATCACCAGTGCCACGACGGCAGCCAGGACCGTGCCGTAGACCAGCGGTCCGACGTACGACGCGAAGTTGGTGGCGGGCTGGTAGATCCGCTCGTCGGCGTGGAGGCCGGGCAGGCCCTCGATGAAGAGGAAGACGAACACCCCGGCCAGCGCGAGCATGATGATCAGTGCTGCACCCTGCGCGGCGCCGGCGAACAACCGATCGCCCACCCTGCGCGGGGGCTTCACGGACGGTGCGGAGACGGACACGAGGCTCCTGTCGGGTTCATGGGTGTGCGGCGGCTCCACCTGTGAGCCGCCGCACATCCATCGATGAATCAGTTGTTACTTGGCTGCGATCTTGCTGACGATGTCGGTGGCCTTCGACGCGAGCGTCGTGTCGAGCGGCGCCGAGCCGGCCTGGTCGGCGGCCGCCTGCTGGCCCTCCTCCGACAGGATGTAGGTCAGGAAGCCCTTGACCAGGTCCGCGGTGCCGGCGTCGTCGTAGGTCTGGCAGGCCAGCAGGTACGACGTCAGGAGCAGCGGGTAGGCATCGGCCTCGGTGGTGGTCCGGTCGATGTCGATCGCCATGTCGGTCGCGGCGCGGCCGGGGGCCGGCTTCGACAGCGCGAGCACCTTGGCGGCACCCTCGGCGGTCGGCGGGTTGAACGAGTCACCCACCTGGATCGACGCCAGGCCGAGCCCGCCGACCTGGCTCTCGTCGGCGTAGCCGATCGTGCCGTCGCCGGCCTTGATCGCGGCCACGACGCCCGAGGTGCCCTCGGCAGCCTCGCCGCCCTTGATCGGCCAGGTGTCGTCGGCGGGGTAGCTCCACGAACCGCCGGCGGCCTTGCTCAGGTAGTCGGTGAAGTTCGCCGTCGTGCCCGAGTCGTCGGAGCGGTGGACGGGCGTGATCGTGGTGTCCGGCAGGTCGACGCCGTCGTTCAGCGCGGCGATGGCCGGGTCGTTCCACTTCGTGACCTTGCCGTCGAAGATCCCGGCGATCGTCGTCGCGTCGAGGTTGAGCGAGTCCACGCCGGAGAGGTTGAAGGCGACGGCGATCGGGCTGACGTACACCGGGACCTCGATGGGGTCGCTGCCGCACCGGTCCTTGGCCTTGGTCAGCTCGCCCTCGTCGTCGGTGATGTACGAGTCGGTGCCGGCGAACACGTACGCGCCGTTCTCGAAGCTCTCACGACCGGCGCCGGAGCCGACCGGGTCGTAGGTGATGGTGACGTCGGGGTTGTCGCCCTGGAACGCCGCACGCCAGGCCTGCTGCGCAGAGTCCTGCGAGCTGGCGCCGCCGCCGGCGATCGAACCACTCAGGCTGTCGCTGCTGCTGCTGCTGCTGCCGTCGCTGTTGTCGTTGGCGGCGCCGCAGCCGGTGAGAGCGATCGCGAGAACGGCGATACCGGGCACGATGGCCCGGCGGAAGGAAGTGCGAGTCACTTCGAAGCTCCTGTAGGTCTTCTTGTCTTCTCTGTCGTCTCGAAGTTAGGGAGCCGAGGTGGACGGATCCGTGGTCGTCGGTGAACGAAGGGTGAACTCGCATCGCCCAATCGGAGACGCACAGCCGCTCGCGAGACGTCAATCACGTGAACAGGGCCGGGAGGGCCTTGACGTCAGCCCGCGAGATGGCGTTCGGTGGCGAGCACCGTGCCCTGACGCAGGTGGGCGACCAGCATCTCGCCGGGCGCGAGGTCCGGGTCCCGGACGCCGAGTGCGTCGAAGACCGCCGGCAGCACCGGGCGGTGGGTGCAGATCACGGCGCCTTCCCCTGCCGCGACCAGCTCGTCGACCAGCCGGACCACCGACGTCGCGGTCGCGTCCTCCTCGCTGAGGCCGTCGTCGAGCTCGACCTTCCAGCCGGTCGTGTCGGCGTACGGCGCGATCGTCTCGACGCAGCGGGTGCTGCCGGAGCTCACGATGCGGGTCACGTCGTACGCCGCGAGCACCGGGACCACCCGCTGGGCCTGGTGCCGGCCCGCCTGCACCAGCGGCCGCAGCCGGTCGTCCTGACGCCACGCCTTCCGAGACCGCGTCTGCCCGTGCCGCAGCACCACGATCGCGCGCGTCCTGCGGCGCGCCTTGCGCGCCTCGCGGAGGGTGTCCTGGTCGTGCGGGTGGGTGAGCAGGTCGAGCGCCTCGTCGTACGGCACCCAGCGCACCTCGTCGATCTCCGCGTTGGGCCGGTAGCCGCTGACGTCGGGATCGACGACGGCCCGCCCGGCCCAGTAGAAGACGGACTTCGTCCTGCCCCCGGCGATCGGGTAGCGCTGTCCGGACAGCGGGACGCCGAGGCGGACGTGCAGCCCGGTCTCCTCCTCGACCTCGCGGACGGCGGCCGCGGTCGGGTGCTCGCCCGGGTCGAGCTTGCCCTTCGGGAAGGACCAGTCGTCGTACCTCGGGCGGTGCACGAGCAGCACCCGCTTGCCCGGTCGGAAGACCACGGCACCCGCGGCGAGCACGTCCTTCGCGGCCATGGTCGTTAGTCTCACACCACTCAGCCCAGGAACAGGAGCCCCCGTGCGCAAACGCCTCACGATCGCGGTCGCGGTCGTGCTCGTGGTGGCCCTCGTCGCGGTCGCGGCCGTGGTCGGCACGCACTGGTGGCGCGACGCGCACCGCACCGGCCTCGAGCGGGCGGCGGCGTACGCCCCGGGCGACGCGCAGCGGCTCTCCTGGACCGACTGGGCGGCCGTCCGCGACGACGTCGGCGCCCGGCTCGACGCGGCGTCGTCGGGTGACGAGGTCCAGGGCTTCCTCGACGACGCGTACGACGCCGACCTGTCCTCGGCCTCGGCGCTGGTGCAGTCGGCGCCGGTGCTCCAGGCGCACTTCGGCTTCTCCCCCGCGACCGTCGACTCCGAGCTCTTCAGCCAGTCGGACCAGGGCGCCGTGGTGATCCTGACGATGCCCGACGACACCGACTTCGACGCGATCGGCGACCAGCTCGAGGAGAGCGGGTTCACCCGCCCCGCCGACGACGACGGTGTGTGGCAGGGCGGCGACACCCTGCTCCCGAGGATCGGCTCCGACCTCACCCCCGAGCTCCAGTACGTCGCGCTCGACCGCGACGACCACCTGGTGCTGACCAGTGACGCGGCGGACTACCTCCAGCAGACCGTCGACGGCCTCGGTGAGGGCGACCTCCCCGACGGCATGCAGGAGACCCTCGAGGCGTCGGGAGAGCCGCTGACCGCCGTCGTCTACGCGGGCGACTACACGTGCTCGGCGCTGGCGATGGCCCAGGCCGACGCGGCCGACCAGGCGGAGGCCGACCAGCTGGTCGCGGAGGCCGGCGAGGTCAACCCCGTCACCGGCTTCGCGATGTCGGTCCAGCCCGGCGGGCGCGTGCGCGTGGCGCTCTCCTTCGAGAACGACGGCCAGGCCCGCACCAACGCCGACTCGCGCGCGGCGCTGGCCGCCGGGCCCGCTCCCGGACAGGGCGGCGACTTCGGCGACCGGTTCTCGGTCGCGTCGGTGACCGCCGACGGTCCCCTGGTGACGCTGGACCTGAAGCCCCGCCCGGACACCTACGTCTTCTCCGACCTCAGCTCCGGCCCGCTGCTCTTCGCGACCTGCTGACCGTCCTCAGCGGAAGCGGCGCAGCCGCAGGCTGTTCGCGACCACGAACACCGACGAGAGCGCCATCGCGGCGCCGGCGATCATCGGGTTGAGCAGACCGGCGGCCGCGAGCGGCAGGGCTGCCAGGTTGTAGGCGAAGGCCCAGAAGAGGTTGCCCTTGATGGTCGCCAGCGTGCGCCGGGAGAGTCGTACGGCGTCCGCCGCGACGCGCAGGTCTCCGCGCACCAGGGTCAGGTCGCTCGCCTCGATCGCCACGTCGGAGCCGGTGCCCATCGCGATGCCGAGGTCGGCCCGGGCCAGCGCGGCGGCGTCGTTGACGCCGTCGCCCACCATCGCGACCGCCCGCCCCTCGGCCTGGAGGCCGGAGACGACCGCGAGCTTGTCGGCGGGCAGCACCTCGGCGATCACCCGGTCGATGCCGACCTCGGCGGCCACGGCGCGCGCGGACCGCTCGTTGTCGCCGGTGAGCAGGATCGGCTCGAGCCCGAGGGCGCGAAGCTCGCGCACCGCCTCGGCCGAGGTCGGCTTGACGACGTCGGAGACGACCAGCACGCCGCGCGCCCGACCGCCCCAGCCGACGCAGACCGCCGTACGACCGGCCGCCTGCGCGCGTTCGAGCTCTGCCGTGAGCCCGCCCGGCAGGGTGAGGCCCGACTCGGTGAGCAGCCGCGGTCGTCCCACCACGACGTCGTGGCCGTCGACGACGCCGCGGGCACCGAGGCCCTCGACGTTGGCGAAGCCGGTGACGGGCGGCGGCGTCAGGTCCGCTGCCACCGCACGGCCGATCGGGTGCTCGGAGGCAGCCTCCACGGCCGCAGCCATCCGCCGTACGTCGTCGACGGACTCGCCGGCGGCGGGCACCACGTCGACGAGCGTCATCCGGCCGGTCGTCACGGTGCCGGTCTTGTCGAGGACGACCGTGTCGATGCGGCGGGTGCGCTCCAGGACCTCGGGGCCGCGGATCAGGATGCCGAGCTGGGCACCGCGGCCGGTGCCGACCATCAGGGCCGTCGGCGTCGCGAGGCCGAGCGCGCAGGGGCACGCGATGATCAGCACCGAGACCGCGGCCGTGAACGCCGCGGACGTCTCGACCCCGGCCCCCAGCCAGAACCCGAGGGTGCCGACCGCCAGTGCGATGACCACGGGCACGAAGAACCCCGAGATCCGGTCCGCGAGGCGCTGGGCCTCGGCCTTGCCGTGCTGCGCCTCGTCGACCAGCCGCGCCATCTGCGCGAGCTGGGTGTCGGCCCCGACCCGCGTCGCGCGCACGACCAGGCGACCCCCGACGTTCACGGTCGCGCCCGACACCTCGGACCCGGGCCCGACCTCGACCGGCACCGGCTCGCCGGTCAGCATCGAGGCGTCCACGGCCGACGTCCCCGACTGCACCACCCCGTCGGTGGCGATCTTCTCCCCCGGGCGTACGACGAACAGGTCGCCCACGACCAGACGGTCGGCGGGCGCGGGCTGCTCCACCCCGTCGCGCAGCAGGGTGACGTCCTTCGCACCCAGCTCGAGCAGCGCGCGCAGGGCCGAGCCGGCCTGTCTCTTCGAGCGCTTCTCGAACCAGCGCCCGGCGAGCAGGAAGGTCGTGACCCCTGCAGCGGCCTCGAGGTAGATGTTGTCGAGGCCGTCGGTGCGCTCGACGGTGAACCGGAACGCGTGGGTCATCCCGGGCGTGCCGGCGGTCCCCCAGAAGAGCGCGACCAGCGACCAGCCGAAGGCGGCGAGCACGCCGAGCGACACCAGCGTGTCCATCGTCGTCGTGCCGTGGCGCAGGTTCGTCCATGCGGCCCGGTGGAAGGGCCAGGCCCCCCACACGGCCACCGGCGCGGCCAGGGTCAGCGAGGCCCACTGCCAGTAGTCGAACTGGAGCGCCGGCACCATCGCCATCGCGATGACGGGCACGGTCAGCACGGCGGAGATCACCAGGCGCCGGCGCAGCGCGTCGAGCTCCGGGTCCCGGTCGTCCTCCGGCCGCTCGGCCTCGCGCCGGGGCAGCCGTGCGGCGTACCCGGCCGCGGCGACCGTGGCGACGAGGTCGTCCGGCGTGACCGGGCCGGCGTACGTCACGCGCGCCCTCTCGGTGGCGTAGTTGACGGTGGCGCTGACCCCGTCGAGCTTGTTCAGCTTGCGCTCGATCCGGTTCGCGCAGGACGTGCACGTCATGCCGGTGATGTCGAGCTCGATGCTCGTGGGGGCAGCCATGGTCATCGGGCCAGCGCGTAGCCCGCCTCGGCCACCGCCGCCTCGATGGCGGCGGGCTCCACGGGCGCGGTGCTGGTGACCACGACCTCGCCGGACTCGAGCGTCACGTCGACGGCGGAGACCTCGGGGATGTCGAGCAGCTCCTCGGTGACGGAGGCGACGCAGTGGCCGCAGGTCATGCCGCTCACCTGCCAGGTGCTGAGCGTGGGTCCGGTCATGACCGCACCAGCCGGGCGATCGCCTCGACGGCCTCGGAGACCTTCTCGCGAGCCTCGTCGTCGCCCGCGCGCGCGGCGTCGACCACGCAGTGGTTCATGTGCTCCTCGAGCAGGCCGATCGAGACGGCCTGCAGGGCCTTCGTCATCGCCGAGACCTGGGTCAGGATGTCGATGCAGTACTTCTCGTCCTCGACCATCCGTTGGAGACCGCGGGCCTGACCCTCGATGCGGCGCAGCCGCTTGAGATAGTCGTCCTTGCGGTGGATGTAGCCATGCTCGTGCTCCGCCATATGGCGAGGATACCCCCAAGGGGTATCGTTTCAAGTCCTCGTCAGGACTCCTGGCGCGGCTCCGGTACGACGCCGAGGATCTGGTCGATCTCGTCGTCGGACAGATGATCGTCGGACTCGCTCGCCGCGATGATCAGATTGGTGGTGAGCTCCACCTCGCCTAGAAGATCGGAGTCCTCGAGGGTCACGTCGAACTGGTCGTGCACCTCATCACTCCCTATACGCATACGTTCGGACCTCCTCATCAACGCTCAGCGTGCCCGACGGTCACGGGCACCAAACACCGAAGGCCAAATCTGGCCCGGGTGGGCCATACGACCTCCCCCGAAATGACGAGGAGGCCCCACCCGTACGGGTAGGGCCTCCTGGAAGACTCAGCAGCAGGTGCTCGAGCCTCCTTGCGCGATCAGATGGCGCGAACGTTCTCCGCCTGAGGACCCTTCGGGCCCTGCGTGACGTCGAACTCGACCTTCTGGTTCTCGTCGAGGGACTTGTAGCCCTGCGACTGGATCGCCGAGTAGTGCACGAAAACGTCGTCGCCGCCGTCCTCCTGCGCGATGAAGCCGAAACCCTTCTCGGCGTTGAACCACTTCACGGTGCCTTGAGCCATTGCTCGTTACTCCTATATGGGGCGAGAGGCCGTCACTTCGACGGCCCCGCAATAGATGCGGTGACACGTCGCTCCCACCCTGGATTGGCTACCACGAGAAGAAACGCCGTTGGATCACAAACTCCGCGGGCGTCAGACCTGCTGGAACTTGCACCTGTTGCGTGACACAGGCTACCAATCTTCGGCCCCATGCCAACATGCCAGGACAGGAAATCTCTTCCTCGCGGATGAAGGTTGCGCGTCAGGAGCGTGACGAGGCGGGAACTCAGGCCGGATTTCCGGCTCACCCGCACCGGGTGAGGAGCCCGCGGATCGCGTCGTACGGCGCGCTATCCTGCGGGAAAGATCGCGTCGACACCGACCTCTCCTGGAAGGAGCCCGCGGTGCTCACTCGCAGGGCTCTCCTCGGCACGTCGGCGACAGCAGCCGCGGCCCTGGGTCTCAACGCGGACGTCGCCCCCGCACTCGCGCGCACGCCGGTCGCGACGTTCGTCTCCACCCCCGACTTCTTCAACGGCGACGTCGGCGACCTGCGCGTGCTGCCGAACTACGACGGCGGCCCCAACTCGGTCAACAGCTCCTGGCTTGCCGCGATCGACAAGTGCCTGGCGGCCGTCGCGGCGCACCAGCCCGACGCCGTGTTCGTCGGCGGCGACCTCGTCGAAGGGCGATGGAACCTCGACAACACCGGCCGCCAGCTGTTCGGCCCCGTCAGCCAGGGCAGGGACGCGCGTTCCATCGCCGACTGCGAGTCGGCCGTGCAGCGCGCCGGCGACGTCTACTACGGCTTCTGGGGCAACCTCTTCTCCTCGCGCGGCCTGACCGTCTATCCCGCGGTCGGCGACCACGAGCTCCTCGACGACCGGCCGGCTCCGGACCAGAACGACGCCTGGTCGCCGTCCGGGCGCTACCTCGCCGGTCACGAGAAGGGTGAGAAGGACAACCGCTACTTCCTGGTGCCGACCTGCAAGGACGCCTGGTCGCGCCACTTCACGACCGTCGGCGGCAAGCCGCGGTTCGCGAACCGCCCGGTCGGCACCGCGACCGGCAAGACGGCGTACGCCGTCGACATCGGCCCCAAGCTCACCCTGATCACCGTCGACGTGTTCCAGCACAACGACGACGGGGTCCGCCTCGGCGTGTTCGGCGGCCAGCTCTCCTGGCTACGACGCAACATCCGCGCGGCGAAGAAGGCCGGCCGGATCGTCATCGTGCAGGGTCACATCCCGATCATCATGCCGGTGCGCAACGTCTCGTCGGGCATGCTCCACGTGCCCGAGGGGATGCAGTCGAAGCTGTACGCCGCGCTGGAGGAAGAGGGCGCCGACTTCTACTTCTGCGGCGAGGTGCACGACACCACCGTGCACCAGGACGGCAGCAACTCCGTCGTGCAGATCAGCCACGGCAGCATCTTCCGCTACGCCTTCAACTACCTGGTCGGGAACGTCTACGCCGACGGCACCACCACGCTGGACTACTACGAGATGTCGGTCGAGGCGGCCAGTGCCGAGCAGACCCTGTGGTCGACCGACCGCAGGAAGTGGCAGCGCACCGAGCTGGTCTACGGCGACCCGGTGCGCCGCGGCCGGATCGTCACCCGCAACCGGGAGCTGATCAAGCACACCGCGAAGCTCGGCACCTACCACCCGGCCGACGATCCGTGGAAGTACGAGGGCACGCTGCACCCGGAGACCGTGATCTGACGGCCACCCCTGGCGCCGGCCCGGCGCCGGCGCGGTGGGTGTCGACGAGCGGTCCTACCCGACCGCGCTGTCCGCGAGGACCGACGTCAGCGCCTCGACGAGCAGGTCGATGTCGCCCTCGGTCGCCACGAGCGGGGGCGCGAAGCGCACCGTTGAGCCGTGCGCGTCCTTCGCGAGCACCCCGCGGGCGAGCAGGGCCTCACACACCTCCCGACCGGTCATCAAGGCCGGATCGACGTCCACCCCGGCCCACAGCCCGCGCACCCGGACCGCCAGCAGCCCGGCACCGACGAGCGGCGTGAGCCCGCGCTCCAGTCGATCGCCGAGCTGACGCGCGCGTTCCTGGAACTCGCCGGTGGCGAGCATCTCGACGACCTCGTGGCCGATGGCCGCGGCCATGGGGTTCCCGCCGAAGGTGGACCCATGGGTGCCCGGCCGCACGACCCCGAGGACGTCGGCGTCCGCGGCGATCGCGGACACCGGGTAGAGACCACCGCCGAGCGCCTTGCCCAGGATGTAGACGTCCGGCACGACGTCTTCGTGGTCACACGCGAAGGTGCGCCCGGTCCGCGCGAGGCCGGACTGGATCTCGTCGGCGACCATGAGGACGCCGCGCTCGGTGCAGAGCTCCCGGAGTCCGCGGAGGAAACCGGCCGGCGGCATCACGACACCACCCTCGCCCTGGACCGGCTCGAAGAGGACAGCGACCACGGTGTCGTCGATGGCCTCGGCCACCGCGGCGAGGTCGCCGTACGGGACACTCACGAAGCCCGGAGTGAAGGGGCCGTAGTCGGCGGTCGCCTCGTCGTCGTCGGAGAAGCTCACGATCGTCGTCGTCCGGCCGTGGAAGTTGCCCTGCATCGTCACGATGGTCGCGGCGCCGGGCGTCACCCCCTTGACCTGGTAGCCCCACTTGCGACTCACCTTGATCGCGGTCTCGACCGCCTCGGCGCCGGAGTTCATCGGCAGCACCATCTGCTTGCCCGTGAGCCCGGCCAGGGCCTCCACGAACGGGCCGAGCTGGTCGTTGTAGAACGCTCGGCTGGTCAGCGTGAGCCGCTGCAGCTGCTCGGTCGCCCGAGCCAGCAGACGCGGGTGACCGTGGCCGAAGTTCAACGCCGAGTAGCCCGCCAGGCAGTCCAGGTAGCGACGGCCCTCGACATCGGTGACCCAGGCGCCGCGGCCCTCGGCGACGACCACGGGCAACGGGTGGTAGTTGTGCGCCGCATATCGCTCGGTCTGCTCGATGTGCGCGGACGAGGACCTGGCGACGTCACTCTCGGTTGTGGTCACGGTCTCCACCTCTCACAGCGTGCTCGAGCGTCCGGGCGTGGTCCCGGCATCTCGACAAGTAGAACAATTTGTTCCAATATCTGTCAATAGCATTAGTCTGTAACAGATATTTCGTCCTCCCAGGATGCCAGGAGCCCCCATGGATGCCACCACCCGCGTGCCCACCCCCGTCAACGAGCGCGTGCTGGACTACGCGCCGGGCAGCGGCGAGCGCGGCGCCCTGGACGCGGCACTGGCGGAGCTCGCCTCGACGCCCAGGGACCTCCCGCACATCGTGTCGGGGCGGCCCCTCGTCGGCGACGGCGAGGTGTTCGAGGTCCGGGCACCGCACGACCACGGACTGCTGCTCGGGAGTGGCCGGAACGCCACCCGCACCGACGCCGAGGCCGCGGTCGCGGCCGCGCGGGCGGCGGCGCCGGCGTGGCGGGCGCTCCCCTTCGACGAGCGCGCCGCGGTCTTCCTGCGTGCGGCAGAGCTGCTGTCCGGGCCGTGGCGGGCCCGGCTCGTCGCAGCCACCATGCTCGGGCAGTCCAAGACCGCTCACCAGGCCGAGATCGACGCCGCCTGCGAGCTCATCGACTTCTGGCGGTTCAACGTCCACTTCGCCCGGCAGATCATGGCCGAGCAGCCGATCGCGAACAGTCCGGGCGTCTGGAACCGGACGGACCACCGCCCGCTCGAGGGTTTCGTCTACGCGATCACGCCGTTCAACTTCACCGCGATCGCGGGCAACCTCGCCACAGCTCCGGCCCTGATGGGCAACACCGTCGTCTGGAAGCCCTCCCCCACCCAGCAGCTCGCGGCCAGCCTGACCATGCAGCTCCTGGCCGAGGCCGGGCTGCCGCCCGGTGTGATCAACATGGTGACGGGCGACGGCCTGGCCGTCAGCGACGTGGCCCTCGCCGCTCCCGACCTCGCCGGCATCCACTTCACCGGCTCCACGGCGACGTTCCGCCACCTGTGGCGCGAGGTCGGCGCCCGGATCGACGACTACGACTCCTACCCCCGGCTGGTGGGCGAGACCGGTGGCAAGGACTTCGTGCTCGCCACGCCGTGCGCCGACCCGGTCGCGCTGCGGACAGCCCTGGTGCGCGGTGCCTTCGAGTACCAGGGGCAGAAGTGCTCGGCCGCCTCCCGCGCCTACGTGCCGCGGAGCCTCTGGGACGGGGTGCGAGGCGAGCTGGTGGCGACCACCGAGGGCCTGACGGCGGGCGACGTCCGCGACCACACCCGGTTCATGGGGGCGGTCATCGACGGCCGGGCGTTCGCCCGCCACCGCGCGGTGATCGACGACGCCCACGCGGACAGTGCCGTGCAGGTCATCGCCGGCGGCAGCTACGACGACAGCCAGGGCTGGTTCATCCGCCCGACGATCCTCGAGATCGACGACCCCGCCCACCCCGCGTTCTCGACCGAGTACTTCGGGCCCATCCTGGCCGTCCACGTCTACGACGACGAGGACCTCGACCAGGTGGTCGACCAGCTGGAGTCCGTGTCGGCGTACGCGCTCACCGGCGCGGTCCTCGCCACCGATAGGACCCTGGTGCACCGGCTCTCCGAACGACTCCGCTTCGCGGCCGGCAACTTCTACGTCAACGACAAGCCCACCGGAGCCGTGGTCGGGCAGCAGCCGTTCGGCGGCGGGCGCGCCTCCGGCACCAACGACAAGGCGGGAGCGGCGACCAACCTGCTGCGCTGGACCAGTCCGCGCTCCATCAAGGAGACCTTCGTGCCGGCGACCGAGCACACCTACCCGCACATGGGGTAGTCCCGCCGCGACTCTGTAACAAGAGTCACTTAACCTACTGAATCTTGGTAAAATTCAATGATGAGTGAGATTCCGGGCGGCCATGCCTCCGTGCGCAAGCTGCTCATGTCCACCCTCGACGATCTGAGCAACGGCGAGCGCAAGGTCGCCCGAGCCCTGATGGCGCAGTACCCGACCGCCGGCCTGACCACCGTCGTCGACCTCGCGGAGATCTCCGGGGTGAGCCCGCCGACGGTCGTCCGCTTCGTGACCCGACTCGGCTTCACGGGGTTCCCGGCCTTCCAGCGCGCCCTCGTGCACGAGTTGAACGGCGAGCTGGGATCACCGCTGAAGCAGTACCCGGAGAAGGGCGGACCGTCGGCGCTGGGCATCCTGCACGAGACCCACGCCGCGTTCGCCGAGATGCTGCTGGCGTCCTACTCCGAGCTGCCCGAGTCCGAGTTCAAGAAGGCCGTCAAGCTCCTGTGCGACCCGGCTCGAGACATCCGGGTCACGGGTGGCCGGTTCAGCCGGTCGGTGGCCGACTACCTCGTCGCCCACCTGCGCCTGCTCAGGTCCGGTGTCCACGGGGTCGGCGCCGACGACGAGATCGACCGGCGCACGACCGTCGCCGATGCCGGACCGGGAACCGTGCTGGTGATCTACGACTACCGCCGCTACACCGAGCAGAGCCTGCTGTTCTCGGAGCGGATGGCCGCGCGCGGCGCCGTGGTGTGCCTGATGACCGACAACTGGCTCTCGCCCATCGCCAAGGTCGCCAGGGTGGTGCTACCGGCGCGCGTCGACTCGGCGTCGCCGTTCGACTCGCTCGTGGCCTCGATGGCCATCACCGAGAGCATCGTCGCCGGCGTCGCCGAACGCCTCGGCAGCGCCGGCGTGAGCCGGCTCGAACTCGTCGAGGATGCCGTCGACTGACTCGTCAGCCGCCCGCACCGACCTTCGCCGTACGGTCCGGGGCGACGCCGTCGGCCACCTGGTCGAGAGCGTCGTCCTGGACCCGTCCCCGCCGGAGCAGCCTCAGCTCCCGGACTCCCATCAGGCCGAGCGGCGCCTTGATGAGCACGAGTAGGAGCACCGCCGCCAGGACCAGGTCCGCGATGCCGGCGGGCAGCGCACTCCCGCCCGTGAGCTGGCCGTCCTGGAGCCTGCGCAGCACCTCCTGGAGCGCGCTCACCGCGAGCGCTCCGATCACGGCGCCGCTCAGCGACAGGTACCCGCCCACCACCACCATCACGATGAAGGCGAAGGTGGCCGAGAGGAAGAAGCCGTTGACGTTGAACGACGTCAGGTAGCCGGCGTACAGCGAGCCGGCGAGGCCGCAGACGAAGGCACTGAGCATCCACGAGAGGGCGCGGTGTCGGCCCACGGCGATCCCGGAGGCCTGCGCCGCCCAGTAGTCCTCGCGCGAGGCCTGGAGCTGGAGCCCGCTGCGCGAGCTGCGGTAGCCCCATGCCAGCGCGATCGAGACGGCCGCGACGACGAAGGCCAGCCAGACGGTGGTGTTGCGGGGGATGCCGATCATGCTGGACGAGCCTCGCGTCACGTCGGTCCAGCTGTTCAGGACGTTGTAGACGATGAGCAGCAGCGCGAGGGTCGCGATGCCGGACTGCAGGCCGCTCAGCCGCGCCACGATCGGCGAGGTCAGCACACCGAGCACCCCGGCCGCCAGACCACTGACGACGAGGGCGACCGGGAAGCCGGCGTGGACGTCGACCAGCCACGAGAGCCAGCCCGGCAGGTTGGTGAAGAGGGCGGCCTTCAGGTTGACCGGGATCGTGAGGTACGCCGTGGTGTAGGCGCCGACCGCCATGAACGCGACGTGCCCGAAGGACATGACTCCGGAGTTGGCCGAGAAGATCGACAGACCGGCGACGAACACCACCGAGACGACCGCGAGGGTGGCGACCCGGGCAATGGTGACGTCGCCGCTGACGCCGGCGAGGACGGCGAGCAGGACGAGACCGATGAGCAGCACGGGCGTCTGGACCGCGTGGATGGCGGGACGGAGCAGCTTCACGAGACACGCACCTTCGCACCGGAGAGGAGGCCCTGAGGCCGGACGACGAGCACCGCGATCAAGGCGGAGAACAGGAAGGCGTCGCGGAACGCGATGAGGTCGGTCGGCAACAGGGACTCGAGGAGCGCGGTCGCAGCGCCGAGCAGGAAGCCACCGAGCGCAGCGCCCTTGAGGCTGCTCATGCCGCCGAGCACGGCTCCGACGACGCCGATCAACATCGGCTGGAGCCCCATGTCCGCCGACACGGCGCCCTGCCGAGCCACCAGCACAGCCGAGCCGATCGCGGCCAGGACCCCGACGATGACGAACGCGCTCGGGATGACCAGGTTGGCCCGGACGCCGAGGCTGGAGGCCATCTCGAAGTCCTCGGCCGCGGCCCGGAGCTGGATGCCCAGGCTGGTGCGGCCCATCATCCAGGCGACCGCGATCAGCATGGCGCCACACAGGGCCAGGGTGAGCAGGTCCAGCACGCTGACGTCGGCGCCGAGCAGGTCGACCCGGTGGGACAGGAAGTCTTCGGGGGGCACGCCGCGCGTGCGGGGAAGCACCGTCATCCGGGCAAGGCTCTGGATCGCCAGGCTGACCGCGAACGACGCGATCATCAACGTGACCGGGTCGGCGTCACGCAGGGGGTGGAAGGCGAGCACCTCGCTCACGACGGCCACGGCGACCGCGAACACGATCGCCATCAGCAGCGCGACGAGCCACGGCTGGTCGCGGAACAGGTACATCGCGAAGGCGCCGGCCATGATGATCTCGCCGTACGCGAAGTTCATCAGGCCGAGGACGCCGAAGAGCAACGCGACCCCGATCGTCAGCAGCGCGTAGAGCGCACCGAGGCCGACGGCGGAGATGAGGAACTCGAGGATCATCGGGTCACACCCATTTCGGCAGGAGAGAAGCCGAGGTACTCGACCACGGCGGGAAGATCGGCGAGCTCAGCCGCCGTGCCGCTGCCCAGCACCTTCCCGGGCGCCTGGAGCACGTACGAACGGTCCGAGACCTCGAGGGAGCGCACCGCGTTCTGCTCGACGAGCAGGATCGTCATGCCCTCTTGTCGCAACTGGGCCACCACGTCGAAGATCAGGTCCACGATGATCGGGGCCAGTCCGAGGGTGGGCTCATCGAGCAGCAGGAGCCTCGGATTGAGGAGCAGTGCCCGGGCGATCGCGAGCTGCTGCTGCTCGCCGCCGGAGAGCAGGCTCGCTCCTCGGCTCCAGTACTTGCGGAGCACCGGGAACCGCTCGAGCTCCCGCTCCAGGTCGGCGGCCAGGCCGGCCTTGTCCTTGCGCGTGATCCCGCCCAGGCGCAGGTTCTCGCCCACGGTCAGGCTGGCGAAGATGCCGCGGTCCTCGGGGACGTGCGAGATCCGGTTGCGCACGGTGGAGAAGGACCGGTCCGAGACCGACCGGTCGTCCACCGTGATCGTGCCGCCGTGCAGGGGGACCTGGCCCATCACGGCCTTGACCAACGTGCTCTTCCCCGCACCGTTCTGGCCGATGAGGGAGACCAGCTCGCCTTCGGCGACGTGCAGGGAGCAGCCCTGCACCGCCATGACGGAGGCGCCGTACTGGATGTAGGCGCTATCGATGCGCAGGACCATGTCAGTGTCGCTTCCCGAAGTAGATCTCGATGACGCGTGGATCCTTGCGGACCGCGGCGGGCTCCCCCTCGATCACGGTCCGCCCGCTGTCCAGGACGTGCAGCCGGTCGCACGTGCCCATCACCACGGACATGTCGTGCTCCACCAGCAGGACACCGCAGTCGCGGCGCCGGGCGAATCCACGGATGGACGTGATGAGCTCGACGGCCTCCGCCTCGTTCTGCCCGGCGGCCGGTTCGTCGAGGAGCAGGAACCGGGGCCGGGCCGCGAGCGCCCGGGCGATGGCGGTCGTGCGGATCCGACCGGCGGTCAGGCTGTCCGCCCGGGTGGCGGCCACCGCACCGAGGTTGAGCTCGTCGATGATCTCGTCGCGCAGCCGGCGAGCGGGCCCGCGGCGAGAACCGGCACCGAGGGCGGCCGCCTCGACGTTCTCCGCCACCGTGAGGCGACCGAACACCCGGCCGCTCTGGAAGGTGCGCACGACACCCTTCTGCACGCGCTGTCGCATCGACGAGCGGGTCAGGTCGTGGTCGTCGAGGTGGATCCGTCCCGACGTGGCGCGGAGCATCCCGCTGAGCAGGTTGAGGGTGCTGGTCTTGCCGGATCCGTTCGGGCCGATCAGCCCCAGCACCTCACCACTGCGGACCTCGAGGGTGACCCCGTCGACCGCCTTGACCCCGTCGAAGTGGATCCCCCCGCCGGCCATCCGCAGAACGGATGACCGGCGGGAGAGCTGGGCGGCCTCGGTCATGAGGCGCAGGCGTTCTCGTCGCCGATGTCCGGGATACCGTCGACGCGCTGCTGGTCGACGTACTTCATCGCGCCGCGGTCGACCTCGACCACCGAGAGGGGCATGTCGATGATCTTGTGGCAGGTGTCGGAGAAGTACTGGACGTCGCCGATGGGCGTGGACACGGGACCGGCGTTCTCGAGCGCTGCCTTGATGTCCTCGCCGTCGAGCGAGTCGGCGTCGGCCAGGGCGTTGGCGATTGCCGAGACCATGTTGTAGCCGAGGAGGGCGTAGCTCGACGCCGGCTTGGAGTCGTACTCCGCCTGGTAGTCGCTCACGAAGGTGTCCAGCTCTGCGGAGTCCGCACCGGTGCAGTACACGTAGCAGGCGAAGCCGGTGTAGTAGACGTCGCTGGCGCTGTCACCGACGATGTCCAGCAGCACCTGCCCGTCCAGGGCGGCCGGGCCGACGACCGGCACGTCGACGCCTCCTTCACGAAGCTGGCGGATCGCCGTGGCGCCGCCCGGGTTCCAGCTGGCGACGTACACGAAGTCGGGCTTCGTCGCCATTGCCTTGATCCGCGAGACCTGGCTGCTGATGTTGACGTTGTCGCCGCCGGGGAAGGCGTCGTTCCCGATGACCGTGCCGCCGAGGTCCTCGAACTCCGCCTGGAAGTACTTGCCGGCCGACTTCGTGTACTCGATGCTCTCGTCCTGGAGCAGGTACGCGGTCTTCCAGCCCTGGGCTGCAGCCCAGGCCGCACCGGTCGCGCCCTCGACGTCGCTGCCCGCGTTCGCCGAGAACACGTAGTCACCCAGGGTCTTCGTGTCGGCCATCTTGGGGTCGCCCGCGCAGATCGAGACCGAGGGGATGGAGGCGGCCTGCGCCACCGCGGCGCCCGGTGCGCTCAGGTCGAAGTCGCACGGGGTCACCAGCAGGTCGATGCCGTCGGCCACGAGCTCGGTGGCCGCGGTGCCCACCGTGTCGGGGTCGGAGCGCACGTCCTTGACGACGGTCTTGATCTGCTTGCCGTCGACGCCGCCGTCGGCGTTGATCTGCTTGATGCGGAGCATGGCGGCGTTGCCCGGCTCCACGTCGAAGGGGGCCATGTTGCCGCTCTGGCTGAGCGCGAACCCGATCGTGATCTCGCCGGACTCACTCGCGGAGGTGTCGGATCCGCTGTCGGAACAGCCGGCAGTGACGACCAGTGCAGCCACGGCGGCTGCCGCGAGGATCGCCTTTCGGCCCGAAAATGGGCGCGCTGAGGAGAGCATCTGTCCTACCTAGGTGTGTGTGAAGGGGTGGTGAGGTGGGTGGTGCGGTGCGGTGAGCTCAGCTGATCGCGGCTCGGAGGGCGACCCGGACGCACTCGATCGTGGAGGCGACGTCGGACTCGGTGGTGGAGGCGTTGAGCCGTCGGTCGCCGGTCGGGAAGGCGGGCTCCAGCACGCCTTGGGCGAGCAGGGACGCGTGGTAGCGGCCGTACATCTCCGGGTCCGATTCCATCGCCTCCCGGAAGTTGGTCGGCAGCTCGGGACGGAAGTAGACGCACCACTCGGAGCCGAGCCCGGTCACCGTCGCGGGTGCGCCCGTCTCGTCGATGGCGGCCTGGATGCCGGCCCGCATCTGCTCCCCGCGGGCGTACAGGGTGGTGAAGACGTCGTCGGACTCCATCACCTCGAGCGTCTTGTTCGCTGCGGCCAGCGCGTACGGCGAGGCGTTGAACGTGCCGTCGATGGTGGCCTCGTTCTTGCTGTAGGCACCGAGGTGGCCCATCAGCGCGTCCGACCCGGCGAGCCCGGCCAGCGAGTAGCCGTTGGCGACCGCCTTGCCGAAGGCCGTCAGGTCCGGGGTGACGCCGCAGATCGACTGGTAGCCGCCCATCGCCGCCCGGAAGCCGGTCTTGATCTCGTCGAAGACCAACACCGCGCCGTGTCGGGTGCAGAGGTCGCGGAGCAGCTCGAGGAAGCCTGCCGCCGCGGGGACGCAGCCGAAGCTGTGCACGTAGCCCTCGGCGAACGCGACGGCGAGCTCGTGGCCGTGCTGCTCGAAGGCGGCACGCAGTCCGGTCTCGTCGTTCCACTCGACCACCACCACGTCGTCGACGACAGCCGGGTGCAGCCCGCCCCCGTTGGGAGTGTTCAGCGCCGACGTCGACGTCAGGTCCTTGCGCGAGCTGCCGACCGCGACGTGGTCGCTCCAGCCGTGGTAGGACCCGTGGAACTTCAGGACCTTGAGGCGACCGGTGGCCGCACGAGCGACGTGGACGGCGTGCATCGTGGCGTCCGTGCCGGAGGTGCAGAAAGCGACCTTGTCGGCCGACGGCATCACCGCGCAGATCTTCTCCGCCAGCTCGATCTCCCCGGCCTGCGGGCCCACGCCGGTGAGGTCGCAGGCGTTGACGGCCGCGAAGACCGCCTCGTTCACGCGGCGATCACTGTGCCCGAGCACGATCGGACCCCAGGCGTTCAGATAGTCGACGTACTGGGTGCCGTCCTGGTCCCAGATGTAGGCGCCCCGGGTGCGCACGAACACCTGCCGCCAGCCCACCCGGTGACCGGACGACACCCCGCGGGGCACGGACGCCTCGGCCCGCCGCCACGTGACGGCCGGGTCGAGCTTCTCAGAGACGGTGGACACGGGTCCCTCCTTGGTGGTCGGTGAGCGTTTCGCTCCGGGTGCTGGTCGCGAGGTCGGCCAACAGGGCTGAGGTCAGTCGTTCGGCGAGCATCACCGCCGGCAGGTGGGTGTTGGCGGCGGGGACCTCGGGCATCACCGAGCAGTCGATCACCCGGACCCCCCGCAGGCCGTGGACCCGGCCACGCTGGTCGACGACGGCTCCCGGGTCGTCGGCCGACCCCATCCGGGCTGTGCCGACCGCGTGGAAGTAGTCGCCGACCGAGCCTTCGAGCCAACGCTCGTACGTGTCCGGGTCGTCGAGCGCTGACACAGGGGTCCCGACGGCGTCGATGAACGCCTCCTCGACGATCGCCCCGAACGCCTCGGTCTCGAGCAGGCGTAGGGCGTACCCGACGGCCTCGCGCATCACGGCACGGTCGCGCTCGGTCGTGAGCATCCGCTCCTCGATGATCGGAGGGCCGGTCGGCCGGTCGGGGTCGAGCCGCACCTGGCCCGTGGAGGTCACGGTCATCACGGCCGCCATCACGACGGCATGGTGCTGGGGGGTGCTCACCGACAGCGCCCCCTGCATGGGCAGGATGTGGATGTCGCCCGCCGCGACCTGGGACGAAAGCCTCAGCACCGCGTTGATGCACGACTCCCCGGGCCGCACGTCCTGGTGCCCGGGCTTGAGCCTGAGCAGGATCGACGCAGCGGGATGGTCCTGCAGGCCCTTGCCGACACCGGGGCGGTCGCACCCGCTGCGCAGCAGGATCGCGGGCGTCTCGATCGTGCCGGCGCACAGCACGACCTGGTCGGCGTGGAGCGCCGAGCCATCGGTCAGGAGGACGCCCGTCACGTCCCCGTCCGCGACCAGCAGCCGGTCGACCCGGGCGTCGGTACGGACGAGCAGGTTGTCGCGGTCGCGGGCCGGGACGAGGTAGGTCTCCAGGCTCGAGCGTCGTCCGGTGTGGTCGGCGTGACGCCACAGGGTGCCGGCGCCGTCGCGAGGGGTGTGGGTGTCGACGTCGCTCGCCAGCCCGAGCTCCACTGCGGCGTCCGTGAGGGCCGCATCCATCGGGGTGTAGCTCGCCCGTGGCGTGGCGACCAGGTCGTGCTTGAGCGTCCGGAACGTGCTCTCGACGGCCGACCACGACCAGTCGTCGAGCCCGTACACCTCGGCCCACCGGTCGTAGTCGCGCGGCAGGCCGGGGAGCGCCAGCATCGCGTTGACCGATCCGGACCCGCCCAGCCCACGGCCGCGGTGGTACTGCCGCGGCGCGTCGGTGGCGAGCCGGGTCGCGCGCAGGTCCGGGTCGAACGCCTGGCTCGCGCCCATCGCGTCGATCCAGTTGGCCGACGCCAGCCGGGTCGCGACGTCCGTGCCGGCATGGTCGGGGCCGCCCTCGAGGAGGACCACGTCGTGGCCGTGGTGCTGGCTGAGCCGTGCCGCCACCACACAGCCGGCGCTGCCCGCTCCTACGACGATGATGCGTGCCATGAGTTGCTCCGGTTCCGTTCGCTCAGCTGGCCGGGGGGACGAGGAAGTGCGGGTTGAGGAACATCAGGTCGTCGCGGGAGACGTCCGAGAGCCTGCTGTGCCCGATGCCGTACATGGTCTCCTCGATGCCGCTGCGCAGGATCTGGAGGACCTCGTGGACGCCGTCCTCACCGGACACGGCGAGCCCGTAGAGGAAGGCACGCCCGACGAACACGGCCTTGGCGCCGAGCGCCACGGCCTTGACCACGTCCGACCCTCGACGGATCCCCCCGTCCACCATGACGTCGATCTGGTCACCCACGGCCTCGACGACATGGGGCAGGTAGCGCAGCGGCGAGGGGCTGCCGTCGATGTTGTTGCCACCGTGGTTGGACAACGAGATGGCGTCGGCCCCGAGGTCCACGGACATCTTGGCGTCCTTGATGGTGTTGACGCCCTTCACCATGAAGGGGCCGCCCCAGAGCTCGCGCAGCCACTTGATGTCAGACCAGGTGGGCGGGGGCGTGGCCTCGAACTCCGACCAGGCCTTGCCGAAGTACGGCACGGTCCCGTCGGCCTCGAACAGGTTGGGGACCTTCAGCTCCGGGATCCGGCCACGGCGTAGGTAGCTGGCGAACCACAGCGGCCGCGACAGCGCGTCCGGCGCCAGGGTCGCCATCGTCCGCAGCCCCATGTCACTGGGAGGGGCGGGCGGGACGCCCCAGTCACGACGCGGCGTGTGAGACCAGTCGAGCGTGACGATGAGGGCCTTCGCACCCGCCGCGCGCGCCGCCTCCACGCGAGCCTCGATCTGCGACTTCGCGCCGACCCAGTAGAGCTGGAAGATCGTCTTGTCGTTCGCCCGGGTCACGTCGGCGACCGCGTCCGACGCCCACGAGCTCAGCCCCATCGCCGTCCCGGCCCGGGCCGCCGCTCGGGCCACGCCGACCTCCCCATCAGGGTGGATCGCCTGGGCGCCGACCGGTGAGACCAGCACCGGGAAGTCCACGTCGAGGCCGAGAATGGTGGTCTTCGTGTCGAACGTGGTCGGCCGGTCGAAGATGGTCGGCGAGAACCCGAGCTCGTTGAACGCTCGCAGGTTCTCGTCCAGCGTCCAGCCCTGCTCGTTGCCGGCCTTGACGGCCAGCCACACGGCGCGAGGCAGCCGACGCTTGGCCAGGCGCTCGGCCTCGGCCAGGTTCCTGAAGCGGACCTTGGTGCTCATCGGGTTCCTTCCACTGGGCGACGACCCTCACCGTAAGATGAAATATCTCTTACGGCAATGGCTATCGATGAACTTTCTGTAACGAGAGTGCCATGAGCGTCCGGGGTTCGACGAGAGAAACTCAAGTTTCAGTTGCTACCCCTTGACGGTGTTATGAAATGGATATATCAATCTCGTTGTGTGCTCGACACCGTGACGCCACACCACCGACCGGGTGGCCGTCGAGCTCCGCGGAGCCAGCGACCCGAGAAGGTGGAGCATGACCCCCGACCCCACAGTGTTCGTCGCCACCAGTGACCTGGCGGGCCAGATGCGCGGCCGCTCCGTCCCCGCGAGCTCCCTCGACGCCGCGCTCCGGCGCGGGGTGGGATGGGTGCCGGCCGATCTGGCGATCACCGCCTTCGGCGCCATTGCGCCGAACGTGTTCGGCTCGACCGGGGACCTGCGACTGATGCCGGACGCCACCACCCAGGTGCAGATCCCCTCCCGGGAGGGGGACCCCGGCGTGACGCTGGTGCTCGCCGACCAGACGCTCCCCGACGGCACCCCCTGGGCCTGCTGCCCGCGCACGTTCGCCCGGACCGCCCTCGAGGACCTGCGCGCGGCGACCGGCCTGGACGTCGTGGCCTCCTTCGAGCACGAGTTCATGATGGCGGGGCTGCCCCCCACGGCTCCGTTCTCGTTCGAGAGGCACCGCAGCGTCGAGCCGTTCGGCTCGGAGCTCGTCGCACTCCTCGAAGAGGTGGGCCTGGAGCCCGAGAACTGGCTTCCCGAGTTCGGCGCCGACCAGTTCGAGATCACCCTGCAGCCGGCACCCGGGCTGGTGGCGGCGGACCGCGCGGTCCTGCTCAAGGAGATGGTCCGCGACCTCGCGCGTCGCCACGGGCGTCGTGTCACCTTCGCACCCCTTCTCCATCCCGACGGCAGCGGCAACGGGGTCCACGTGCATCTCTCGTTGCGTGACGAGACGGGGAGGCCGGTGCTGCACGACCCTGCGCGGCCGGCCGGACTCTCCGCGATCGGCCACCGGTTCGCGGCCGGCGTCATCGCCCACGCCCCGGCCCTCCTCGCGGTCACCGCTCCCAGCCCGGCCTCCTACCTCCGGCTCACCCCTCACCGGTGGAGCGCGGGCGGGATCTTCCTCGCCGAGCGGAACCGCGAGGCACTGCTCCGCATCTGTCCCACGAGCACGGTCGGAGGCGGCAACACCGCCGGGCAGTACAACCTCGAGTTCCGCCCGTCGGACGCGACCGCCAACCCCTGGCTCACCCTCGGTGTCCTGGTGCGTGCGGGCCTCGCGGGCATCACCGGCGAGTACGACGCTCCGACGATCTGGCCGGAGTCGGTCACCGAGGCAGAGCTGGCGGGCGTTCCCACCCTGCCCTCAGGTCTCGCCGAGGCGCTCGACAACCTGGCCGCCGACCCCGTCGTCGCGGGGTGGTTCGACCCCGATCTCCTCGACACGCACATCGCCGTGAAGCGCGCCGAGCTGGCCGCCATGGCGGGCTTCGACGACGTCCGCCTGTGTGCCGCGATGGCCGATGTCTACTGAGGTCGCGGAGGCGGTCGCTGCACTGTCACTGGTCGACCACCACGTGCACACCTGCTCGACCGTCTCACCCAGCCTCGCCGGCTTCGGCGACCTGCTCACGGAGTCCGACCGACCACCCGCTCGCGGGACGTCGCGCTTCGACTCCCAGGTCGGCTTCGCCGTACGCCGTCATTGCGCGCCGCTCCTCGGCCTGGAGCCCCATGCCGACATCGACGACTACTGGAGGGCCCGCCAGCTCCTGACGCCGGCCGAGCTCGACCGACGCCTCCTCGGTGCCGCCGGCGTGGACCGATGGTTGGTCGACACGGGCTTCCAGGGCGACGAGATCCTGGACCTCGACACCTTCGCCACCCGGGTCCCCGGCGCGCGGGTCCAGGAGATCGTGCGCCTCGAGTCTCTGCTCGAGGAGGTGGCCGTGGGCGCCGACGCGGGCACGCTCGAGGAGCGGTTCCGGGCGGGGCTTCACCGGGCGAGTGCCGGCGCAGCAGGGCTGAAGTCCGTCATCGCCTACCGGCACGGCTTCGACTTCGACCCCGAGCGGCCGTCCACCCGCGAGGTCCGCGCCGCTGCCGGCCTGTGGCTGGCCGAGCTCGAGAACGGCGCGGCGCCGCGCGTCACGCAGCCCGCGCTCCTGCGGATGGCCCTCTGGGCCGGCGTGGAGACGGGGTTGCCCGTGCAGCTGCACGCCGGCTACGGCGACCCTGACCTGGACCTGCGCCGGTGCGACCCCCTGCTGCTGGCCTCCTGGATCAAGCTCGTCGAGCCGCTGGGCACCGACATCGCGCTACTGCACTGCTACCCGTTCCACCGCGAGGCGGGATATCTCGCCCAGGCGTTCCCGCACGTGTACTTCGACGTCGGCCTTGCCGTGAACTACACCGGCGCGGCCTCCGCGTCCGTGATCGCCGAGTCGCTCGAGCTCGCTCCGTTCGGCAAGGTCCTCTACTCATCCGACGCGTGGGGCCCGCCGGAGCTCCATCTCCTCGGCGCCGCATTGTGGCGCAGGGGAATGACCCAGGCGCTCTCGCGCTGGGTCGACGAGGGCGAATGGTCTGTGGGGGACGCCATCCGGGTGGCGACCATGGTCGGGCGCACCAACGCCTCGCAGGTCTACGGGAGTGACCATGGCTGACGCTCGCGTGTGGGACCTGCTCGAGCGACACCTGGGCCGGGCCGCCGATCTGCGGCAGCTGCTGCACAGCGAGCCCGACCTGTCCGGCGACGAGTCGATGACCCGGGACCGGGTGCTCCAGGCACTCCCCGGCGACCAGACGCCGACCAAGGTCGCGGAGACCGGCGCCGTCCTGAGGCTGGGGGGGCCCGGCCCGTGCATCGGCCTCCGCGGGGAGATGGACGCGCTCCCGGTCACCGAGCGGACCGGCGCCCCCTGGTCCTCCCGGCACGACGGCACCATGCACGCCTGCGGCCACGACCTCCACCTGGCCGCTCTGGTGGCGGTCGCCTGGGCGGTTCACGAGGCGCGCACCGAGACCCCCCTGCTCGTCGTGCTCCAGCCCCGGGAGGAGACCTACCCGTCAGGCGCCAAGGACATCGCCGAGCACGGGATCCTCCGAGCCGAGGAGTGCGCCACGATGATCGGCGCCCACATCCAGCCGTCGCTGCCGGCGGGTGTCGTCGCGTGCGTGCCCGGCGGAGTGAACGCATCCTCCGACGAGTTCGAGATCCGGGTGCATGGATCCTCCGGGCACGCGGCGTATCCCCACCTGAGCTGCGACCCGTTGCTCGCCCTGTCGGAGATCGTGGTCGCTCTGCAGAGCGTCGTCAGCCGGTCGGTGGACCCGATGTCGGCCGCTGTCGTCGGAGTCGGGTCCTTCTCGTCCGGCAAGGCCGCGAACGTGATCCCGGGCCTCGCGCGGGCGACCGGCACCATCCGAGCACTGGCTCCCGAAACCCGCGCCCTGCTGCGCAACCGCATCGTCACGATCGCGCAGCACGTCGCCCAGGCACACGGGTGCACGGCAGAGGTGACGATCACCGACGGTGAGCCTGTGCTCGAGAACGACCCCGACCTGGTGCACGCCATCTCCGCACACCTCACCGCCCAAGGGATGGGGCTCTCGACCACCCTGCGGTCCTTGGGTGCCGACGACTTCTCCTTCTTCTCCGAGCGGATGCCGTCCGCGATGATGTTCGTGGGCAGTGAGACCGACGAACCGCTCCACTCCCCGTCGTTCCTCCCGACCGACGTCGACCTGCGACTCACCGCTCGAGCCATGCTCGCGGGCTACCTGGGGGCAGCAGACATGCTCCTCGGCGCGCCTCACTGAGGACTCGCGCGGAGTCGGCGCGCGATCCGGGTGGAACATGCGGGCGGGGCCCGCCCAGGCACCTCGGGTCGAGTCTGAGATGATGCGGCGCGGGCAGAGGAGAGCGGTTCTCCCGAGGGACGTCCGATCGCATCCCGAGGCCCTCCGGGCCTCCGGGACATGGTTACTTCCACTCCGACCAGCCCAGCTGACCCCTGATCTCGCGCTACGCCGGTGTCACCCCTGTCAGTGGCGTGCCTCAAGTTGTTGCAGTGCGAAAAGTTGAGGCAGCAACTCTCAGCCCGCTCGCGGTCGATAGCAGATGCTTGCCTTCTTGTCAAATCAGAATGGAAGGCAACGAGGTGAACGATTTGAAGCGACCGCGACCCAAGCTCTTGGCTTTGGTCGTGTCCGGGGTCGTGTTCGCACCGATTGCGTGCGCGATGAGCGTGTCGTCCGCGTCCGCAGAGAGCTCCACGGCACCGATTGCGTTGTCGGGCACGGTGGCTGGCGTGTCTGACCTAATAGAAGGATCCGTGAAGGTTCAGCTGGAGCCTGACCAGGAGCTGATTGAGGCCTTCACCGGGGCCATGAGTGTTCAGAATTCTGGGTTGCCGGCGTCGCTAGTGGAGACCTCGGGCAACTCGTACACCGTTCGCATAGACCCTGCCGCCCTGCCACCGGAGGTCATCTCTGACACCGGCATCGTCACCTTCGACGTGTTCGCTCAAGACCCCGATGCTGCCAGGTACACGGCCACCACAGTATCGGTGAGGGCCGTGCTCAACGACGATGGCACCTACTCCTGGACTGACCCGACCGGTCCGTCTGTGGACCTCGATGACGGAGAACTAGCGGCCCGTATCCCCGCCTCGGCGCGCACTGCCTATCGCCGCAGTCTCGTCCCTGGCGCGTCGCTCGTGACCAAGTTCGCGCCTCGCGTGCGGCCGGTTCACGCCAACCTGGCGAAGCCACAGGCTAAGGGCGTGATCTGCGACTCCGTTGGATGTGCTCCGACCCAACACGCCTCAGGCATGCACCGAATGACAGTGGCCGAAGATGATGGCGGGGAAACTGAACCGAGCGGGGCGATCGACGCGCCGGTTATCACCGACGGCGCCACGGCGGCCGCCGACTGCGGTGACGTGGACGGCGACGGCATGTGGTGGACCGACGTCAAGCGCAATGTCAGCAGCACGATCGGTACGGCCTACCCTGTCAGGGATGACCCCGCGTGGATGTCACACGAGTCGGGCTCCTCGTCTGAGTTCACCAGCACCTTCGGCATAGCTTGGGACAACCTCGGCTACTTCGAGGAGAGCGGCACCCGGACGGCTGAGAAGGGCACCGGTTTCGACTGGGACCACAAGTCCTATTCGCGGTCGTTCCGAGTGGGCGTGGTCTATCAGAAGGTGGAGGCCCTCTTCGACCGCTGCCCCGGCGCTACTCCCTATTACACGAAGTGGGTGCCGATCGGGTACAGCGGCGGATACAACGAGAACACTGACGGCGTCAGCCGGCCGGACTGGAACCACTGCGTGACCATCGGCTCCACCGGCACGTGGTGGCGTGACGCGAGTAGCGGCAGCTCCTACTCGCTCAGCACTGGCGTAAAGTTCGCTGGCGTCATCGGAGTCGACCTGTCCTCGAAGCGCGCCTACAACGCCGAGGCGAAGCTTGGATACCACGTCGGCCTCGTGGGCAGAAGGATGTGCGGCAACGACGATGTTCCCGGCATGTCGGGGAAGGTAATGGAGAGGTCGAAGCCCTGAAGCACCTCAGCATGGCTTGGCGACCGCTGCGGCTCCTCGGAGTCGCAGCGGTCGCTGCCGGGATCGCAACGGCGAGCGCATGCACCACTGACGGCGACGATAACTCGGATGAGGCGCCGTCAGTCTCAAGGACCGGCGGCCCACTTTCGGTTGGCGTCGGGCGAGGCGGGGGCGGCGCGTCGGTCGATCCGCCCGGCGACAGGGGTCAATTCGCTGCGACCTTCGGTTCGTTCGTCCTCTGCTCCACCGGACCAGTTGCCGGCGACATCTCTCTCTCCGACGTCACCTTCCCCACGGGTGCACCCCCTGGGGTTTCCGCCTGGATACGTCACGTGACCCCAGCTGAAGTTGACGCGGTTCCGACCAAAGACCGGGCAACCTACATCCCGTACAGCTTCGGGTTAGGCGCCCCGCCTACGTTCGAGCAGCCGCATGCCGGCATCAAACCTCCCGGACTGTTCACGCCCGATGTTTCCGCGGTGAGGGTTGATCGGACCTGCGAGGAAACCTCGGACGCGGTCGCGGCGCTCAACCGGCGCACAGTCCCAACCCAGGGCTACGACGAGTTGATGGTCGTCGTGCCGTCCTCTGGCGAAGGGGCCGAGGTGCGAGGTTTCACGATCAACTACGACGTGGGTGGAAATAGCTTCTCGCTGCATGTGCCGTGGACGATGGTCGTGTGTGACTCGGCGCGCACCCTGCCGCACTGCTGACCGAGTCGTCACCACTCTGTCTCCGACGGCGGCGGTTCGTCTCGGCGATCTGGCGATGGGTCGGCGTAGCTGTGCACGCCGGCCGGGGGCGACGGGTGGCTCAGGGCGCTGTCGCTCTGCGAGCGTCCCGTGGAAGTGGTACTAGACGACCAGTCCGATCCCGGCCACGTTGAGGACGAGTCGGAGGACCGTGTACTTGCACGACTTCGGACCAATTTGCCAGGACTGGGCCGGTCCGCCGCGGGAGATCGAGTCGACCTCCTGTCAGCTTCTCGAGCACGGGTTCGGCCCGGTTCGCGGCTGGGGAAGCGGTGAGGTCTGGCGCCCACCACAGCGCCACGCGTGGCCGAGGGTCGAGGTCGAGGGCAAAGCCTTGGTCGTCGTCGCCCAGCAGCGGCGCAACGTACAACCCCTGGGACCCGATTCCCAGGGCCACGGGGCGAGGGTCGTCGGGCACGAACCAGGCGTAGATGGGGTTTCCATCTGCTCCCTGGTTGCACTCGAACTCGATCGACTGCCAAGTTCCTCCGAGCGCCGCGACAAGGTCTTCGTCCGACACGTCGAGGAACTCGGCAATCGGGGTCGTCACTCACGGCTACGAGCTCCTGTCACCCGTCCGCTGGCGAGCTCCTCACCTAGGAAAACACCGAAATTGCGGGATTCCCCCAGATCCGGCTGGTGAAAGCATGAGGGATCTGTAGTTCGCAGCGGAGGGGAAGGTCCATGAAGGCGCGTACGCACGTCCTCACCACCGTCGTCGTACTGGCCGGGGCGCTGCTCAGCGTGCCGGCGGCCGACGCGGCCAACACCGCCGTGCGATCCGGGCACCAGCGGTTCGTGCTGATCACCACCGACCCGAATAACGATGGCGGCCCGATCGCGGCGAACGGCGTGATTCACGCCAAGGGCACCGATGTCGTGATCAGCGACCATCGCGACCGGTTCGAGTTCCCGGACGGCAACGTGGTCATCCGGCACCACGTAGTCAAGGGCAGCCAGCACGAGTCCCTCGACCCGACCACCTGCCTGTTCACCCACCGCGAGCGAGGCACCTGGAAGACGATCCGGGGCACCCAGGCATACGCGGACGTGTCCGGTAGAGGCACCTACCGACTGGTCGTCCAGGGTTTCGGCTGCGACCAGA
>JAOPXG010000069.1 GCA_025965275.1 Nocardioides sp.
CTTCTTCTCGAGCGGCTCGGTGTCGGGGCCCTTGATGTAGGGCACCCGGAAGCCGACGATGCAGTCGGTGACGCCCTTGTCCTCGAGGCGCTTGATGCCGTCGAGGTCGTAGGCGTCGTACGAGATCACGTGCACCTCGAAGTCGTCGCGGGTGTCGCCCTCCTCCGTGCGGATCTCCGCGAGGCGGTTCAGCAGCCGGTCGAGCTCCTCGCCGTCGCCGCCGGCGTGCATCCAGCCGTCGCCCTTGAGCACGGCGCGGCGCAGCGCGTTGTCGACGTGGCCGCCGACCAGCAGCGGGATCTTCTCGGTCGCTCCGGGGGCCTGCTTGAGCTCGTCGATCTGGTAGAACTCGCCGTCGTAGCCGAAGAACTCCCCGGTCGTCAGCCCGCGCAGGATGTCCATGCACTCGTCCATCCGCTTGCCGCGCTTCGCCCAGTCCACCTGGAGGTTGGCGAAGTCCTCGGGCCACGGCGAGATGCCGACGCCGAGCCCGAGCCGGTTGTTCGAGAGGAACGCCAGCGACGACGCCTGCTTGGCGACCAGCACCGGCGGACGCACCGGCAGCTTCAGCACGAACGGCGTGAGGCGCAGGGTCGTGGTGTGGGCGAAGAGGTGCGCGCACAGCACCATCGTCTCGATGAACTCCTTGCCGTCGAGGAACTCCCGGTCGCCGGTGTCGGTGTAGGGGTACTTCGAGTCGGAGTTCTTCGGGTAGATCAGGCTGTCGGCCACCGTCATCGACGTGTAGCCGGCCTTCTCCGCGGCCTGGGCCAGCGGGGCGTAGTACGTCGCCTGGGTCATGGCCTCGGCGTAGGTGAATCGCATGGGCCACACACTAGAACGTGTTCCAGTTTTGTGCCAGAGTTGGACCGTGACCGACCAGCTGCCGCAGCGCCACGTGGACCGGCTCGACATCGAGGACGTGCTGATCCGCTACACCCGCGCGATCGACACCGGTGAGTGGGACAAGCTGGACGACGTCTTCACGCCCGATGCCGAGATCGACTACACGGAGTCCGGCGGGATCGCGGACACCTATCCGACGATCAAGCCCTGGCTGGCCGAGAACCTGCCCATCTTCCCGAAGCGGATGCACTCGCTGGCCCAGGTCGCGATCGAGCTCGACGGCGACGAGGCGGTCGCGTCGGCGTACTTCCACAACCCGATGATGTTGCCGACCGGTGGTGGCAAGGAGGTCTTCGTCGAGATCGGCGGGATCTACCACCACACGATGGTCCGCACGCCGGCTGGCTGGCGCAGCCGCAAGCTCTACGAAGAAGTGGTCTGGAAGCAGGGCATCTAGTGGTCACCACCGGAAGTTCGTCGGGTGTCCCGCACCCCGGGCACGCACCTCGCGGCGTTGCCGCCCCTCGCGGGACGACCAAGTACGGCTTCGTGACGGCGCCTCTCGATGCACGCACCCGAAGCACGGCCCACCGCCGATGAACTTCCAGTGGCAACCACTAGCCCCGCTGACCCCGCTCCCGTTTGGCCGGCTTGGCCCCGTCGTCGACAATGGCTGCGACGCACCACACCAGCAGGGGGAGATGACCGCACGTGGCCGAGCCGTTGCCCGACCGCCCTTCCGAGGGGCACCCGATCGTCACGGGCCTCGTCGCGCTCGTGGGGGTGACGGTCGCGGTGGGGCTGATCCTCGGCTTCGTCGTGCTCGCCGGCAGCCGGGTGCTCGGCATCGGCGGTGACGACGGCGGGACGGGCTCCAGCTCCGAGCGGTCGATGTACCTGCCGAGGCCCGAGAAGACGCCGACCGAGAGCGGTCCGCTGGTCAGCCTGCAGCCGGGGGAGCCGGCGGGCTCGTCGGAGTCCCCGAGCGCCCACCAGCCGACCGAGTCGGAGTCGCCCAAGTTCGCGATCTCGCTCTCCGCGGGCCAGGTCTCGGTCGGCCCCATGGAGCGGATCGACCTGACCGGCACCTACCCGGGCGGCGAGGGCGCCATCCTCCAGGTCGAGCGCTTCATCGCCGGCTCGTGGACCGAGTTCCAGGTGACCGCCTCGGTGAGCAACGAGACCTTCTCCACCTACGTGCAGACGGGTCAGACCGGCATCAACAAGTTCCGGGTCCGCGACACCGACACCGGCGTGCGGTCCAACGCGGTCACCGTCACCGTCGGCTGATCACGCGGCCCGGCTGAGCTCCCGCTCGGGTTCGGGTACGACGACTGGCGCGCGCCGGCGCAGCCATCGACGGCTGGCCGGCCAGGATGCCGCCGAGGACCATCAGCAGGCCGAGCGCCTGGACGGCGCCGAAGGTCTCGCCCTGCACGCCGACGTGGACACGTTGGGCTGCGGCGGTTTCGAGACGGTTGCCAGCGCAACCTCCTCAACCACCGGACGGTCCCGGTGGTTGAGGTGCGAGGAGCGCCGGCGACGAGCCTCGAAACCACCCGCGATGATCAGTCGGGCGCGTAGTCGAACGTGTCCGGGTTCGGGCCGGTGCGGCCGGCCTCGCCACGGTCGAGGGCGGTGATCTCGGCGACCTCGTCGGAGGTGAGGGTGAAGTCGAAGATCTCGAAGTTCTCGCGCATCCGCTCCTCGTGCATCGACTTCGGGAAGACGATGTCGCCGCGCTCGACGTGCCAGCGCAGAGTGACCTGCGACGGGGTCTTGCCGTGCGCGGCCGCGATCTTGCCGATCACGGAGTCGTCGAGCACCTTGCCCTGCGCGATCGGCGACCACGCCTCCACCTCGATGCCGTGCCGGATCGAGGCGGCCCGGGCGTCCTCGTTGGTGAAGTAGGGGTGCACCTCGATCTGGTTCACGGCCGGCACGACGCCGGTCTCGGCGACGATCCGCTCGAGGTGGGCGGGCTGGAAGTTCGAGACGCCGATCGACCGGGCCCGGCCGTCCTCGACGAACTCCGTGAGGGTCTGCCAGGTCGCGACGTAGTCGCCGTCGTACAGCGTCGGCAGCGGCCAGTGGATGAGGAACAGGTCGATCTGCTCGAGGCCGAGCTTGTCGAGGGTCTCGTCGAACGCGCGGCGGGCGTCGTCCGGGCGGTGGAAGCCGTTGTTGAGCTTGCTGGTGATGTAGAGGTCGTCCCGGGCGAGGTCCGAGGCCTTGATCGCCTCGCCGACCTCCTGCTCGTTGCCGTACATCTGCGCCGTGTCGATGTGGCGGTAGCCGACGGACAGCGCTGTGGTGACGGTGTCCGCGGTCTGCGCCGGCGGAACCTGGAAGACCCCGAAGCCCAGCTGAGGGATGGTCGTCTGGTTGTTCAGGGCGATGGTCGGAACAGTCATGCCTGGTTCAGTGCCCGGGGACCGGTGAACTATTCCGAATCCGCTGCACCCGCGACAATGCTCACGTGACCGACCAGCCGCACTACACGGAGTACGACACCCGGCTCGGCGCCTATGCCGTGGTCATCGACACCGTCGGCGGGCGCGAGCAGATCCTGCTGGCGCTCTGGAACGAGCCGTCCCGCCCGCAGTGGACGCTCCCCGGCGGTGGGGTCGAGCTCGACGAGTCCGTCGAGGAGGGCGCGGTGCGCGAGCTGCGCGAGGAGACGGGGTACGACGTGGAGCTGGTCCGCCTGCTCGGTGTCGACACGTGGGTGATCCCCGGCGAGCGCCGGACGACGGGCTCCCGGCGCCCGCTGCGCAACGTGCGCGTCATCTTCGAGGCGCGGATCGTCGGCGGCGAGCTGACCCACGAGGTGGACGGCAGCACCGACGAGGCACAGTGGTTCCCGGTCGACGAGGTGGCCGCCCTGGACCGGGTCGAGCTGGTCGACATCGGCCTGCGCTTCGCCGGCCGGTCGCCCTCCGGGGACTCCTGAAGGTTCCTCGTCCGGATGGGAACAACCCGCGCGTCGGGCTGCGTTGTGCCCAGTGAATGAAGTTGAGTTGGATCGACTCAACTTGTTTGCCACAATGGCTGGGCGGACACGTAGAGTCCTGACCCGGCACCACCCCAGTTCTTCAGTTCAGCAACCAGAGGAGTTCAACCATGGCACGTGCGGTCGGCATCGACCTCGGCACGACGAACAGCGTCGTCGCCGTCCTCGAGGGTGGCGAACCCACCGTCATCGCAAACGCAGAAGGTGCCCGCACGACGCCGTCCGTCGTCGCCTTCGCCAAGTCCGGCGAGGTGCTCGTCGGTGAGGTCGCCAAGCGGCAGGCCGTCACCAACATCGACCGGACGATCCGGTCCGTGAAGCGGCACATGGGCACCGACTGGAAGACCAAGATCGACGACAAGGACTTCACGCCCCAGCAGATCAGCGCGTTCATCCTGCAGAAGCTGAAGCGCGACGCGGAGGCCTACCTCGGCGAGACCGTCACCGACGCGGTGATCACGGTCCCGGCGTACTTCTCCGACGCGCAGCG
>JAOPXG010000101.1 GCA_025965275.1 Nocardioides sp.
GGCACAGCTGGTGCTGTTCGCGATGGGGTTCGTCGGTCCCGAGAAGGCCGGTCTGGTCGAGCAGCTCGGCGTCGACCTCGACGAGCGCGGCAACGTCGCGCGCGACGCGTCCTACATGTCCTCGGTCCCGGGTGTCTTCGTCGCGGGTGACGCCGGGCGCGGTCAGTCGCTGATCGTCTGGGCGATCGCCGAGGGTCGGGCCGCGGCGTCGAAGGTGGACGCTTTCCTCACCGGATCGACCACGCTGCCGGCGCCGATCCCGCCGACCGAGCGCCCGCTGGTCGTCTGACGGCTCGAAGCTGGGCCGAGGGTTTGGTCTTTGAACGATCAAAGTCGCGCTAGGGTGGTGACCGTGCGTAGAGCCAAGATCGTCTGCACCCTGGGTCCGGCGACCTCGTCGCCGCGGCGCATCCGCGAGCTCGTGTACGCCGGGATGGACGTCGCCCGGCTGAACATGAGCCACGGCACCCACGAGGACCACGCCGAGGCGTACCGCCTCGTGCGCGAGGCCTCGGACGCCAGCGGTCACGGCGTCGGCATCTTCGCCGACCTCCAGGGTCCGAAGATCCGGCTCTCGACCTTCGACGACGGCCCCGTCGTGCTCCACCGCGGCCAGCAGTGGACGATCACGACGCGCGACGTCCCCGGTGACGACCAGGTCGCCGGCACGACGTACCAGGGCCTGCCCGGTGACGTGAACGTCGGCGACCCGATCCTCATCGACGACGGCAAGGTCCGGCTGCGGGTGACCGGTGTCGAGGGCACCGACGTCCACACCGACGTCCTGGTCGGCGGCAAGGTCAGCAACCACAAGGGCATCAACCTGCCCGGCGTCGCGGTGTCCGTCCCCGCGCTGTCGGAGAAGGACATCGAGGACCTGCGCTTCGCGCTGCACCTCACGGTCGACTTCATCGCGCTGAGCTTCGTGCGCGACGCGAAGGATGCGGACGACGTCCGCAAGATCATGGACGAGGAGGGCGTGCACCTCCCGATCATCGCCAAGATCGAGAAGCCCCAGGCGATCGAGAACCTCGACGAGGTCATCCGCGCCTTCGACGGCTTCATGGTCGCCCGGGGTGACCTCGCCGTGGAGTGCCCGCTCGAGGACGTGCCGTTCCTGCAGAAGCAGATCGTGCGCAAGGCGCGCCTGCACGCGAAGCCGGTCATCGTCGCGACCCAGATGCTCGAGTCGATGATCTCGAGCCCGGCGCCGACCCGCGCCGAGGCCTCCGACGTCGCCAACGCCGTGCTCGACGGCGCCGACGCCGTGATGCTCTCCGGCGAGACCAGCGTGGGGGAGTACCCCGTGCACACGGTCGAGACCATGGCCCGGATCATCACGTCGACCGAGGAACACGCGATCCAGTCCGGCGACGAGGTCGGCGTGTTCGCCAAGATCGACTGGGACCCGCACACCCGCTCCGGCGTGATCGCCAAGGCGGCCGAGGAGGTCGCCGAGCGGGTCGAGGCGAAGTACGTCGTCGCGTTCACCACGAGCGGCGACTCCGCCCGCCGGATGTCGCGGCTGCGCGGCCCGGTCCCCGTCCTCGCGTTCACCCCCGTGCCCGCGGTCCGGTCCCAGCTCGCGATGAGCTGGGGCGTCGAGACGTTCCTGACCCAGATGGTCGAGCACACCGACGAGATGGTCCGCCAGGTCGACGAGCAGCTGCTCCAGATCGGCCGCGTCAGCGAGGGCGACCTGGTCGTGATCATCGCCGGGGCACCTCCGGGCATCCCCGGCTCCACCAATGCGCTGCGCATCCACCGGATGGGCGACGCGCTCAACGGGGTGGCGCCGGCGTACCGGCGCGCTGGTCGCTGACAGCTGACGATCCTCGGATCGACTCGATTTCGAGACGGGTCGCGCCCTCGTCGCTTCGCTCCGAGGCGCGCCGACCCTCCTCAATCTCCTCGCTGGATCTCAGCCCTCGCAAGCTCGGGCTGAGGCTCGGAAACTGCCAACGCGGGTAGTCGTAGCGCTTCTTCGTCCCGGCAACGACACGCGTCGCCCAGTTGGCGACCCGGCAACCGTCGGAGTGGAACAGGCTCCGGAGGAAGGCCGCCGGCTCCGTGGCGGCGCGAGATGGGTCTGGCCTCGCGGTCGACCACGGCGTTGGTACTCCCGTCGCCAGCGGCGGATCGTCTTGACGGCGACCCCGTGCCGAGCGGCGTTCTCGTCGTCCGGAACCCCCGCGTCGGCGGCGCGCAGTGCGCTGTCGACGACTTCTTGGGTCCGGACGTGGGGCATGACTCGAGGATTGCTCAGCCCACCGACCATCGGTGCCGGGTGTGGGATTCGAACCCACAAGCCCTTGCGGGCAGTGGTGTTTGAGACCACCGCGTATGCCGTTCCGCCAACCCGGCTGGAGCAGCCAAAAAGATACCTGAAGATCCCGGCATGCCACGCCTTGGCAAAAGTCGAGTAACTCACTACGGTTGATACTCAACATCGGGTGCAGAGCACGTGGAGGTCGGTCATGGGGTCGTGGTGGAAGCCGTGGCAGTGGAGTCAGGACAGCAACCGGGCGGCGGTCGTCAACGCCCGGGCGGCGAGCACCGAGCTCAGCCGCCGGCGTGTCGAGCGCCAGGAGATCGAGCTCTTCCTCCGGCAGCACCGACGCGCCCCGGCGGTGGCGTCCGCCGCAACCAGGCGTCCAGCCTGACGGTCGCGCGCGTACGGCGGGTCGCGGGCGGCTAGCCTTCTGCCGTGAGCCAGCCGACCCACCCGCCGACCCCCGAGCCCGCGAGCGCCGCGACCCGTCGCGTCGTGATCGCCGAGGACGAGGTCCTGATCCGGATGGACCTCGCCGAGATGCTCTCCGAGGAGGGCTACGACGTCGTCGGCCAGGCGGGCGACGGCGAGACGGCCGTCCAGCTGGCCGAGCAGCTCCGACCCGACCTGGTCATCCTCGACGTCAAGATGCCGGTCCTCGACGGCATCGCCGCCGCGGAGCGGATCGCCGGTCAGCGGATCGCCCCGGTCGTCATCCTCACCGCCTTCTCGCAGCGCGACCTCGTCGAGCGGGCCCGCGACGCCGGCGCGATGGCGTACCTCGTGAAGCCGTTCTCCCAGACCGACCTGGTGCCCGCGATCGAGATGGCGGTCAGCCGCTTCGCCGAGCTGGCCATGCTCGAGTCCGAGGTCGCCGACCTCACCGAGCGTCTCGAGACCCGCAAGGCGGTCGACCGGGCCAAGAGCGTCCTGCAGCAGCAGCTGCAGCTGTCCGAGCCCGACGCGTTCCGCTGGATCCAGAAGACCGCGATGGACCTCCGCCTCTCGATGCGCCAGGTCGCGGACGGCGTGATCACGCATGGTCCGAGCATCGCCGGCTGACCTCCGGCAACCTGGGGACGAGCAACGTCCGGATCACTGGCACATCACGCTTCGGTAAAGCCGCACCGTGACCCGCCGATCGATCCGCGCTATGTGGCGCTGGACGGCGGGTTGCCCCCTAGACTGCCGTCGGTGCCCGGCCGGGTGCCCGGAGGGAGGACCGAGTTGACGACTCGACACACAGTCCGTGAACAGGCAGTCAGCAGGCGGGCCGCGGGCCTTCTGCTCGCGATGCTCGTCGCGCCCCTGATGGTTCTCCTCGGGCAGTCATCGGCGGGCGCCGTCGACACGCTCTGCCTCCCTGGCCCGGACAAGGCCTGCATCGCCGGCACGCTCCGCACCGAGGACGGCGTCCTCCCCGACGTCACGATCACCGTGACCGACGAGGCGGGCACCGCCCAGGAGGCGGTCACCAGTGACACCGGCAAGTGGAGCGTCCAGGTCGACAAGGAGGGGACCTACACCGTCGCGCTCGACAAGACGACCCTCCCCAAGGACCTCGACGTCGCGAAGTCGGAGATCACGGTCCAGGCCAAGTTCGGCGCGACCCTGCCGGCCCTGTTCGACGTCCGCACCTCGTCGTACGACGCCAGCACGAGCAAGGTCGACGAGCTGGTCCAGAGCGGTGTCAACGGCCTGCGTCTCGGGCTCCTGCTCGCCCTCGCCTCCGTCGGGCTCTCGCTCATCTACGGCACGACCGGCCTCTCGAACTTCGCGCACGCGGAGCAGGTCACCCTCGGTGGCGTGCTCGGCTACCTCTTCGTGAACAGCTGGGGCCTGAACCTCTGGATCGGCGGAGTCCTGGTGGTCCTCGCCTGTGCGTTCACGGGCTACTTCCAGGACCGGGTGCTCTGGCAACCACTCCGGCGACGGGGCCTGGGGCTCACCCAGATGATCATCGTGACGATCGGTCTCTCGCTGTCGCTGCAGTACGTCTTCCAGTACTTCCTCGGGGCAGGGACCGTGCGCGTCGTGCAGGACAACCCGTCGGTGCGGACGTTCGGCTCGGTCACGATCACCAACCAGTCGCTGGTGGCGATGGCGATCTCGATCGTCGTCCTGGCCGCCGTCGGCTTCGCCCTGCTGCGGACCCGCATCGGCCGGGCCACCCGGGCGGTGTCGGACAACCCGGCTCTCGCCTCGGCGTCGGGCATCGACACCGACAAGGTGATCCGCCTGGTCTGGACGGTCGCGATGGGCCTGGCCGGACTCTCCGGGATCCTCTACGCGCTGGTCGTCAACGGCATCAAGTGGGACTCCGGTCTGCAGATCCTCCTGCTGCTGTTCGCGGCGGTCACGCTGGGTGGTCTCGGTACGGCGTTCGGTGCGCTGCTCGGCGCCCTGGTCATCGGCCTCGTCGTCGAGGTCTCCCCGGTGGTGGGCATGCCGGGTGACTTCAAGTACGCCACCGCGCTGTTGATCCTGATCCTGCTCCTGCTCGTGCGGCCCCAGGGCCTGCTCGGGAAGCCGCAGCGGGTCGGCTGAGGAAGGACGGGGACATGGACACCATCCAGGGAATTCTCAACGGCATGATGCGGGAGACTCTCTCTCCGCAGACCGCCGCCGTCGCCATCGCCGTCATCGGCCTCAACATCCACCTCGGCTTCACCGGTCTGCTGAACTTCGGCCAGGCAGGCTTCATGCTGCTGGGCGCCTACGGCATGGCGATCTCCGTCTGGCACGGCCTGCCGTTCGCCGTGGGCATCCTCTTCGGGCTGGGGGCCGCGCTCATCTTCGCGCTGGTGCTCGGTGTCCCGACGCTGAAGCTGCGCGGTGACTACCTGGCGATCGTGACGATCTCGGCCGCCGAGATCCTCAGGTACGTCGGCAGATCGTCGCTGCTCTCGGACTTCACCGGGGCGGCCCAGGGCATCCCCGGCAGCCAGTACCGCACGCCCTTCACGTCGCTCTCCCTCTTCGGCAGCGGGTCGTTCACGCTGTGGCCGTTCAACTACCTGGACGTCGCCGGCGGTGCCGCGTGGGTGCGGATCCTCGGCTGGATCGTGCTCGTCGCCCTGGTCGTCGGGCTCGTCTACGTGCTGCGCGGCAAGGCCGGCCTCGCGGGCGGCGCCAAGGTCGGCGCGGCGGTCGTCCTGGGGGTCCTGGCGGTCCTGCTGGTCTTCTTCCTGTTCCCGGTCCCGAACCAGTCGACCGGCGTCAACGGCTGGTGGGTCCGGTTCGTCGCCTGGACCCTCGTGGCCCTGTGCACCTTCCTCGTGTTCCTGCTGGTCCGCAGCCCCTGGGGCCGGCTCCTGCGGGGCGTGCGCGAGGACGAGGACGCGATCCGCTCGCTGGGCAAGAACGTCTTCTCGATCAAGATGCAGGCCCTGATCATCGGCGGCCTGTTCGGCGCGATCGGCGGCATGATCTACGTGCTGCCGGCCAGCACCCAGCCGGACTCGATGGGTCGCTCGCTCACGTTCTTCTGCTACACCGCGCTGCTGATCGGCGGCGCCGCGACGATCTTCGGCCCGGTCCTCGGCTCGCTGATCTTCTTCGGGTGCCGGATCGGGATCAAGTACACCGCCTCGGCCTACATCCCGGACAGCGTGATGAACGCCCAGCAGACCGAGCAGTTCTCCTACATCGTGGTCGGCGTCGCGCTGATGCTGATCGTGATCTTCAGGCCACAAGGCATCCTGGGCAACAAGAGGGAGCTGCGCTTCGATGTCTGAGCACACCATCACGACGAACGACATGGCCGACCCGGCCGCCCGTACGGCGCTGGTCGCGACCCTCGACGCCACGCCCGGCGCGAGCAAGCCCGACCCGATCCTGGTCGTCGACAAGATCGTGCGCCAGTTCGGCGGCATGACCGCCGTCGACGTGGGCCACCTCGAGGTCCAGCGCGGCATCATCACCGCGCTGATCGGCCCGAACGGTGCCGGCAAGACGACGTTCTTCAACCTGATCACCGGCTTCGACAAGCCGACCTCGGCAAAGCAGGGCGCGCACTGGTCCTTCGACGGGCGCAAGCTCGACAAGACCTCGGCGTCCAGCGTCGCCCAGGCCGGCATGGTCCGGACCTTCCAGCTCACCAAGGCGCTGAGCCGGATGACCGTGATCGAGAACATGATGCTCGGCGCCCAGAACCAGGCCGGTGAGAACCTCTTCAAGTCGATGTTCCACGGCGTCTGGCGTGCCCAGGAGCGCGAGATCGAGGCGAAGGCCGACGAGCTGCTCGACCGCTTCAAGCTGCTCGAGAAGAAGCACGACTACGCGGGCAGCCTCTCCGGTGGTCAGCGCAAGCTGCTCGAGATGGCGCGCGCCCTGATGAGCGACCCGAAGATGATCATGCTCGACGAGCCGATGGCCGGCGTGAACCCGGCGCTGACCCAGTCGCTGCTCGGCCACATCCAGACCCTGCGCGACGAGGGCATGACCGTGCTCTTCGTCGAGCACGACATGCACGTCGTACGCCACATCTCCGACTGGGTCGCCGTGATGGCGGAGGGCCGGCTGGTCGCCGAGGGTGCGGCCGACACGGTGATGTCCAACCCGGCCGTGATCGACGCCTACCTCGGTGCGCACCACGACACCGACCTCGGTGACGACGCGCTGCTGTCCGACGACGCACTCGAGGAGATCGAGGCCGAGGTGGCGGCCGAGGAAGCCGAACGTCAGGCCGAGGAACAGGCGGAGGGACTGCGATGACCGAGCAGCAGCAGGGCGGGGTCGCGACCCAGACCCAGAAGGCCGTCGTCGAGGCCAAGGACGTCGTCGCGGGCTACCTCCCGGGGGTCAACATCCTCAACGGGTGCAGCCTGGTCGCCTACCCCGGCGAGATGATCGGCATCATCGGCCCGAACGGCGCCGGCAAGTCGACCCTCCTCAAGGCGATGTTCGGCCTCGTGAAGGTGCACTCGGGCACGGTGGTGCTGGGTGACCGCGACATCACCAACCTGCGCACCAACCAGCTGGTGGAGATGGGTGTCGGCTTCGTGCCGCAGACCAACAACGTCTTCCCGTCGCTGAGCATCGAGGAGAACCTCCGCATGGGGCTCTTCCTCCGCCCGAAGAAGGCGGGGGAGCGCCTCAAGGCGATGTGGGACCTCTTCCCGGTCCTCCACGACCGCCGCAACCAGAGCGCGGGCGCCCTGTCCGGTGGTGAGCGCCAGTCGCTCGCCATGGCCCGTGCGCTGATGATGGAGCCCTCGGTGCTGCTGCTCGACGAGCCGTCCGCCGGCCTGTCGCCGGTCCGCCAGGACGAGACCTTCCTGCGCACCCGCCGGATCAACAAGACCGGTGTCTGCGTGGTCATGGTCGAGCAGAACGCCCGCCGCTGCCTCCAGATCTGCGACCGCGGCTACGTGCTCGACCAGGGCCGCGACGCCTACACCGGCACCGGCCGCGAGCTGGCCAACGACCCCAAGGTGATCGAGCTCTACCTCGGCACCCTGGCCAAGGACGTCGACGAGGCGCGCGAGCACTAGTCCGCGCGGTGGCGCGGTTCTGGCTGCGGCCCTCGCTCTCCTGAGCATCCCGGCCGTCCCCGCTGCGCGGGGACGCCCGGTCGCTTGGCGGCCCGTGTCGCCGGTGGCGTACGCCGTGGTTGCGGTTCGCTGCGGCGCCACGCGTCGCATTTACGCTTCCCGCGCGTCCCCGCTCCGCGGGGCCGTCCGGCCTGGCTCGTTCCCTCGGTTGTCACCTTCATGAAGGAGGGTGGGGGATCTCGGGTCGACCACGGCCATCGAGTCGGCGCTCGCGCAACGCCGAGTCGCACCGACGCCGACCACCGGAGCATGAAGAAGGGCCCCGGACCGTGAGGTCCGGGGCCCTTCAGCGTGGTGCTGGGGAGCTGATCAGCAGGCGATCAGCCCTTCGAGCCTTCCACCGTGCTGGTGAGCTCGTTCTTGTTGTTGGCATCGAAGGTGTAGATGCCGACGAACGCCGACGACGGGTCGTTCTCGTCGTCGATCGGACCGATGCCCGAAGGTCCGGCGTACCGGATCTCCTTGCCGTCGCCGAGCAGGGCGACACAGTCGGCGTAGGAGTTGCACTCCTCGCCGTCCGTGGCGCCGGAGACCGCAGCCAGGTTCTTCTGGACCGTGACCGAGTCGGTCGCTCCGCCCTTCACCGCGGCGAGCGCGGCGAGGATGGTGGCGTCGTACGACTCAGCGCCGTACGAGTAGTCCGACAGAGGCTTGCCTTCGCCGACCTCGGCCCAACCGCTGAGGCGGTCCTTGAAGGCCTGGTCGGGGTCAGCACCCGGGATCGTGCCCTGAGCGCCCTCGAGGGTGCCCTTGGCGAAGTCCTTGCTGTAGTCGGCCGTGTTGCCGTCCGTGAAGTAGGTCTTGGACATGTCCCAGCCCTGGGACTTCAGCTCGGGAACGATCGACTTCGTCTCGTCGAAGGCGAGAACGACGATCGCGTCGGGCTTCGACGCGAGCGCGCTGCTGACCTCGGAGGAGAACGTCGTCTGTCCGGGCGGGAACTCGTCGCCCTGACCCTTGCAGCCGTAGGTGCAGGAGCCACCGGCGGCCGTGATGGTGTCCTCGACCGCGTTGCGGAGACCGGTGCCGTAGGTGTCCGCGAAGACGATGAACGCGACCTTCGAGTAACCGTCGGTGCTGATCAGCGTGCCGAGCGCGTTGCCCTGGACACCGTCCGGCGGGGCGGTGCGGAAGTAGAACGGCGAGTAGCCGCTCAGGTCCACCGCGGTGTTGGCCGGCGAGATCTCCGTGAGCTTGTTGTCGGCGAACGTGTCGACGACGTTCAGCGAGACGCTGGATGACGCGGCGCCGATGATCACGGAAGGCTTGGAGCTGACGAGCGTGCCTGCCGAAGCGGTCGAGACCGACATGTCGCTCGAGTCGCCCGAGTCCTGGACGTCGTGGCAGGCCTGGGCGCCGTTGACGCCGCCGGCCGCGTTGATGTCCGAGACAGCAAGGCCGACGCCCGCGATCTCCGGGGGACCGAGGAACGCGAGCGAGCCGGTGAGCGGCAGGATGCCACCCACACGGAAGCTGTCCGCGCTGGTCTGGTTGGCGGCGCACGTGTCGTTGGTGAACGAGTCGGCCGGGGCCTCGCTCGATTCGGGGGCCGATGCGCTGGTGGGGGTGTCGCTGGGGGTGTCGCTTGCGTTATCCGACGAGCCGTCGCTGCCGCAAGCTGCCAAGGCGAAACTGAGGACGGCGGTGCCGGCCATCAGTCGAACCCATGTGGCGGTTGTGGATCGATTCACGGGGTGAACCTTTCTGTCGCGTTATTGCACTTCACCGCGCCCGCCCTCCCGGATGGTTGGGCATAGCCCTGTCACCGTAGGACCGGGGGTCTGGCGCCGGGCTGTACGGCACCCTGTCGTTAGCGAACCGTTACGTCAATGAAGTGCGGCGGCGCACTGGACCAGAATCGGCGCGACGAGCAGCGCGGGCAGCAGGTCGGCCACCGGGATCTCCCGCACCCGGAGGAGGCGCAGCGCCACGCCGACGAGCAGCAGCCCGCCGGTGGCCGTGATCGCGGCGAGGTGGGCGTCGGGGAGCACGTCGCCCAGGGCGAGCCCCAGCAGCGTGAGCGACCCCTGCACGACGATCACGGTGAGCGCGCTGGCGGCCACGCCCCAGCCGAACGACGCCGCGAAGGCGATCGCCGCGAACCCGTCCAGCGCGGCCTTGAGGAACAGCTGGTCGGCGCCGTTCCCCAACCCGTCGTTGAGCGAGCCGAGGATGGTCAGCGGGCCGGTGCAGAAGACCAGCGACGAGATCACGAACCCCTCGACGAACCGGTGCCGCTCCGCCGAGTCGGCCCCGCCCGACAGGCGACCCTGGAGCCAGCCGCCGAAGGACTCCACGCGCGACTCCAGGCGGAGCAGCGACCCGACGATGCCGCCGGCCAGGAGCGAGCCCAGCACGATCAGCATCGGGGCGCTGTCGCCGACCTTGTCGGCCAGGTCGTCGTCCAGGACGGCCATCGCCGACGTCCCCGCGATGAGCAGGGTCACGAGCCCCAGCGCGTCGGTGACGACGTCGCGGGTGCGGGTCGGGAGACGGTTGCCGAGCAGCACCCCGAGGGTCGCTCCGACGAGGACGGTGGCCACGTTGACCAGGGTGCCGATACCGGGGATCAAGGGACTCCTCTGACAGGACAGCGACGCTGAGCGTAGTCTCCTGGGGTGGTGCTGCGTTCGGGGGACACGAGACGTGGCGTACGTGCAGAGGACCGGAAAGCCATGACTCGATGAGCCGAACCCAGGTGTCGCTCAGGATGGCCGTGCCCACGGATGCGCCGGACCTCGCCGACCTGTGGACCGACGTCCTCCGGCGGACCACTGCCGAGGACCAGGCAGCCGACCTCGAGCTCGTCATCGCGGGCCTGGACGACTCGACCGAGCGGATCATCGTGGCCGAGTACGACGGTGAGTTCGCCGGCGCCGTCCACCTCCAGGCGACCACCATGTCGCCGCTCAACCTCGAGCCGGTCGTCCGGGCGCTGTCGCCGCACGTGCTGCCCCGATTCCAGCGCCACGGGATCGGTAGCGCGCTCATGGACGCCGCGGTGACCTGGGCCGAGGAGCTCGGCATCGGTCACCTCGCCACCGCCGCGGTCGCGGGTTCCCGCGACGCCAACCGCTTCATGGCGCGGATCGCGCTCGGTCCGTACGCCGTCCTGCGCGTCGCCACCACGCACGCCGTCCGCAGTCGCCTCAGCGCGCACCGCCGCCCGGCCCAGTCGTCCGGTGGTCGTCAGCTCACCCAGGTCCTCGCCGCGCGCCGCTCCATGCGGCGCAGCCGCGCCGGCGCCGAGGGCTGACCGCTAGCTCGTGAACCGCTCCCGCGGCATCAGCGCACAGGTGATCCGCGAGGTGCAGACCCGCTTGCCGCGCTCGTCGGTGATGACGACCTCGTAGCTCGCGCTGCTCCGCCCGAGGTGGATGGCGGTCGCGACGCCGGTCACCGTGCCCGACGTGGCGGAGCGGTGGTGGGTCGCGTTGATGTCGACGCCGACCGAGAGCTTGTCGGGGTGGGCGTGCACGGCCGAGCCGACGGAGCCGAGGGTCTCGGCGAGCACGACGGAGGCACCCCCGTGGAGCAGCCCGTACGGCTGGGTGTTGCCCTCGACGGGCATCGTGCCGACGACCCGCGCGGCGGAGATCTCGGTGAGCCGGATCCCCATCTTCTCGTTGAGCCCGCCCATGCCCTCGGGCATGGAGGAGATGTAGTCGTCGATGCTCAGCTCGTCGCTCATGGCCCCATCCTGCCCGTCGGCGGTCGCCGATAGAGTCGCAGGGTGCCCGACGCTGCTCCCACCACCGCCCGCCCGCGCCTGCTCCTGATGGACGGCCACTCCCTGGCCTACCGGGCCTTCTTCGCCCTGCCGGTGGAGAACTTCTCGACCACGACCGGGCAGCACACCAACGCCGTCTACGGCTTCACGTCGATGCTCATCAACGTGCTCCGCGACGAGCAGCCGACCCACATCGCCGTCGCGTTCGACGTCTCGCGGCAGACCTTCCGGCTCGCGGAGTACGCCGAGTACAAGGCGGGCCGCACCAAGACGCCCACCGAGTTCAGCAGCCAGCTGCCGCTGATCGAGGAGGTGCTCGACGCGCTGCGGATCCCGTTCCTGAAGAAGGAGGGCTACGAGGCCGACGACATCATCGCGACGCTCGCCACCCAGGCGCTCGCCCAGGGGATGGAGGTGCTGATCCTCACTGGTGACCGCGACTCCATCCAGCTGGTCACCGACGAGTCGACCGTGCTCTACCCGATGCGCGGGGTCTCCGACCTGGCCCGGATGACGCCCGACTGGGTCGAGAACAAGTACGGCGTCCCGCCCTACCGCTACCCCGAGATCGCGGCGCTGGTGGGGGAGACCTCCGACAACCTCCCGGGTGTGCCCGGGGTCGGGGTGGGCTACGCCGCGAAGTGGATCAACCAGTACGACGGGCTCGACAACGTCATCACCCACGCCGACGAGATCCCCGGCAAGAAGGGCGAGGCGCTGCGCGCCCACCTGGGCGACGTGATCCGCAACCGCCAGCTGAACGCGCTGATCCGCGACCTCGACCTCGACCTGGGCCCGGCCGACCTGGCGATCCGCCCGTGGGACCGCCAGGAGGTGCACACCCTCTTCGACGGCCTGGAGTTCCGGGTGCTGCGCGAGCGCCTCTTCGAGACGCTCACCTCCGAGGAGGAGATCGACGACTCCGGCTTCGACGTGGCGATGAGCGTCCTCGCCGCCGGTGAGCTGCCGGCCTGGCTCGAGCAGAACGCCTCGTCCGGAGACCGGGTCGGTGTCCACGTGGTCGGCAGCTGGGGCGCCGGCAGCGGCGACGTCACCTCGCTCGCGCTGGCGACGGGTGACGGCACGGCCGCCTGGGTGTCGGCCCACGAGCTCGACGCCGGTGACCAGGCGGCGCTCGCCGCGTGGCTGGCCGACCCGGCCCGGCCCAAGGTGCTCCACGACGCCAAGGGGCCGATGCTGGCGCTGGCCGCGTGGGGGATGCCGCTGTCCGGGCTCGACCGCGACACGGCGCTCTCGGCCTACCTCGCCCGGCCCGACCAGCGCTCCTACGACCTCGCCGACCTCACCGTCCGCTACCTCAAGCGCGAGCTCAAGCAGGGGGCGGCCGACGACGGGCAGCTCAGCCTCGACGGGCTCGACGACGGCAACGCCGGCGAGGTCGAGATGCTGCACGCCCGCGCGGTGCTCGACCTGGCCGCCGCGCTCGACGACGAGCTCGACGAGCGCGGCGGCACCCGCCTGCTCAACGACATCGAGCTGCCGCTGGTCGACCTGCTCGCGAAGATGGAGCAGACGGGCATCGCGGTCGACACCGACCACCTCGAGGCGCTCGAGAGCCACTTCGCAACCGAGGTCCGCACCGCCGCCGAGGAGGCGTTCGGGGTGATCGGCAAGGAGATCAACCTCGGCTCGCCCAAGCAGCTCCAGGTGGTGCTGTTCGACGAGCTCGACATGCCGAAGACCAAGCGCACCAAGACCGGCTACACCACCGACGCCGACGCGCTCCAGGCGCTCTACGTCAAGACCGAGCACCCGTTCCTGCTCCACCTGCTGCGCCACCGCGACGTGTCCCGGCTGCGCCAGACGATCGAGGGCCTGCTCAAGACCGTGGCCGGCGACGGCCGCATCCACACGACGTTCAACCAGCTGATCGCGGCCACCGGCCGGCTCTCCAGCACCGACCCCAACCTCCAGAACATCCCGGTCCGCACCGAGGAGGGCCGCCGGATCCGGGAGGGCTTCGTGGTGGGGGCGGGCTACGAGTCGCTGATGACCGCCGACTACAGCCAGATCGAGATGCGGATCATGGCCCACCTCTCCGAGGACGCCCTCCTCATCGAGGCGTTCAAGTCGGGTCGTGACTTCCACTCGATCACCGCGGCCCGGGTCTTCGACGTCCCGGCCGACGACGTCACCAGCGAGATGCGCGCCAAGATCAAGGCGATGAACTACGGCCTGGCCTACGGTCTGTCCGCCTTCGGCCTCAGCCAGCAGCTCGGCATCGACCCGGGCGAGGCCCGCGGCCTCATGGACGAGTACTTCCAGACCTTCGGCGGCATTCGCGACTACCTCGGCGGCGTCGTCGAGGAGGCTCGCAAGACGGGTTTCACCGAGACCATCAAGGGCCGTCGCCGCTACCTGCCCGACCTGACCAGCGACAACCGCCAGCGCCGTGAGATGGCCGAGCGGATGGCGCTCAACGCCCCGATCCAGGGCTCGGCCGCGGACCTGATCAAGATCGCGATGCTGAACGTCGACCGCGCGATCGGCGAGGCCGGGCTGGCGTCACGGATGCTGCTCCAGGTCCACGACGAGCTCGTGTTCGAGGTCGCGCCGGGTGAGCGGGAGGCGCTCGACGCGCTGGTGCGTGAGCAGATGGGCGCGGCCGCCGAGCTGACGGTCCCGCTCGACGTCTCCGTCGGCACCGGGCACAGCTGGCACGAAGCAGCCCACTAGCGGGGACGCGCCAGCGGACCCGTTGATGGTGGTCGCGACCGGCGTGCCGAGACCCAGTCGTCAGGCAGCCTCAGTCGGCACCGGCTCCGGCACCGGCGCCCCCCGGCGGGTCACGTAGAGGCTGATCGCCAGCAGCGCGGCCAGCAGCAGGGCGTCCACGACGATGACGACGGTCAGCAGGCCGCGCAGGCTGTCGGCGGCCAGGCCGAGCGTGATGACGGCGACGAACGCCGCCCACACCAGGTAGGCCGAGCGCTGGCCCTGGCGGGCGAGCACGGAGTAGACGAGCAGCTGCAGCATCGAGAGCACGGTGCCGAGGATCGCGAAGATCCACAGGTGGTCGGCGATCTCGTCGTAGTTGTCGCCGCCGACGAAGATCAGCGCCAGCTGGGGCAGCACCGCTGCTCCTGCGGTGGTCACCGCACCGAGGACGGCCACCAGCGAGAGGCTGAGCGTCAGCGCGCTGCGCCGCTCGGAGCTGGTCGACATCGACGGGAAGGCGACGACCACCACGAACTGCGGCAGGAAGAGCACCGCCTTCGTGAGGATCAGGCCGCCGGCGTACAGGCCCGCGTCGTGCCCGTCGAGGACGTTGCGCGCGACGACGATGTCGGCGTTGGAGAGGGCGAAGAACGCGAGCAGCACCTGGGAGTTGTGGAATGACTCCCGGATCACGCTGCGGAAGCCGTGCGACTCGCTCTGCACCCCGGACTCGCGCGGGCGGCGCAGGAAGTGCCAGCCGGCGATCACCGGGAAGGTCGCGCCGATGCCGATGCCGACCAGCGCGGTCGCCTCGCTCGGCTGCCACGCGATCAGTGCGGTGCCGATGACCAGGCGGGGGAGTCCGCTGAGGAGGTAGAGGATCGAGAGCGCCCCCCACCGCCGCTCGCCCTGCAGGATGCCGGCCTGTCCGCCCATGATCGTGAACGGGACCGACACGACCGAGACCAGCGCGGCCGTGGCGAGGCTGTCCAGGCGCAGCACGATGTCGAGCAGCGGGGTCAGCACCAGGAGCAGCACGCCGAGCGCGACGGCCGCGCGGTAGGTGACGCCCAGGATGGTCTTCTCGATCTGGGCCACGTGCTCGGGCTCGGCGGCGATCCGCCGGGCGGCCGTGGCCTGCAGGCCCAGCTGCAGCACGGTGATCACGAGCAGGGTGGCCATCAGGCTGGCGAGCGCGCCGTACGACCTCGGGCCGAGCAGGCGCGCGGCGATCATCGTGAAGCCGTAGGTCGCGACGTTCATGACCCCCATCGCCACCGCGATCGACCCGCCGCCCCCGAGAAGCGAGGTCAGTCGACGGGATGCGGAGGCCACGGCAGGGAGAGTAGTCGCCCGTCCGCGCGAGTTCGCACGCGAGGATGGTTTGATCTCACGCGTCGCACTGGCGAAGGAGGAGCAATGGTGTCCGCGTGGACTCGCCACGTGCCCTGGGTCTGGTCGGTGCTCCTCGTCCTCCTGCTCCTGGGGCCGGCCCTCGGTCCCGGCTTCGTGCTGAGCTACGACCTGGTGTGGGTGCCCGACCTCGCCTGGCGCGGCGACTTCCTCGGGCTGTCCTCCGGGCTTCCGCGCGCGGTGCCGTCGGACGCCGTGGTCTCGGTGCTCGACGAGGTGGTGCCGGGCCAGCTCCTCGAGAAGGCGATGCTGCTGGGCGCCCTCGTCAGCGCGGGACTGGGCACCCTCCGGCTGGTCCGGCCCGGGCCCGGCGCCACGTTCGCCCGGGTGGTGGCCGTGACCCTGGTGACCTGGAACCCCTTCGTCGTCGAGCGCTTGGTGATCGGGCACTGGCCGGTGCTGGTCGGGTACGGCGTGCTGCCGTGGCTGGTCGCGGCCGCCCGCCGGTGGCGGCTCGAGGGCCGGCCGCCGCCGCAGCTCTGGATCCTCGCGCCGCTCGGCTGCTTGAGCGCCAGCGCCGGCGTGGTGACCGCCGTGGTGGTGCTCGCCTTCGCCCTGACGGGTCGCCCGCGACAGTGGGCGGGGGTGGGCGGGCTCGTGCTGGCGGCGAACGCGCCGTGGCTGGTGGCCGGGCTCCTGCATGCCCCGGCCGCCCTGACGGACGGGTCCGCGGTGGAGGCGTTCGCGCTGCGCGGTCCGGGCTCGATGCCGGCGCCACTGGCCGCGCTGTCACTCGGCGGCATCTGGAACGCCGAGGCGGTGCCGACCTCGCGCACCGGGTTCCAGGCGTGGCTGATGCTGGCCCTCTTCCTCGTCCTGGTCGTGCTCGGTGCCCGGTCGTGGTGGAGGGCCCAGGACCGGCGGGACGCCGTCGCCTTCGTCGCCTGCTGGGTGGTGGGGCTCGCGGTCCCGCTCATCGGCTGGGCGTCTCCCGACCTGGTGGGCTGGCTGGTCGAGGAGGTCCCGGGCGCGGCGGTGTTCCGCGACACCACGCGCACCCTGGCGCTCTGTGCGCCCCTGACCGTCCTGGTCGCGGCCGAGGGTGCGCGCCGGATCTGGCTCCGGCTCCACACGCCGCCCGTGCTCCGGGTCGCCGTCGGCGCCACCCTGGTCGTCCTGCCGCTGGCCCTGATGCCCGACGCGGCGTGGGGCGTCTCCAGCCGGCTGAGCCCCGCCGACTACCCCGCCGACTACGCCGTCGCGCGCACCGTGGTCGCTCGGGCCGACGAGACCAGCGGCGGTGACGTGCTCGTGCTCCCGCTCTCCAGCTATCGACAGCCGTCGTGGCTCGACGGGCGCAAGGTGCTCGACCCCCTCGGTCGCTACCTCACCCCCGACTACGTGGCCAGCGACGAGCTGGTCGTCTCCGGGGTGACCCTGCCCGGCGAGGACCCGCGGGTCCGCGACGTCCGGGCGGCGCTCGACCTGCCGACCCCCGAGGCGCGGGCCGAGCAGCTCGCGGACCTCGGGATCGGGTACGTCGTGCTGGAGCCCGACGCCGCGGGCGAGGCCCCCGAGGTCGCCGGCCGGGTGCTGCTCGACCGGCCCGACGTCCGGGTCACCGCGCTCGCCGACGCCCGGGCACGCAGCGCGCCGACCGGCTGGGTGGTCGCCCTCGCCGCCGCCTGGCTCGCCTTCGTCGGCTGCGTCGGCGTCGGTGTCGCGGGTGTCGTCGGCGGCGTCATGGAACGCCGCCGAACCCGTCGGACAAGGTAGTTCCGATAAGTGCGTGACAGTCGACCCTCACTGCTACTGTTCGAGCGACGAAGGAGGGGTTTTCTTGACGACGACAATTCTGGGCACCGTGGGGGCGTTGTTCCTGGGTGCTGCAGTTGGCTCGGTGACGCTTTTCGGTCTCGTGGACAGCCAGACCAGTCCGAGCGGTGCGTCGCCTGGTGACGTCAACAAGCCGGTCGTCGAGTACGGCGCCACCCAGTAGTTCGCGTCCTGTCGTCCCACCCCGGGTGCGCCGTTCGGCGCACCCACCCGTGTCCTACGGGTCCTGGCTCTCGATCCGCCGCCCGCTGAGCGCTGCGTCCACGATGAGCGCGAACGACTCCTGGGCATGCCCCCAGGTGTACGCGTGGCTCATCGCGAGGGCGCCGTCACCCAGGCTGGTGCGGAGCTGCTCGTCGAGCAGCAGGCTCCGGATGGCGTCGGTGAGCTCCCCGGGGCTGTCGACCAGCAGGCCCGACACGCCGGCCGCGACCGACTCCAGCGTGCCGCCCGCCGAGACGTAGGCCACGGTCGGGGTGGAGTGCATCCCGGCTTCTCCGACCACGAGGCCCCAGCCCTCCTTCAACGACGGGAGCACGAGGATCCAGGCACGCTCGTAGATCTCGTGCTTCTCCTCCTCGCCGACATGACCCCGGAACTCCACCAGGTCCTGCGCGCCCCGGGCGGCGACGTACTCGTGCAGGTTGGCCTCCCACCAGCCGCTGCCGACGACCTCGAGCCGCAGCCCCGGGAACTCGTCCCGCAGGGCCAGGGCCGCGTCGACGGCGTGCTCGACCTGCTTGTGGGGCACCAGCCGGCCGACCACGGCCAGCGTGGGCGTCGGTGCCTTGCCGGGAGCGACCGCGATGACCGGGTCGGTGCCGTTGTGGACCACCGCCACCCGCGGACCGGTCACGCCGAGCTCACGGAGCTCGGCCCGCGTCGCGCGGGAGACCGCTACGTACTGCGAGCGCCGGTAGAGCAGCGGCGCGAACCGGCGCTCGATCCACCAGCCGATCCTGCCGAAGAGGCCCGGGTAGACGACCGGCCACTGCTCGCGGTGCACGTGGTGGACCAGGACGACGACCGGCTTCCGCGTGACCAGCCGGCTGAAGAACGGCAGGCCGTTCTGGACGTCGACCACGAGGTCGACCTCGCCGAGGTCACCGTTCGCGAGGGCACGCATGCCCTGGGCGTAGACGCTGAGCTTGCCGCCGCGGCGGACGTAGCGGACGCAGTCGATGACCTCGTCGGGCGGGGCGCCGGCGTACGACGCGCAGAAGACCGTGACGGAACAACCCCGCTCGACCAGCCCGATGGCCATCTTCTCCAGGAACCGCTCGGCGCCACCGCCCTCGGGGTTCTGGGTGTCCCGCCAGCTGAGGAACACGATCCGCTTGCCCGCCAGATCGAACCCCTTCACCGGCCAGACACTACTGGCATCCGCTCGGTAGGGTCGCGCCCGTGCCGAGAACGATGACGCCCTCCAGCAGCGGGTTTCGCGCGACCCTGCGTCGTTCGGTCCGGCTGCTGCGCGAGTTCCGGTACGAGCAGCCCGACCCGGCCCGCTTCTACACCGCGCTGGCCCAGGACTCGGCCGCCCAGCTCGCGTCGTACGTCGACCTCGACGACTCCGTGCTGCTCGACGTCGGCGGCGGACCGGGCTACTTCCGCGACGCCTTCCAGGCCGCCGGCGCCACCTACTACGCGCTCGACTCCGACGTCGGCGAGCTCTCCGGCCTCGGCGGCATCGAGTCCGGCACCGTCATCGGCAGTGGCATGGAGCTGCCGTTCCGCGACGGCGCGGTCGACGTCTGCTACTCCTCCAACGTGCTCGAGCACGTGCCGAACCCGTGGCAGATGGCCGACGAGATGGTGCGGGTCACCCGCCCGGGCGGCACGGTCTACGTCAGCTACACGGTCTGGTACGGCCCGTGGGGCGGACACGAGACGGCGCCGTGGCACTTCCTCGGTGGTGCGCGGGCGCGGCGTCGCTACCGTCAGAAGCACGGCCGCGAGCCGAAGAACAAGTACGGCGAGTCGCTGTTCCGGGTCACCGTCCGCGACGGGATCGCGTGGAGCCGGCGCCAGACCGCGGCCGACGTGGTCGCCGTGCTGCCCCGCTACAACCCGTGGTGGAGCCACTGGCTGGTCCGGGTACCGCTGCTGCGAGAGGTGGTGACGTGGAACCTCGTCATCGTCCTGCGGAAGAGCTGACCTCACCGCCGCAGTCGAGCAGCAGGTTCCGGATCCGGGTGCTCGCCGGGTGCGCCCTCCTGATCGGGCTCGCCCTCGTCCAGGACCCCGGGTTGCTCTCGTCGGACACCAAGTTCGACCTGGTCGCCGACCCCGCGAACTTCCTGGGGCGGTCCTTGCACCTCTGGGACCCGCGCGGCGCCTTCGGCCAGGTCCAGAACCAGGCCTACGGCTACCTGTGGCCGATGGGTCCGTTCTTCACGCTGGGCTGGCTCGCGCACCTCCCCGGCTGGGTCATCCAGCGGCTCTGGATCGGGCTGGTCATGGCGGTGGCGTTCTCCGGCAGCGCCAAGGTGGCGCGGGCCCTCGGGGTGCGCAGCGACTTCGCCTGCCTGGTCGCCGGCATCGCCTTCGCGCTGTCGCCGCGGATGATCACGACCCTGGGGCCGATCTCGATCGAGGCCTGGCCCAGTGCCCTCGCCCCCTGGGTGCTCCTGCCGCTCGTCACCGGCGCCACCCGCGGCTCACCGCGCCGGGCGGCCGCGCTCTCGGCCCTCGCGATCGCCATGGTCGGTGGGGTCAACGCGGCCGCGACGTTCGCCGTCATCCCGCTCGGCGCGATCTGGTTGCTGACCCGGACACCGGGTCCGCGGCGTCGCTCGATGATGCTCTGGTGGCCGGCGTTCACCCTGCTCGGCACGCTGTGGTGGCTGGTTCCGCTGTTCCTCCTGGGCGCCTACAGCCCGCCGTTCCTCGACTTCATCGAGACCACGTCGGTGACGACCTTCCCGACGACGCTCTTCGACACCCTGCGCGGGACGTCCGACTGGGTGCCGTACGCCGACTCCGGCTCCCGGGCCGGCAACCAGCTGATCACCTCTGCCTATCTCGTCCTCGACAGCGCGGTCGTGCTGATGCTCGGCTTCGTGGGACTGATCGACCGGCGCAACCCGCACCGGGCGTTCCTCGGGCTGTCCCTGCTCGTCGGCGTGCTGATGGTGACCGCCGGCCACCACGGGGCCGTGGAGGGCTGGTTCGCCGACTCGACCCGCGCGCTGCTCGACGGGTCGCTGTCGCCGCTGCGCAACGTGCACAAGTTCGACCCGGCGATCCGCCTGCCGCTCGTGCTCGGCCTCGCCTTCATGCTCGACCGGGCGGTGGCGCACCGCCCCGCGGAGGACGACCCTTGGCCCGGCCTCGTCCGCTTCAACCGCGTGGTCCTCATCGGGCTCACGGTGGTCGTGGTGCTGGCGGCGGCGACACCCGCGCTGACGAACCGTCTCGTGCCCGGCGGCGCCACCATGGGCGTGCCGACGTACTGGGAGCAGGCCGCGGCGTGGCTCGACGACGAGTCCGACGGGACGACGGCGCTGGTGGTGCCGGGCGCGCCGTTCGGCGACTACCTCTGGGGGGAGCCGAAGGACGAGCCGCTGCAGTACCTCGGCACCACCCGCTGGGCGGTGCGCAACGTGATCCCGCTGGCGCCGCCGGGCAACATCCGGATGCTCGACGAGGTCGAGTCGCATCTCGCCCAGGGCACCGGGTCGAAGGCGTTCACGGAGTACCTCCGCCGGGCCGGGGTGCGCTTCCTCGTCGTCCGCAACGACCTGCAGCGGTCCGACGACGTGCCGGACCCGGTGCTCGTGCACCAGGCGATCGCCCAGTCGCCGGGGATCGCCCAGGTCGCGCAGTTCGGTCCGCCGGTCGGCGGCGACCCCGTGATCGACGGCCCCAAGGGGCGGGTGCTCGTCAACGGGGGGTGGCAGGCGCGCTACCCGGCCATCGAGATCTTCGAGGTCGAGGACCGCGTCCATCCGGCGGTGTCGAGTGACACCCCCGCGACCGTCGTCGGTGGCCCCGAGGACCTGGACGACCTGATGGCGCTCGACACCATCAGCGAGGACCCGGTCGTGCTGGCGACCGACGCGACCGAGGCGCCGCAGGGCCGGCTCGTCCTCACCGACGGGCTGCGGGCCCGCGAGCGCTACTTCGCGCGCATCCACGACGGTGACTCGGCCGCGATCACCCCGGGGGACCGCCGGCACTCGGGCAACCCCCACCGCGACTACCTCATCGACTCCCACGACCGCTGGTCGACCACGGTCCGCCTCGACGGCGCGGCCGCCGTATCGGCGTCCTCGTCGAGGTCCGACGCCGACGCGATCGGCGGCTCCCGGCGAGGCAACCTGCCGTACGCCGCGGTGGACGGCTCGCCGGAGACGTCGTGGGTGTCGGGCTACCCCGGGGACGCGCCCTCCTGGTGGATGCTCCGCCTCGACGAACCCGCGCACGTCACGAGCGTCGAGGTCGCGACGCCGCCCGGCTACGGGCAGCAGGCGGTGACGGTCGAGACCGCCAACGGCACGTCCGACGTGATCCGGATCGGGCCCGGCGGCAGCCGCCTGGTCCGGCTGCCCGAGGGCGACCCGGTCAGCTGGATCCGGGTGACCGACGCGTCGTCGGGTGGTGGTCGCGTCATCGCGCTGTCCGAGGTGAGCGTGCCCGGCGTGCAGGTCGAGCGGTCGCTGGTCCTGCCGTCCGTCCCGGCGGACTGGGGCACCCCCGACGCCGTCGTGCTCCGTGCCGACCACGACGCCCGGACCGGCTGTGTGCGCATCGACGACGAGGAACGCTGCCGGCCCAGCCAGGCGCGCGCGAGTGAGGAGCCGTTCGTCATGCGCCGCGTCGTCGACCTCGCGGCACCCGTCGACCTCGAGCCGCGGCTGACCGCCTGGCCGCGGGCGGGGGAGGCCCTCGACCGGCTGGTGCTGGACGGCCAGGCTGTTGCCGTGACGGCGTCCTCGTCGGGCGTCCCCGATCCGAAGGCGTCGCCGGTCGCGATGATCGACGGTGACCTCGGCACCAGCTGGATCGCCGACGTCCAGGACAAGCGGCCCGTCATCCAGCTGGCCTGGCTGGGCAAGAAGGTCATCGACAGCATCGACCTGTCGCTCGACGACGCCGCCCCGGCGCGACTGCCGACCGGGGTCCAGCTCTCCTGGCCGGGCGGGGTCCGCGACGTCAGCCTCGGCCCGGACGGTGCGGCCACCTTCCCCGCCATCCGCACCGACCGGCTCCAGGTCACCGTCACCGACGCCGAGGACGCCGTGAGCCTCGCTTTCGACGACGCGACCACCGACCTCGGCATCGGCATCGGGGAGCTGCGCCTCGGCGGCCTGTCGTACCTCCCGCTCGGGCTCTCGGCCGACCCCGTGCGGTACGACTGCGGCAGCGGGCCGACGCTCGCCGTCGGCTCCTGGACCCTGCGGACCGCGGTGGTCGCGTCGCCCCTGGCCCTGTCCCGCGGCGCCGAGGCGGACGTCGAGCCGTGCGGCACCGCGACGCCCGTCACGATCCGGCTCGCGAAGGGGGAGAACGACGTCACGCTGTCCGCGTCCGACGCGCTCGCCCCGGGCACCGTCGTCCTCGTGGCGCCGGGCGACGACGTCGTCACCACCCTGAGCTCCGCCCTGACATCGGCACCCGATGCGGTCACCCGCCACCTGGCGCCCGACGACGGCGACGCCGTCGTGGCCATGCGCGAGAACACGAACCCGGGCTGGACCGCGGAGCAGGACGGCCACACGCTCGACCCCCTGACGCTCGACGGGTGGCAGCAGGGGTGGCAGGTGTCGGGCGGCGACTCCGTCACGGCCCGGTACGCCCCGGACCGCGAGTACCGGCTCGGGCTGCTGATCGGCCTGGTGTGCCTCCTCTCGCTGGTCGCGATCGTCCTGCTGACCCGGCGGCGGTGGACCGGCCCGATGCCCGCGCCGGTCCGCAGTCGAGCCGTCCCGGCCGTGCTGCTGTGGGGTGGCGCGCTCGTCGGGTCCGGGCTGGTGGCCGGGACCGTGGGCGTGCTGATCGGCGCGGTGACCGCGGTGCTCGCCGTGCTGGCCCGGCGTACGCCGCCCGAGCTGCAGCCCTGGCTGTTCGCCTGGCCGCTCCTCGTCGCCGGCTTCGCCTACTGGCTGGAGCCGTGGGGCAGCTCGTCGGGCTGGGCAGGAGACCAGGCGTGGATCGGCTACCTGGTGCCGGTGCCCGTGGTCGCGGTCCTGGTCGGTGCGGCGGCCGAGCGGCGCCCGGGGAAGAAGCGCTTCAGGCGCTGGGAAGGCCGCTCGATCAGGCGGTAGGAGGCCTCGGCGGCGAGCAGGCTCCCCGCCAGCGTCAGCAGCCACAGCTGCACGCCGTGTCCGCCGAAGAGCGGCCAGTCGGTCCAGTCCATGAGCAGGTCGATCAGCAGCAGGTGCAGGCAGAAGACGCTGTAGGACGTGTGCCCCAGGTGCCGCGGCAGGGGTGCGCCGAACAGGCGCGCGAACCGGCTACCCGGCACGGCGAACACGCCGGACAGGACGAGGAGTCCGCCGATCAAGCCGTAGATGATGTTCTTGGTCAGCGCCTCGGCGACACCGACCGGCGCGAGCAGGACCGGTCCGGCCAGCGGGGTCGCGGCCACCAGCATGAGCGCGCCCGCCAGTGCCCAGCACGACCCGGACTGGCGCCCGAGGTCAAGCAGCGACCGACCGACCCGGCCGGCGCGACCGCGGGTCATGTCGACGTGCACCATCGCGATGCCGATCCCGATCGCGAACCAGCTGAGGTACGCCGGCAGCCACTGCTGGGGAGCACCGACCGCGACCGGCGCGATCCGCGCGATGAGGTCGGCCTGCCACCACATGGTGAGCGCGACCATCGCTGCGAGGACCAGCAGCACCCGCCACCTGCGGAGCCGACGTCCCGTCGCGGCCAGCATCAGGAACGGGAGCACGAGGTAGAACGAGGCCTCGACCCCGAGGCTCCACATCTGGCTGAGGCCGGCGGGCAGCGACGGGTCGAAGAACGTGTTCGCCAGCAGCAGCGTCACCGCCCACTCCCGGAGGTCGGCCCCCGTGTTCTCCTCGAGCAGGCTCAGCGCGAGGACCACGGCCACGGCGTACACCGGGTAGATCCGGAGGAAGCGCCTGTAGAGGTAGAAGCCCGTGGCCGGTCGCGGGAGGTCGAGCGCGGCGCGCGCGAGGTACGGGCGCGAGAGCAGGAACCCGGACAGCACGAAGAAGATCGCGACGCCGACGTCGAGCCGGGCGAGCAGCGTGCCGAGCACGCCGTGCCGGACGTAGTCGCCGGACTGGAACGCGACGTGGGTCGTCAGGACGGCCAGCGCGCCGACGAAGCGGAGCGTGTCGAGCACCGCGAAGTCCGGAGCGATCATGGCGGCGGTGGTCGCGGCGCCAGCGTCGCCCGGGGCCGTGCGGACCTCGCTGGTCACGAGCCCTCACCCTCCGGCACGGGTGTGCCGACATCGATCGTGTCGACACACAGCGTGACACCTGGGTCGAGGTCCTCGAACCGGACCTCGTCGAACACTCCGCCCGTGATGTAGACGTAGAGGTCGCCGAGCCCGCGGAACACCTCGGTCGTCACGTCGCCGTCGCCGGCCACGACACGCACGCCGGAGTCGCCGGAGGCGAGGTACTCGATCTTGAGCCACCACGAGAAGCCGTTGGTCTCGCGCTCGAGCGGGATGGAGCCGCCGCTGGTGGCCGTCACCTTCCAGCCGCAACCGTTCTCGGGTGCGGGCAGGGACGACGCGGCGACGTCCAGGTCGGCGCGGTGGACGGCGCCGTTCTCGTCCAGGATGTGCAGGCTGTCGGTCGCCTCGGGGAAGCGCGCGGTGTTGCTGACCAGGGGGAGCAGGATCCGGGTGCGGTTGTAGGGGAAGCCGAACGGCGCGATGATCGTCGCCGGGACGTCCTGGTCGGCGAGGTCGACCTCGTCCGAGCCCTGCATCGTGGCGATGGCGGTGTGCAGGTAGTGGTCGCCGACGTTCTCCGTGTGCCACATCCGGGCGTAGCCCCAGGCGCTGAAGGCGCCCGAGACGACCACGAGCGTGACGCCGACGGCCACGACGCGGTTGCTCAGCCCGCGGATGAGGAGGGGAGTGCTGCGCGGCACGCTCGACTGCACCGCCCCGAGGATCTGCATGCTGGCGAGTGACACCGCGAGCGTGAGCGCGCAGGTGCTGTCGGTCAGATAGCGGTACTCGCTGCCGGTGACGGCACCGACGACCGGCGCGCGGGTGGTCAGGAGCAGGGTGAAGTCGGCGGCGAGGTAGGCCGCCAGCATCAGCCAGGCGCGCAGGGTCCGCTCCCGGCGCAGGGCCAGGTAGGCGATGATCAGCGCGGCCAGCACCCAGCTCAGGTGCACGGCCCACGCGGGCGGGTCGGCGAGCCCGGCGGGCGCGATCTTGTCGTCCCAGCGCCAGGGGCCTCCGAAGGCGCCGACCGCGAACGACGTGCCGAGCATGCCGTTGAGCAGGCCGCCGAACTGGCTCGAGCCTCCGGTGGTCGCGAGCTGGGGCACCTGGGTGACGTAGTACGCCGTGAAGGTCGCGGCACCGGCGAGACCCGCGAGGACCGCGGGCCAGGAGGCGCGGACGGCGATCCGGACCCGACGGATCGGCCGACCTTCGGAGAAGTAGGCGAGCGCGATGAACGCGAGGATCGGGAAGAGCAGGAGCGTCTTCACGTAGCAGAGCAGGCCGAAGGCGATGATGAGGAACGTCGCGAGCAGCCACCACCAGCTCCGGTTGCGGAGGTAGTGGACCCAGGCGGCGATCGTCGCGAAGAAGACCGCCTGCAGCGGGATCTGGTTGAGGCCGGCCGCCCACCACATGAGCACCGGCATCGTCATCGCGCACGACAGATACAGCGCGAGCGGGCCGAGGATGCCCCAGCGCCAGCCGAAGACGGTGCCGAGCATCCAGAAGCAGGCCACGCCGGCCACGACCTGGGCGATCAGGCTGCTCGTCGCGAGGAGGGACCACTCCATGAGCTCGGGGCGCGCCGCGATCCAGGCGACCATGCGGCCGTAGGGCATGAACTGGGCGTCGTACGGCTGGGTCAGGTAGGAGATCCCGAACTTGTCGAGACCCGCCTCGCGGACCAGCCGGTAGTCGTCGCCGTAGAAGAATCCCGGGTAGACCGCCCACGCCCGGAACGCCGCTTGCACGAGGATCATCAGGCCGCCGGCGAGCCAGACCTGGTGGCGCAACGCCACCCCCGCGAAGGGGTCGACCCGGTCCCGCCAGAGGCCCTTCATGGAGTGCCGCCCGGCGCTCAGGAGGCGGGCGACGCGAGACACGGGAGGACTATCGCACAGGTCCTCTCGGACCCCTGATATCGAACCTGCAACAAGTTTCAGGCCTGTGTCGAGTTTGTTCGCCCGTCACCGGATCGTTGCGCTACGGTGCACCGGATCGACACATTCCTTGGGAGGGGAAACGTCAGTGAAGCGTAAGTGGATCGGCCTGTTCTTGCTCGGGCTCGGTGCCTTCCTACTCGTCGTGGGCGTGCTCGCCACGGTCTGGGCGCCCGGTGCTGTCAAGAAGACCCCGCTCGATGTCGACCAGACGACACACCTGGATGGCACCATCAAGAAGCTGAACTTCGAGACCCAGGAGCTCGAGGAGAACCCGGTCAAGGTCGAGAGCATCAGCAAGACCGACACCAACGCCTCCAGTGACGACGTCGTCGTGTGGGTGCAGACGGCGTGCGTGGTCCTCGACATCGACGACGCGCCGAACTGTGTCGACAAGAACGACCCCCGGCTCGTGTCGGCGACCACCGACGTCTTCGCCACCGACCGCTTCAGTGCCGAGGCGATCCCGGACTTCAAGGGTCTGCCCGCCGACGCGGTGCCCCACGAAGGCCTCGTGAACAAGTGGCCCTTCGACTCGGAGAAGAAGGACTACACGTACTGGAACGGCACCATCGACCAGGCCGTCCCGGCGATCTACTCGGGCACCGAGGACGTCGCGGGCATCGAGACCTACGTCTACAAGATGACCGTCACGGATGCGGACATCGACATCGCGGAGGGCGTCCCCGGCACCTACAGCGACCTGACCACGATCTACGTCGAGCCGAGGACCGGCGCGATCCAGCAGCAGACCGACAGCATGCAGCAGTACCTCGCTGACGGGACCCAGGTCGTCGACCTGAACATCAAGTTCACCGACGACCAGGTCAAGGCGTTCGCGGACGACGCCAAGACCAACACGCGGATGCTCAGCATGATGACGCTCTGGATGCCGATCGTCGGCTTCGTCGGTGGCGCCCTCTGCATCGTCGCCGGTCTCGCCCTGCTCCTGACCGCGAGCCGTCGCGACAGCGCCGGCAACGAGAAGAACACGAAGGCGATGGCCGGCGCCTCGAGCTGACCTTCCCTGATCTGACCTTCTTCGGCGTCCGGCTCACCCGAGCCGGGCGCCGAAGATCGCTGTACCGGGGGTGAATCGGCCCCGGACGCCGGACCACCCGCCCCACACGCGGTCGTGGTTGTCGGGCCACTCGGGCTCGAGGAGGTCGGTGATGACAAAGCCGTGGCCGGCGAGCAGCGCGACCCAGTCGCCGAGCGTGCGGTGGTGCTCGACGTACGACACGACGCCGGTGGCGTCGTCGACCTCGACGTACGGCGTGCGGTCCCAGTAGGACTGGCTCGCGAGCAGGCCCGCCTCGGTCGGGTCGTCGGGGAACATCCAGCGCGTCGGGTGCGTGATCGAGAAGGCGAAGCGCCCGCCGGGGCGCAGCACCCGCGCGGTCTCGGCCACGGCGTCGGCGATGTCGCTCACGAACTGCAGCGCGCCGAAGGACGAGAACACCACGTCGAACGAGGCGTCCGCGAAGGGCAGCTGGGTGGCGGTCCCGAGGACCGAGGGCACCGCGATCCCGGTCTCGACGTCGATCCGGCGCGAGTGCTGGAGCTGGCGGTGCGAGAGGTCGAGGCCGTACGACCGGCCGCCCTGCCCGCGTACCCAGCGGGAGCACTGCCCGGCGCCGGAGCCCACCTCGAGGACGTCGCGACCGGCCAGGTCGCCGAGGATGCCGGCCTCCGCCTCGGTGAAGCCCTCGGGGCCCCAGACGAAGCCGTCGTCGCCCAGGAACTCGCCGTGGGTGGACTGGTACTCGTCGGCGTAGCGGTCCCAGTCGGGGCCATTGGCCCGCCGGGACTCCTCCTCCGTCACGGGCCGGCGCTCGACCCGCACCGGAGGGTGGTTCTCCACGGTCGGAGCGTA
>JAOPXG010000104.1 GCA_025965275.1 Nocardioides sp.
CGGACGCGAGCCGGGTCTCCCCCGTCTCGGTTCGCGGTGGTGCCGGACAGCTTCCCCCGGGGCTGTCCGGCACCATTCACATGTCGCCGGAGAGGACACCGGGACCGTGGCTGGCGTCGGCCTGTGCTCGGCGAAGGGGTGCCAGGCGCCCGCGACGTGGCAGCTGCTCTGGAACAACCCCAAGCTGCACACGCCCGAGCGCCGGAAGACGTGGCTGGCCTGCGACGACCACCGGACGTCACTCTCGGAGTTCCTCGGCGCGCGCGGATTCCTCAAGGACGTCGTCCCGCACCAGCCCGCTGGTTGAGGAGGTTGCGTTAGCAACCGTCTCGAACCCCACTCGACGTTCGCGCTTGGCTCACCGGGTCTCGACACGCTCCGTCGCGACCTCGTCCCTCGGTCGCGGTCGCTGCTCGACCACCAACGATCACGCCCGCTGGCGCGGTCGTGATCATCCGCCGATGGCGGACATCGGCCGGTCGGGCTGGAGGAACGTCGGGTCGTCGATGCCGTGTCCGGCGCGCTTGCCGCGCATCGCGACCACCCAGCGGTCGGCGATCTCCTCGTCGGTCGCGCCGCCGCGCAGCGCGCCGCGCAGGTCGGACTCCTCGCGGGCGAAGAGGCAGTTGCGGACCTGGCCGTCGGCGGTGAGCCGGACCCGGTCGCAGTCGCCGCAGAACGGTCGCGTGACCGACGCGATCACGCCGACCGTGGCCGGGCCGCCGTCGACGAGGAACAGCTCGGCGGGAGCGCTCCCCCGCGGCTCGGCGGCCGGGGTCAGCACGAACTCCTTCTCCAGCGAGGTGAAGATCTCGTCGGCGGTGACCATGCCGTCGCGGCTCCAGCCGTGCTGGGCGTCGAGCGGCATCTGCTCGATGAAGCGCAGGTGGTAGCCCTCGGCGATCGACCAGCGCAGCAGCTCGGCCGCCTGGTCGTCGTTGTGTCCCCGCATCAGCACGGCGTTGATCTTCACCGGGCCGAGCCCGGCGTCGCGGGCGGCCTCGAGGCCGGCGAGGACGTCCTTGAGGCGGTCGCGGCGGGTGATGGCGGCGAAGGTCTCCGGGCGGATGCTGTCGAGGCTGACGTTGACCCGGTCGAGGCCGGCTGCGGCGAGAGTCTCCGCCGTCCTGGCCAGGCCGAGGGCGTTGGTGGTCAGGGACAGGTCGAGGTGGGGGGCGACCTCGCGGCTGCGGCGCACGATGTCGACCAGGCCACGGCGGACCAGGGGCTCGCCGCCGGTGAACCGCACCTCCTGGATGCCGAGCAGGTCGGCGCCGATCCGGACCAGGCGCACGACCTCGTCGTCGGTGAGCACGGAGTCGTCGGGCAGCCAGTCGAGTCCCTCTGCGGGCATGCAGTAGGAACAGCGCAGGTTGCAGCGATCGGTCAGCGAGACCCGCAGGTCGGTCGCCACCCGTCCGTAGCGGTCGTCGAGGCTGCGTGTCGTCATCACCACAGTCTAGGAGGCGACCCTGACAGCCGACGATACCGCGTGTCGGGCCGCCGGATAACCTCGACGGGTGCGTTCGTTCCGGTTCCTCCTGAGTCGGCGCTGGGTGCTGTTCGCGCTCGTCGTGGGCGTGCTCTGCTACGCCACCTGGTGGCTCGGCGAGTGGCAGTTCCACCGCTTGGCCGACCGCAAGGACAGCAACGCGGTCGTGCGTGCCAACGAGGACAAGCCGCCCGCACCGGTCGCCGACGTGCTCTCCCCCGGCGGGACGGTCGACGAGGACGACGAGTGGCGGATCGTCACGGCCACCGGCACCTACGACACCGACGACACCGTGGTCGTGCGCTACCGCACCCGTGACGGCGCGTCGGGCATCGACGTGGTGGTGCCCCTGGTGACCGCCGACGGGACGGCGCTGCTCGTCGACCGGGGGTGGATGGCCTCCGACAACCAGGGCACCGGCCCGGACGACGTCCCTGCCCCGCCCGAGGGCGAGGTGACCGTCGAGGGCTGGGTGCGAGCCAATGCGACCGACAGCGCCTCGGTCAGCGACCACTCCACCCGCGCGATCTCCAGCCAGGAGATCGGCGCGGCCCTCGACCGCGAGCTGTACGGCGGGTTCGTGGAGTTGAAGTCAGAGGACGGCTCGCCCGCCGACGCCCTGGAGCCGGTCGAGCTGCCCGAGCTGAACAACGGGCCGCACTTCTTCTACGGGCTCCAGTGGTGGTTCTTCGGCCTCCTGGCCGTCTTCGGCTTCTGCTACCTCGCCTGGGACGAGCGGCGCTCCGGCAAGCGCGTCGAGGGCCCGGTCCGCGAGACGGTCGTCGCCGAGCGCAGGCAGCGGCGCAACGACAAGAACGCGAAGAAACAGGCCGTCCGCGCGGCCTACCAGCGCGCCTACGAGCAGGAGCGCCGCGAGCGGGATCAGAGGGCGCGCAGCATCCCGCCGTCGACCGGCAGCATGGAGCCGGACACGAAGGACGCGGCGGGAGACAGCAGGAACGCCGCGACCCGGCCGAACTCCTCCGGCTCGCCGTAGCGCCCCAGCGGGATCGTCCTCAACGCCGCCGCACGCGCCGCCTCCGGGTCGGCGCTCGCGGCGTCCAGCTCGTCGACCCGCTCCGTGCTGATCCGGCCCGGGAGCAGCCCGTTTACCCGTACGCCGGCCGGCCCGAGCTCGTCGGCCAGCGTCTTGGCGACCATCGCCAGCCCGGGCCGCAGCCCGTTCGAGATCGCCAGGTCGGGGACCGGTGCCCGGACGCTCGACGAGAGCACGAAGGCGATCGACCCGCCGGGCGCGAGCGCCTGCCCGACCTCGCGGGCCAGGCGGACGGCGCCGAGGAACACCGACCCGAAGGCCGCGGTCCACTGCTCGTCGGTGACCCCCGTGACCGGACCCGGGGGCGGACCACCGACGCTGATCAGGGCCCCGTCGAGGCGGCCCCAGCGCTCCTGGGCGGCGGCGATGAGGCGGCCGGGCGTGTCGGGGGCGGCGTTGTCCGCCACCACGCCCGTGGCCCGGTCGCCGAGCTCGCTGACGGCGCCGCGCACCGACTCCGGGCTGCGGCTCGAGAGCACCACCCGGGCACCCTCGGCGACCAGGGCGTCGGCGGTGGCACGGCCGAGCCCGCGGGTGCCGCCGGTGACGAGGAAGACCCGGTCGGTGAGCTCCAGGTCCATGTCAGAGACCGGCGACGGGCGGGATGGTGACCACCTGCGACGCGTAGCTCAGTCCGGCCCCGAACGCGATCAGCAGGGCGGTGTCGCCGACCTTCGCCTCGCCCTTGCGGAGCATCGCCTCGATGGCGAGGGGCACGGACGCGGCCGAGGTGTTGCCCGAGTCCTGGACGTCGCGCGCGATCGCGATCCCCTCCGGCAGCTTGAGGTTGCGGGCCAGGGTCTCGGTGATCCGCAGGTTGGCCTGGTGCGGGATGAAGGCGTCCACGTCGGACATCGTGAGACCGGCGCTGTCGACGGCCTCGCGAGCGACGTCGGCCATCGCGAACGGCGCCCAGCGGAACACCGCGGTGCCCTCCATCCGCACGACCAGCGGGTGCTCGGCGTCGGCGTCGCGGCAACCCCGGTCCTGGGTGATCACGTGGGACTGCGAGCCGTCGGACCCCCACGCCACGGGACCGATGCCGGCCTCGGCGGCCGGACCCACGACGACCGCGCCGGCGCCGTCGGCGAAGATGAACGCCGTCCCTCGGTCGGTCGGGTCCAGGAAGAGGCTGAGCTTCTCGACGCCGATGACCAGGACGTAGCGCGCGTTGCCGCCGCGGACCAGGTCCGAGGCCACCGACAGGGCGTGACAGAAGCCGGCACAGCCCGCGCCGACGTCGAAGGCCGCCGCGCGGGAACCCAGCTTGTCGGCGACGATCGGCGCCGCGGCCGGCGTGTGCTGCGCGTGGGTCGAGGTCGCCAGGATCACGGTGCCGAGCTCGTCGGCGGCCACGCCCGATGCCTCGAGCGCCGCCTGGGCGGCCCGCGTGGCCATCTCGACCAGGGTCTCGTCCTCGCCCGCGTAGCGGCGGGTCCGAATGCCCGACCGGGTCTGGATCCACTCGTCGCTGGAGTCCAGGACCTCGCAGACCTCGTCGTTCGTGACCACCCGCTCCGGGCGGTAGACGCCGAGCCCGAGCATCGCGGTCGCCGCTGCGCCCGTCCGCTGGCTGATCTTCGTCATGGTGGTTCCTGCCTTCTCTCCGGGTGCTCAGACCGAAGGCTACGACCCCTCAGACAGGAGTCGGGGGCAGGTCCTCGACGAACTGGGTGCGGTAGAGGTCGGCGTACAGGCCACCGTCGGCCAGCAACGAGGCGTGCGTGCCGCGTTGCACGATCCGGCCGCCGTCGATCACCAGGATCTGGTCGGCGTTGCGGACGGTCGACAGCCGGTGGGCGATGACCAGCGAGGTGCGGCCCTCGAGCGCGGCGTCGAGGGCGCGCTGGACGGCGGCCTCCGACTCGCTGTCGAGGTGGGCGGTCGCCTCGTCGAGCACGACGATCGACGGCGCCTTGAGCAGCAGCCGGCCGATCGCCAGCCGCTGGCGCTCGCCGCCCGAGAGCCGGTAGCCCCGGTCACCGACCACGGTGTCGAGCCCGTCGGGCAGCCCCCGGACCAGGCTCGCGATCTGGGCGGCCTCGAGCGCTGCCCACACCTCCTGGTCGTCGGCGCCCGGGCGCGCGTAGAGCAGGTTGGCGCGGATCGTGTCGTGGAACATGTGGGCGTCCTGGGTGACATAGCCGACGACGTCCTCGAGCGACTGCAGCGTCACGTCGCGTACGTCGTGGCCGCCGACGCGCACGACGCCCGCGTCGGCGTCGTACAGCCGGGCGACCAGGTGGGTGATCGTGGTCTTGCCGGCGCCGGACGGCCCGACCAGGGCGACCATCTGACCGGGCTCGGCGACGAAGCCGATGTCGGTGAGCACCGGGCCGCCCTCGCGCGACTCCTTGCGGGCGATGGTCTCGAGCGAGGCGAGCGAGATCTCCTCGGCCCGCGGGTAGCCGAACGCGACGTGGTCGAACTCCAGGCGCGAGGCCGAGCGCGGCAGCGCGACGGCGTCCGGCTTCTCCTCGATCAGCGAGGGCAGGTCGAGCACCTCGAAGACCCGCTCGAAGCTCACCAGCGCGGTCATCACGTCGATCCGCACGTTGGAGAGGCTCTGCAGCGGGCCGAGCAGGCGCAGGAGGAGGGTGGCGAGCGCGATCAGGGTGCCGACGGTCAGCGTCTTGTCGACGGCCAGGTGGCCGCCCACGCCGTACACGAGGGCCGTGGCGAGCGCGGGCACCGCCATCATCGACGCCGCGAAGATCCGGGTGAGCAGGGAGATCCGGACGCCGAGGTCGCGGACCGTCGCGGCCTTGGTCGCGAAGAGCGCGTCCTCCTCGGCGCGGCGGCCGAAGAGCTTCAGCAGCATCGCGCCGCCCACGTTGAAGCGCTCGGTCATCGCGTTGCCCATGTCGGCGTTGCCGTCCATCTGCTGGCGGGTGAGCCCGGCCAGCCGACCGCTGACCCAGCGCGACACCAGCAGCATCAGGGGGAAGATCGCCAGGCAGAGCAGCGTCACCTGCCAGCTCAGCGCGAGCATGGCGATGCCGACCACCAGGACCGAGATGATGCTCGCGACGGTGCTCGACAGGGTCGAGGTGAACGCGCGCTGGGCGCCGATGACGTCGTTGTTGAGACGCGACACCAGCGCACCCGTCTGGGTGCGGGTGAAGAACGCGAGCGACTGCCGCTGGACGTGCCCGAAGACGCGGGTGCGCAGGTCGTAGATCAGGCCTTCGCCGATCCGCGACGAGAGCCAGCCCTCGCCGACGGAGAGCAGGGCACTGAAGATCGCCGTCGCGGCCATCGCCAGCGCGAGGATCGTGATCAGGCGGCTGTCGCCGCCGACGATGCCGTCGTCGATGATGTGCTTCGCCAGCAGCGGCGTCACGACCACCAGGCCGCTGTCGATGACGGTGAGGACCAGGAAGACCGTGATCAGGCGGCGGTGCGGTCGGGCGAACCCGAAGACCCGGCGGACGGTCCCCCGCTCGATCCGGTTGTGGACGATGCTGCGGTCCGACCGCAGGTGGCGCCACGCGGCGCCCGATCCCTGCATCCCCGACATCGCGTCTCCCTACTGACTCATCAACGCCACCAGCTCGCGGAACCTCCGCGTCTGCGCCTCACGCTCCAGCCGGCGCTGGTCGTCCAGGCTCCGGTCGGAGGCTCCTTGGAGCAGTGCCTTCGTCTCCCGTACGGCGCCGGCCAGCGGCGCCGTCAGGGCCGCCACCAGATCGGCCACGGTCGCGTCCAGCTCGTCACCGGGTACGGCGGCGAGCGCGAGGCCGATGTCCACGGCCTCGCTCGCGCCGACCATCCGCGCCGTCGCACAGATCTCCAGCGCCCTGGCGTAGCCAACGCTCTCGACGAGCGGCTTTGTTCCCGTCAGGTCGGGCACCAGGCCGAGCGCCGACTCCTTCATGCAGAACTGCACGTCGTCCGCGACCACCCGGAGGTCGCACGACAGGGCCAGCTGGAAGCCGGCGCCGATGGCGTAGCCGTGCACCTGGGCGATCGACACGAAGCGCGGGTCGCGCAGGAACGTGAAGCCGCGCTGGAAGCCGTCGATCGCGGCCGAGACGGCCTCGTCGGACTGCGTCATCAGCGCCGCCACCGAGCCCTCGCCGGCGCCGCTGGGGTCGAGCATGCTGCGGTCGAGGCCGGCCGAGAAGGCTGCGCCCGATCCCTTCAGCACGACCACGCGGACGTCGTCGGGCAGCTCGTCGCCGATCGCTGCCAGGGCGTGCCACATCGTCGGCGTCTGGGCGTTGCGCACCTGGGGACGGTTGAGCGTGATCGTGGCGACCGCACCGGTCACGTCGTACAGGAGGCCGGCGTCGTCGAGCGTCTTCTCGTCCATGGTGCGAACGATAGAGGGGGCCACCGTCAGGCCAGGGACACCAGGTCGGCGTAGTCGTCGTTCCAGAGGTCTTCGTCACCGTCGGGCAGCAGCAGCACCCGGTCGGGCTCGAGCGCGCGGACGGCGCCCTCGTCGTGGGTGACCAGGATGATCGCGCCCTCGTAGGTGCGGATCGCGGCCAGCACCTCCTCGCGGGAGGCGGGGTCGAGGTTGTTGGTGGGCTCGTCCAGGAGCAGCACGTTGGCGCTCGAGACGACCAGCGACGCCAGCGCCAGGCGGGTCTTCTCGCCACCCGAGAGCACCTTGGCGGGCTTGTGGGCGTCCTCGCCCGAGAAGAGGAACGAGCCCAGCACGGAGCGGGCCTCGGTGTCGGTCAGCTGCGGCGCCGCGCTCTGCATGTTCTCGAGCACGGTGCGGTTGACGTCGAGGGTCTCGTGCTCCTGGGCGTAGTAGCCGATCTTGAGCCCGTGGCCCGGGACGACCTCTCCGGTGTCGGGCCGGTCGACGCCGGCGAGGATCCGCAGCATCGTCGTCTTGCCGGCACCGTTGAGGCCGAGGATGACGACGCGGGAGCCCTTGTCGATGGCCAGGTCGACGTCGGTGAAGACCTCCAGCGAGCCGTAGGACTTCGACAGCTCGGCGGCGGTGAGCGGCGTCTTGCCGCACGGCGCCGGGGCGGGGAACTTGATCCGGGCGACCTTGTCGCTCTGCCGCTCGCCCTCGAGGCCGGCCATCATCTTCTCGGCGCGCTTGAGCATCGACTGCGCGGCGGTGGCCTTGCTGGCCTTGGCGCGCATCCGGTTGGCCTGGTCGGTGAGGGTCTTGGCCTTCGTCTCGGCGTTCGCCCGCTCGCGCTTGCGACGTCGCTCGTCGGTCTCGCGCTGGGTCAGGTAGGCCTTCCAGCCCATGTTGTAGACGTCGATCTCGCCACGGTTGGCGTCGAGGTGGAGCACCTTGTTGACGGTCTGCTCCAGGAGGGCGTTGTCGTGGCTGATCACGATCAGCCCGCCCTTGTGGGCCTTGAGGAACTCGCGCAGCCACACGATGGAGTCGGCGTCGAGGTGGTTGGTCGGTTCGTCGAGGAGCAGCGTCTCGGCGCCGGAGAAGAGGATCCGGGCCAGCTCGACGCGGCGGCGCTGGCCACCGGAGAGGGTCTTGAGGGGCTGGGCGAGGATCCGCTCCTCGATGCCGAGACTGCTGGCGATCGTGGCGGCCTCGGACTCGGCGGCGTACCCGCCACCGGCGTGCAGCTCGGCATCGGCGCGCTCGTAGCGGCGCATCGCGCGCTCGCGGACGGCGACGTCGTCGCTGCCCATCTCGGTCTCGGACTGGCGCAGCCGTCGTACGACGTCGTCGAGCCCGCGGGCCGAGAGGATCCGGTCGCGGGCCAGCACCTCGGGGTTGCCGATCCGCGGATCCTGCGGCAGGTAGCCCACCTCGCCGGTGGTCTGCACGGTGCCGCTGGCGGGCTGGGCCTCGCCGGCGAGGATCTTGGTGAGGGTCGTCTTGCCGGCGCCGTTGCGGCCGACCAGCCCGACCTTGTCGCCTGCCGCCACCCGGAAGCTGACGTTCTCCATGAGCAGGCGCGCGCCGGCACGGACTTCCAGCTGGTGGGTGGTGATCATGAGGGTACGAATCCTAGGTGCGGGTACGGTCCTTCCGGACATCGGCGCTGGTGTCCCAGGTCACGTCAAGGAGTGCGGATGCGGTTCAACCCGAAGGCTCGGCTCAACACCCGTCGCATGGGCGACGCCGGCCGGTCCGGCGCGGGTCGCGGCGCGAGCAGCGGCGGTGGCATCCCGATCCCCGGCGGCGCGGCCGGTGGGGGCATCGGTGGGATCGTCGTCGTGGTCGTCATCGTGGTCATCAGCCTCCTGATGCGCGGTGGCTCCGGAGGCGCCGCCAGCACGTACGACGACAGCCGGATGTCGGACACCGGGCGCTATGAGAAGTGCGACAGCGGCGAGGACGCCAACAACAGCTCGGACTGCGCACGGGTGGCCGTCGAGAACTCGCTCACCGACTACTGGACCGACGCGCTGCCCGACCAGTCGGGCACGGCGTTCGAGCCCGAGAAGAAGGTCGAGACCTTCACCGACGGGATCGGCACCGGCTGCGGCGCCGCGACCGCCGACGTGGGTCCGTTCTACTGCCCGAGCGACCAGACGATCTACCTCGACACGACGTTCTTCGACGACGTCCTGGAGCAGCAGCTCGGCGGGCCGGACGGCGGGTTCGTGGAGGCCTACGTGCTGGCCCACGAGTACGGCCACCACATCCAGAACCTGCTCGGCACCATGGGCCGGGTGAAGACCCAGCAGGGCCCGAAGAGCGACGCCGTACGCCTCGAGCTCCAGGCCGACTGCTACGCCGGCATGTGGGCCAAGGCGGCCACGACCACCGAGGACGACGACGGCAACGTGCTCATCCAGGACCTCACCGAGGACGACATCCAGCAGGCGATCGACGCGGCGACCGCGGTCGGCGACGATCGGATCCAGGAGGCGTCGGGCGGCGATGTCGACCCGGAGTCGTGGACCCACGGCTCGGCGAAGTCACGGGTGCAGTGGTTCCTCACCGGCTACCACGACGGCACCCTCGAGGCCTGCGACACGTTCGCGTCGGGGGCGCTCTAGTGCCCTGACTAGGTCTCGATCAGCGCCTCGAGGTGGGTGAACTGCCGCTGCAGCGCGCGCAGGTGTGGGGCGACGGACGGGTGCCGGTACTTGCCCGCGAGGGCGCCCTCTCCCCCGGCGACCCGGGCCAGCGCCCACTCGGCCCGGTTGAGGACCGTGAAGACAGCGGTGACCCGCGCACCGAGGGTGACCTCCTCGCGGGTGGCGAGCCCCTCGGGCAGGCCCATCAGGTAGGCGTCGAGCAGCGGCTCGAGCTCCTCGCGGGCGGCGAGCGCGAAGTAGCCCAGGTCGGCACCGACCGGGCCGGTGCCGAGCGTCCCCCAGTCGATCGCGACCACGTCGTCGCCCTCGCGACCGGGCAGGTTGGCCGGCACCGGGTCACCGTGCTGCGGCACCTGCACCAGGGCGTCGACCGCCGCGAGGAACTCCGCTCGCCGCGACCACAGGTGGTCGGCGACGTCGGCAACCGTCGTCCGGGCCAGCGTCGTCCAGCCCCCGCGTCGCTCCACCCGGTCCAACCGGTCGCGGAGCAGGTTGCGCGCCAGCCAGGGGGCGGGCGCGAGCTGGGCGCCGGCGAACCGACCGAGTGCGTGCGCCACGAAGAGCCCACTGAGGGAGGCGTCCTCGACCCACTCCTGGGTGATCGTGATGCCCTCGACGTCCTCCTCGATGGCAGCGAGGGGCGGCGGCCGGAGACCCGGCGCGGCGGCCACGATGTCGCTGGTGACCACGTCGGCGGCACGGCGCCAGTAGGCGAAGTGCCGCGGGTTGCCGAGCTCCGCGGGGTCGTCCTCGAGGGGTGCCGCCAGCCGCTTCACGACGACCGGCTGGTCGCCGAGCACCGTCCGCCACACGCCGACGGTCGAGGCGCCGGTGGCTCCGGGGAGTGCTAGCCATCCCGGTTCGGGCTGCCACATGAGGCTGACGCTAGTGCACGTCACGCCTGCGGAAGGCGATCTGGCCCGCGACACTCAGCGCGGCGGCGACCGCGGCCAGCCCCAGGAAGGGCGTCCACCGGAAGTCCTCGACCGGCACGAGCGCCAGGTGCTCGAACGGCGAGAGGTCCTGGAACCACTGCGGCAGGTCGAGCAGCTCCCCGAAGATGAGGACGACGTACGAGAGCAGCAGCGCCAGCCAGGCGAGGAGCGTGGCCCGGGGCAGCAGGCCGTGCAGCAGCCGCGCGAACCCGGCCAGCACCAGCACCGCCGGAGCCGTCATCAGCAGCTCCACGGTCATCCGGGCGACCGCGCTCCCGTCACCGGTGACCAGCGCATAGCTCGTCCCCAGGCCCGCGCCCGCGAGCACCAGCACCATCAGGGTGCCGGCCACGGTGACCGCGTCGTGCCCTGCCAGCCACGCGGAGCGCGGAAGCGCGGTGGCGAGCAGCACCTCCACGCGGCCGGCGTCCTCCTCGCCGTGCGGGCGGAGCGCCGAGGAGATCGCGAACCCGGCCGCGAGCATCGCCAGCATCAAGATGAGCGTCGCGTAGAAGCCGTCCACGATGTCGCCGCCCCCCTGGAGCACCAGGTCCCGCGAGGTCTGTGAGTCGCCGACGAGGTCGCCGACGTCGTCGCCCATCGTCCCGAAGCCGAGCCCGCCGAGCAGCAGGCCGACCGCCCAGCCGGCCAGTGCGGCGCGCTGCAGCCGCCAGGCCAGGCCGAGTCCGGTGCCGAGGCTGCGGCTGGCGCGGGCGGGGCCGGGCCGGGCCGGCAGCACCCCGGACCCGAAGTCACGCCGGTCGAACACGGCGTACCCCACCGCAACGGTGACGCCCGCTCCCGCGAGGAGCAGCAGCCCGGGCCACCACCGCAGCCCCGAGAACGCGTGCATGGCCTGGTACCAGCCGATCGGCGACATCCAGCTCAACGCCGGGGCGCTGATGTCGCCGAGGGCGCGCAGCGCGTAGGAGAGGCCGATCACCGCGCCGGCGATGCCGTACGCCGCGCGCGTGCTCGTCGTCAGCTGGGCGGCGACCACGGCCGTGCCGGTGAAGAACCAGCCGCAGAGCGTGAGCCCGGCGGCCAGACCGATCGAGTCGGCCGGCGCCAGCCCGTAGGCGACCAGGCTGGCGCCGGTGAGCGCCCCGACCACGAGGTTGGCCAGCACGGCGTCGAGGACGGCGGCCGTCATCGCGGCGTGCCGGCCGACCGGTGCTGCCCGGAGCAGCTCGTCGCGACCGGTCTCCTCCTCGGCGCGGGTGTGCCGACCGACGATGAACATGCTCATCAGGCCGACCAGGATCGCTCCGAACGCCGCCGACTGCCAGGTCACCTGCCCGCCGGTGGTGTTCAGCGCCCGGGCGGGCCCGGCCATCGCGATCAGCGCGGCGTTGTTCTCCATCCCGGCCGCCGCCTTGTCGAACTCCGCCTGGGTCGCGTAGAGGCCGTCGACGCTCCAGCCCTGGCTCACGTAGAGGATCGCGATGCCCACCGGCCACCAGAGGTACATCCAGCGGTCGCGGCGCAGGAACGCCCGCAGGAGGACCAGGGTCCCGGTCATCGCCCGCCGTCCTCCCCGGTGCCATCGATCCGGTCGCCGTAGTGGCGCAGGAACAGGTCCTCGAGGGTGGGCGGCTGGCTGGTCAGCGAGCGCACGCCGGCGACCTGGAGGGCGTCGAGCACGGCGTCGAGCGCCGTGGTGTCGACCTCCAGGTGCACCCGGTGGTTGTCGATCTCGACGTCGTGGACGCCGGGGAGCGCGTCGAGGCCCACCGGCGCGGACGCGAGGTCGGCGGTGACCGACGTACGGGTCAGGTGGCGCAGCTCGGCGAGCGTGCCGGACTCGACGCACGCGCCCGACCGGATGATGCTCACCCGGTCGCACAGGCGCTCGACCTCGGCGAGGATGTGGCTCGACAGGAGCACGGTGTGCCCCTCGCTGCGGAACTCGTCGATGCACTCGCGGAAGACGGACTCCATGAGCGGGTCGAGCCCCGAGGTGGGCTCGTCGAGGACGAGGAGGTCGACGTCGGAGGCGAGCGCCGCGATCAGCGCGACCTTCTGCCGGTTGCCCTTGGAGTAGCTGCGGCCCTTCTTGGTCGGGTCCAGGTCGAAGCGCTGCAGCAGGTCGGCCCGGCGCCGCTCGTCGAGGCCGCCACGGAGCCGACCGAGCAGGTCGATGACCTCGCCGCCGGTGAGGTTCGGCCAGAGGTTGACGTCGCCCGGCACGTAGGCGAGCCGCCCGTGCAGCCGAGCTGCGTCGCGCCAGGGGTCACCTCCGAACAGCCGCACCTCACCCTCGTCCTTGCGGAGCAGGCCCAGCAGCACCCGGATGGTGGTGGACTTGCCCGCGCCGTTGGGGCCGAGGAAGCCGTGGACCTCGCCCTGCGCGACGCCGAGGTCGAGTCCGTCGAGGGCCCGCACGCTGCCGAACGTCTTCACGAGACCGGCGATGTCGATCACGTTCGTGTCCACGCTGCGACCGTACTCTCGGCGACCGGGACGCTAGCGGGTTCGAGGCGGCAGCCGGTGGAGCTCGAGGTCGGCCAGGGTGCCGTCGACCGCGGTCGCTGTCAGGAAGGTGCAGTACGGCTGGCGCCGGCGATCGGTCGGGGATCCCGGGTTGAGCAGCCGCAGGCCGGAGGCCGCAGTCGTGTCCCACGGGATGTGGCTGTGACCGAAGACGAGGACGTCCACGTCGGGGTACGCCGCTTCGCACCGTTCCTCGCGCCCCTGGGCGGCACCGGTCTCGTGGACGACCGCCCACCGAACACCGCCGATCGTCGCGCGGGCGACCTCCGGGAGACGGGCCCGCAGCTCGGGCCCGTCGTTGTTGCCGTGGACCCCGACGAGACGGCGGGAGCGCGCCTCCAGCTCGTCGAGGAGAGAGACGTCGACCCAGTCGCCTGCGTGGACGACCACGTCAGCTTGCTCGACCGCCGACCAGAGGGCCGCCGGCAGGTCGCGGGCCCGCTTCGGGACGTGGGTGTCGGCCATCACCAGCAACCGGGTCATGCGTTGACGATCTCGATCCGCGCGGCGCACGCATCGACGACGGCCTGCTCGAGGATCCCGCGCCTCGGATCGGGGACGGTCAGCCACGGCTCCACCACGGTGAGCTGCCTGAGTCGGCTGTCGGCCAGCACCTCCTCGACGGCGGCGTGGTCCCCGCCGGTCACCACCGGCAGCCGGTGATCGAGCTTGTCGAGACCCTCCGCGAGGATCCGGGCCGCGTGGTCGGCGGCGGCCTCGTAGGCCTGACGCGCCTGGTTGTCGCGCCGCCGCGCGAACCGCTGCTGGCTCTGCCCGCCCGCCTTGGTCCGGCCCTGGACGTGGCGCTGCCCGACCTTGCTCTCCCGGGTCGTGGTGCCGCCCAGCCGGGCGACCGCGAAGCCGCCCTTGCGGACCAGCAGCACTCCCCAGTCGTCGGGTGCGGCCATCTCCGCCCGGAAGCCCGCGGCGTCGGGGGGTCCGTCGTACGACCTGTCGAACGGGAGCCGCGCGGTGAAGGTCGAGCCGTCGGCGGCCGCTCCCGTGAGCGCGCCCCCGGCGACGCCGAGCCCGGTCGCGCCGTGCCGGCCCTGGAAGTTGAGGACCCAGCGCTCGAAGCGCTCGGCAGGCACGCTCACCGACATGGGCCTCGAGTCTCCTTGAGTCCGGACTTGCGACCGTTGATTCGGGGTTTCTGCCGGTCGAGTCGTGTCAGAAGTCCCGACTCAGCGGTCAGAGGTCACGACTCAACCGTCAGACGTTGAAGCCGAGGGCGCGGAGCTGCTCGCGGCCGTCGGGGGTGATCTTGTCGGGGCCCCACGGGGGCATCCAGACCCAGTTGATGGCGACGTCGTTGACGAGGCCCTCGAGCGCGGAGTTGGTCTGGTCCTGGATCACGTCGGTCAGCGGGCAGGCGGCCGACGTCAGGGTCATGTCGATGACGAGGTTGGAGCCCTCGTCGAGGTGCAGGTCGTAGACCAGGACGAGGTCGACGACGTTGATGCCGAGCTCGTGGTCGACGACGTCCTTCATCGCCTCGGTGACGTCGTCGAGCGAGACGGTCGAGGTGCCGACGCCGCCCGTGGCCTCGGGGACGTCCGGAAGGTCGCTGTGGTCAGCCATGGGAGGGCTCCTGGTTCTTCGTTGGTGATCCGGCCTGGACGGTGGCGTCTTTCCAGGCCATCCACGACAGTAGTGCGCACTTCACGCGCGCGGGGAACTTGGCGACGCCGGCGAACGCGATCCCGTCCTCCAGCACGTCCTCGTCGGGCTCCACGTGGCCCTTGCCCTGCATCAGAGTCAGGAAGTCCTGGTGGATCGCCATCGCCTCGTCGACCGGCTTGCCGATCACGAGGTCGGTCAGCACCGATGCGGAGGCCTGCGAGATCGAGCAGCCGACGGCGTCGTACGACACGTCCTCGACGATTCCGTCGTGCAGGTGCACGCGCAGGGTGACCTCGTCACCGCAGGTCGGGTTGACGTGGAACACCTCCGCCTCGTAGGGGTCGCGCAGGCCCTTGTGGTGAGGGTTCTTGTAGTGGTCCAGGATGATCTCCTGGTAGAGCGCGTCGAGTTCCTGAGTCATCTCTCAACCCAACTTGAAGTACGAGCGGGTGTATTCCAGGCCCTCGACGAGCGCGTCGATCTCGGCCGGCGTCGTGTAGAGGTACGACGACATCCGGGTCGAGCTCTGCACGCCGAAGCGGGCGTGCGCGGGCTTCGCGCAGTGGTGGCCCGCACGCACGGCGATGCCGCGCGAGTCGAGCACCTGCGCCACGTCGTGGGGGTGCA
>JAOPXG010000112.1 GCA_025965275.1 Nocardioides sp.
GCGCTGGCGCTGCACACGCTGATCAAGTCGCGCTTCCGCGGCGACGACCTCCAGCTGATCGGCTTCGGCCGGCACGCCGAGGTGATGGAGATCGAGCACCTCACCGGCCTCGACGCGATGTGGGACAAGGGCACCAACCTCCACCACGCGCTGCTGCTCGCCAACCGGCACTTCCGCAAGCACCCCAACGCCCAGCCGGTGCTGCTGATCGTCACCGACGGCGAGCCGACCTCCCACCTCGAGCCCGACGGCGAGGTCTACTTCTCCTACCCGCCGCACCCGCTGACCGTCGCGTACGCCGTCCGCGAGCTCGACAACGCCGGTCGCCTCGGCGCGCAGACGACGTTCTTCCGCCTCGGTGACGACCCGGGCCTGGCCCGGTTCATCGACTCGATGGCCAAGCGCGTCGACGGCCGGGTCGTCGCGCCCGAGCTCGACGACCTGGGCGCCGCGGTGGTCGGCTCCTACCTCGGCTCCCGCCGCGGCTCGGCCGGTGGCCCCGGTGGTGGCTACGGCGACTGGTTCGGCGGCCGGGGGTTCTGGGTCGGCGACTAGGGCGTGTCTGCCATCGACTTGGGAGACACGCCAGGTCACGCTCCGTGAGCCCGGGCTGATCGCGCGACCGGATCTCGTCGACAGGCGGCTGCGCATCGTGCTGGAGGTCGACTCGTTCGAGTGGCACGGTGGTCGGTCTGCCCTCGTCCTGGTCGACGCGGTGGCGCACACCCGGGATTCCGCCGAGGGGTGGGGGAGGGTGGCGCTGGGCCTTGACTGAGCAGCCTGCGGCAGGATGGCGGCGTGGATCTGACCGTCGTGCTCGTCAATGTCATCGGCTGGCTCGGGATGGCGCTGCTCATCAGCGCCTACGCCCTGGTGACGGCGTCCAGGATCCATGCGACCGGCCAGGCCTTCCAGCTGATGAACCTCTTCGGCGGTGGCTTCCTGATGGTCAACTCCGCCTGGTACGGCGCGTGGCCGTCGGCCGCGCTCAACCTCGTCTGGGTCTGCATCGGCACCGTCGGGCTGGTCCGTGCGGCCCTGCGCCGACCGGAAGCCGCGTCCGGCTGATCGCCGGTCACCAGTCGTCGTAGCGCGTCCGGCGCTGCCAGTTGGCACAGGGCCGCGTCGAGGTGCGGCCGACGCCGGAGCACACCGGCGGCTCGTCGGGGGCCTCGAGCTCGTCGGTCGCCAGGTTGCGCACGAGCAGGTGGCGCGCCATCCGGTAGCCGTTGAGGAAGATCTCGCAGTCGCAGAAGCCGCCCACCTCGCCGAGCCGGCGCTCGAGACCGGTCGCGGTCGGTGAGCTGAGGTCGCGGAACCGCTGGGCCCAGCGCAGCGTCGTGTCACAGCCGTGGGCGGTGATCATCCGCGCGACGTAGCACGCGAGGCACTCGCGGGGTGCCGGCTCGCTGCGCGGGTCGGCCAGGATCCGCAGGTAGCGCTCGGCCTCGTCGGCGATGGAGCTCTCGGTCATGCGCCCTGTCTATCGCCGGCCGCCGACATCCGGGACCAACGGCCCTTCCATCGTCGGACGACGCGTCGCACGGTGGTGACGTGGAGACCGTGGAGATCCAGCTCTTCTGGCTGCCCCTGGGTGCGGGCGGCCGATCGGTGCGCTGGAACGGCCGCGTCTTCGAGGCGCTCGCCGCCCGACACGACCGTCGACCGGCCCAGGATCTCTACCACTCGGCGCTCGCCGTGCGACTGGGCGACGAGCGGCTCGTCATCGAGATGGCACCGGCGTGGAGCCGGGCGGCCGCCGCCCGCGGGGTGGTGCGCACGGGGCCGGTCGGGCTGCGCTGGCTCGGCCGCTCGGTGCTGTTCCGCTACGAGGTCCGGCTCTGGCGCGGCGGCGTCATCCCTGACGTCGACGAGGCGGTGGGCGCCCCGACGTACGTCGAAACCGATCCGGAGCGGACCCGGCGCCTACTCACGGCGGTTCCCGAGGTGCCCGCCCCCACCTGGGGTCGCGACGAGCTCGGTCTGGGGGAGATGTGGAACTCGAACTCGCTCGTCTCGTGGCTGATCGCGACCAGCGGTCACGACGTCGCCGGCCTACATCCGCCGGCCGCCGGCAGGGCACCCGGGTGGGACGCGGGGCTGGAGCTCGCGAACCGGTCAGGCCGGGTGCAGGATCGCGGCCAGCTCCTCGACGCCGTCGACCAGCCGGGTGCCGGGGCGGGCCCAGGCGGCGTTGGCGTCGACGGCGTGGACCGGGACGCCGGGCGGTAGGACGCCCGACGCCACCAGCGCGTCCGCGAGCGACTGGGCACCCGCCAGGTCGTAGCCGCACGGGGCGCACACGATGAGGTCCGGCTCCGCCTCGTGCACCGACTCCCAGAGCACCCGCTCCGACTTCGCGCCGGGCTTGCCCAGCAGCGGCAGGCCGCCGGCGGCGGAGATCATCTCCGGCACCCAGTGGCCCGGGGCGTACGGCGGGTCCGTCCACTCGAGCAGCATCACCCGGGGTCGGTCGAGCCCCTCGACCCCGGCGCGCACGGCCTCCAGCCGGGCCTCCAGCGAGGAGACGAGGTCGACGGCGGCCGACCGGTGCCCGGTCGCCTCGCCCAGGGTCACGATCGAGGCGAAGACCTCGTCGAGGGTGTGCGGGTCGATGGTCAGCACCTCGGCCGTGCAGCCCAGGTGCGCGAGGGCGTCGTCGACCACGGAGACGTCGACCGCGCAGACGGCACACAGGTCCTGGGTCACGACGAGGTCGGCGTCCAGCCCGGCCAGCGCGTCGGCCGACAGGTGGTAGAGGTCCTCGCCGGCGGCCATCGCGCCGACGACGTACGCGTCGATCTCCGCGGGCGTGAGGCCTGACGGCATCGCCGAGGTCGACACGATCTGCCGGGTCCGTGCCTCGGCGGGGTGGTCACACTCGAAGGTCACGCCCACGACGTCGTCCCCCGCGCCGATGGCGAAGAGGATCTCGGTGGTGGACGGGAGCAACGACACGATCCGCACGTCACGACCCTAGGCCGTGACGCACGGATCGGTGCGGTCAGACCGACTTCAGCGCGAGCGCGGTCCGGTCGATCGAGTTCGGGATCGACGGCGGCGAGGCGTCCAGCGACAGCGCGGCGGAGGCGAAGGCGGGGACGTTCGCCGCCCGCTTGAGGTCGACGGGGAGCGGACTTGGAGAATGGCGACGATGGATGACCCGACCGCGACCGTGCTGGTCCTTCTCGGCCTGGCCGGGTTGGCCGCCGGCTTCGTCGACGCGGTCGTCGGGGGCGGCGGGCTGATCCAGCTGCCGGCACTGCTCCTGGGGCTGCCCCAGGCCGCGACCGTGCAGGTGCTCGCCACCAACAAGGTCGCCGCCATCTCCGGCACGACGGTGAGCGCCGCGACGTACTACCGGCGCGTCCGCCCGGACCCGAGGACGTTCCTGCCCCTGATGCTCTTCGCGTTCGCCGGCTCGGCGGCAGGCGCGCTCGTGGCCAGCCAGATCCCGCGCGACGCGTTCGAGCCGATCGTCCTGGTCGCGCTGGTCGTGGTCGGCGGCTACGTGCTGTTCAAGCCGCAGCTCGGTGAGGCGACCGCGCTCCGCTTCTCCGGCCACCGCCACACCACCGCCGCGATGGGCACCGGGCTCGCGATCGGGTTCTACGACGGGGCGCTCGGGCCGGGCACCGGCAGCTTCTTCGTGATCTCGCTGGTCGGGCTGCTCGGCTACAGCTTCCTGGAGGCGTCCGCCAAGGCCAAGCTCGCCAACTGGGCCACCAACCTCGCCGCGATCTGCATCTTCCTCCCGCAGGGCGCCGTGCTCTGGAAGGTCGCTCTGGTGATGGGTGTGTGCAACATCGTCGGCGGCTACCTCGGCGCGCGTACGGCGGTCGCGCGCGGCGCAGCGTTCGTCCGGGTGTTCTTCATCGCGGTCGTCTCGGCGTTCATCGTCCGGATCGGCGGCGACGTGCTCGGGCTGTGGTCATGAGCAGCTACCTCACGATCGCGGGTGAGTCGACCTCTGGAGTCTCGATCGGTGGCCGTCATGCGGACGACTTCGTCGACAACTGACCCTCCTGAGCGCCTCAATGCCAAGGGCACGTCACCAGGTCTCGACACGCGGGTCGCGACTTCGCGGGCTCAGTCGCGCCGCTCGCTCGACCACCATCAGCGGGTCCGCTGACGCGTCCCCGCTCGGCGGCACCCTCCTCGGGGCCGGCGGGCTGGTCCGGGCGTACGGCGACGCGGTCCGCGCCGGCCTCGAGGTGACCGGCACCCTGCGCCGCACCCTGGTCCGCGAGCACCTCCTCGACCTCGACCACACCGACGCCGGCCGGATCGAGAGCGAGCTGCGCTCGCGCGGGATCGCCGTCCTCGACACGGCGTACGGCGCGCAGGTCACGCTGCGGCTCGGCGTACCCCCCGACCAGGAGGCACGGCTGGCGACGGTCCTGGCCGAGCTGACCGCCGGCACCGCGGAAACCACCGTGGCAGGAGAGCGCTGGGTCGATAGCCTCGACGCATGAGCATCCTGGTCGACCTCGCGGACCTGCCGACGACGCTCGCGGACTTCGGCCGCGGCTACCTGCTGACCTCCGCCGGCGGACGGGTCAAGGCGGTGTCGGCGCGGGCGGAGATCGACGGCGAGACCCTCCTGGTCCGCACGCCCGGCCGTGGCTCGGTCGCCAACGTCGGCACCAACCCGACCGTCACGCTTCTCTTCCCACCCGGTGACGACCCGGGCATGACGCTGCTCGTCGACGGCACCGCCGGGGCCGAGGGCGACGACGTCCGCATCACGCCGACCGGCGCCGTCCTCCACAAGCCGGTGGCATGAGCACCACGCCGTACTGGGTCAGCGCCTTCCTCGACCTGCCGCCCGGCGGCTTCGAGCGCGGGGTCGACTTCTGGCAGGGCGTCACCGGCTTCACGCTGTCGCCGACGCGCGGCGTCGACGGGGAGTTCGCCACGCTCGTGCCGCCCGACGGCGACGCCTACCTGCGGGTGCAGCGGCTCGCCGCCGGCCCGGGCCGGATCCATCTCGACCTCCATGTCGACAACCCGGCGGTCGCCGCCGAAGCGGCGGTCGAGCTCGGCGCCCACGTGCTGGTCCGGCACGAGTCGGGCTACGTCGTGGTCCGGTCGCCGGGTGGCTTCACGTTCTGCTTCGTGCGCCACGAGGCGTCGGTGCGCCCGCGGCCGGCGACCTGGCCCGACGGCACCCGGTCCCAGGTCGACCAGGTCTGCCTCGACCTGCCGCCGCAGGTGTACGACGCCGAGCTCGCGTTCTGGCAGCCGCTGACGGGCTGGGACCTCCGCGACCTCGAGGAGACGGAGTTCGCGCGCCTGTTGCCGCCCGACGAGCTCCCGCTGCGCTGGCTGGTCCAGCGGCTCGACGATCCCCGCGACCAGGTGAGCGCCCACCTCGACCTCGCCTGCGACGACCGCGACGCCGAGACCGCGCGCCACGTGGAGCTCGGTGCCCGCGTGGTCCGGGTGCACGACGAGTGGACCGTGCTGACCGACCCGGTCGGCACGCCGTACTGCATCACGGACAGGACCCCATGACCATCGGCCGCGTCGACCCTCCCCAGGCCGCCGACGAGACCGCCACCCTGCTGGGCTTCCTCGACTACCACCGCGACACGCTGCGGCTGAAGGTCGCCGGGCTCACCGGCGCCCAGCTTGACCAGACGCTGGCACCGTCGACGATGACCTTGGGCGGCATGGTCAAGCACCTGGCGCTCGTGGAGCACTGGTGGTTCCGCTGCATCTTCGAGGGCCAGGACTACGCCGAGCCGTGGGCGTCCGTCGACTGGGAGGCCGACGCCGACTGGGACTGGCACAGCGCCGTCGACGACACCCCTGAGGAGCTGCTCGACCTGCTCACGGCAGAGATCGCGGAGTCCGACCGGATCATTCACGCCGCGGCCGGCCTCGACCAGCTGTCCGTGCGGAGCGGTCGCAACGGTTCGCCGTTCTCGCTGCGCTGGATCCTCGCTCATCTGGTGGAGGAGTACGCACGCCACAACGGCCACGCCGACCTGATCCGCGAGTCGATCGACGGCACGGTCGGGGAGTGACCCCGCCTGTGTCTCAGAGCGGCTGGTGCAGGCAGAGGATGTTGCCGTCCGGGTCGAGGAACCACGCCGCCATCATCGCGCCGTCGTCGAAGACGTGGTCGACCGTCGTGAAGCCCGGCTGGTTGTAGTCCTCGAACGCAACCCCTCGCGACTCGAGGTCGGCGATCTCGGCCGCGATGTCGCGCACCTCGAAGCTGAGCGCGGTGTTGGGCGACGGATGCACGTCCGGGAAGGGGCGCAGCATCAGATGGTTGCCGCCGGCGATGCGGAACCTGAGCTCGCCGTCGGGGGTCGTGCCGTCGAAGGGAAGCTCGAGCCGCTTCTCGTAGAACTCCTGGGCGCGCGTCGTGTCCCCGACGGGGAGCATCACCGCGACCGCGTTGTCGGTCAGTGACATGGGCACCTCCTGGGCCACTCTCAGGGTGCCCCCGGGGCGCGGGTGCGCGCAATCGTCAGACCGGGTCGGCGAAGCCCGGCAGCCACTCGGTGAGGATCTGACGGAACGGCACCTCCGCGCCCAGCTGGCTCAGGATGCCGACGGCGCCCAGCCAGGTGCGGTGGATGAGCAGGTACGACGGTGGCAGGTTGATCTTGAGGGCCAGCGTGTACGCCGGGTCGCGCGGGTTGTTGACCCGCTGGAACTGTGACTGCATCCACTCCCGCGAGAAGTGGAACCGCTCGGCCTGCGTCGGCTCGACGAACGGCGACAGGTAGTCGAGGAGCATCGCCGGGTCGATGGTGACGCGGTCCTTGATGAAGCCCTCCTCGCGCAGCCCCGCGAGCAACGTCTGGTCGTCCTCGATGGCGGCGATCCGGATCAGCGACCCCATCGCCAGTGGGAGAGCGCCCTCGGGCAGGCGGGCGACCGCGCCGAAGTCGAGGACCCCCATCGGGCCGGGCCTCCCGTCCTCGGTGGGCAGGATCCGGAAGTTCCCCGGGTGCGGGTCGGCGTGCAGCATCCCGGTGCGCGCCGGGCCCTCGACGAGGAACCGGACGAAGAGCTCGCCGTAGTGGTCGCGCTCCTCCTGCGTGCCGGACGAGATGACGGCGGCCAGCGACGAGGTCGACTCCATCCACTCGGTGATCAGCGTCGTGTCGCCGGCGGCGACGACGTCCGGCACCTCGAAGTCCGGTTCGTCGCGGAACGCCGCGGCGAAGGTGCGCTGGGCCTCGGCCTCGAGCCGGTAGTCCAGCTCCTCCTCGGTGCGTGCCTGCATCTCCGCGATCAGCGGCTTGACGTCGATCCCCGGGACCAGGCTGCCCATCGTCCGGGCCAGCCGGGAGAGCTGGCGCAGGTCGGAGCGCAGCGCGTCACCCGCGCCGGGGTACTGCACCTTCACGGCGACCCCGCGCCCGTCGTGCCACCGGCCCCGGTGCACCTGGCCGATCGACGCGGCCGCGGTCGGGCCCCCGTCGAGCCAGACCAGCTGCTCCTTCCAGTCGGGTCCCAGGTCGCGGGCCAGCGCGTCGCGGACCTCCTGGGTCGGCATGGGGGGAGCGGAGTCCTGGAGCCTGGTCAGCTGCTCGCGGTACGGGCCCGCGATCTCCTCGGGCAGGGCGGCCTCGAGCACCGACAGCGCCTGCCCGAACTTCATCGCCCCACCCTTGAGCTCGCCCAGGGTGCGGAACAGCTGCTCCGCGGTGCGCTGCTGGATGTCGGACATCACGGCCTCGGCGGACTGGCCGCCGATCCGCCTGCCGAGGCCGAGCGCGCTGCGCCCGGCGTACCCCAGCGGCAGGGCGGCCAGCCTGGCCGTCCGGGCGGCTGCCTTGCGGGGGAGCTCGGTCACGGCACCAGTCTCCCCGACGCACCCAACGGGCCTCATCGGGATGGACTCCGCCGCCGCGGGTGTTGTCCAGATGACCGACTCCTGCGGAAGGACCTCATGCGCATCCCGCTCTCCATCCTCGACCTCGCCCCGATCACTCGCGGCCAGAGCGTCGGCGACAGCATCAAGGCCAGCGTCGCCCTCGCCCAGCGCGCGGAGGAGGACGGCTACCGCCGGGTCTGGTACGCCGAGCACCACAACATGGACCGCATCGCCTCGTCGGCGACCAGCGTGCTGATCTCCCACGTCGGGGCGCAGACGTCGACCATCCGGCTCGGTGCCGGCGGGGTGATGCTGCCCAACCACGCGCCGCTCACGATCGCCGAGCAGTTCGGCACCCTCGAGGCGATGTACCCCGGCCGGATCGACCTGGGGCTGGGCCGGGCGCCGGGCTCCGACCAGAACACCATGTACGCGCTGCGCCGCGACCCGCAGTCGTCCGAGCGGTTCCCGCAGGACGTGCTCGAGCTGCAGGCCTACCTGGCGGGCGACACCCGGGTGCCCGGCGTCGACGCGATCCCCGGCAAGGGGTCCCGTGTGCCGCTCTACATCCTCGGCTCGTCGCTCTTCGGCGCGCAGCTGGCCGCGGCGCTCGGCCTGCCGTACGCGTTCGCCAGCCACTTCGCCCCGCAGGCGCTCGAAGCCGCGGTCGCGACGTACCGGCGCGAGTTCAAGCCCTCCGAGCAGCTCGACGCGCCGTACGTCATCGCCGGCGTCAACGTGGTCGCCGCCGACACGACCGCCCAGGCGCAGGAGAGCTTCGACGCCGTGCGCCGGACCTTCGCGGTCAACCTCTTCGGCCGCGGGCAGGACCTCACCGACGAGCAGGCCGACGAGCTCCTGCGGCAGGGCGCCGGCCAGCACGTCGACCAGATGCTGGTCTACGCCGCGATCGGCACCCCGCCGGAGGTGGCGGCCTACCTGAAAGGCTTCCGCGACAAAGCCGGGGCCGACGAGCTCATCACCGCCCACCAGGCACGCACGCCGGAGGACCGGCTCCGGTCGGTCACGCTGACCGCCGAGGCGATGGAGCTCGTCAAGGCGTAGGCGCGGTGTCGGGCACCGACCCGAACCGCCGTACCTCGTGGGGCCAGCCGCAGCCCTCCGCGATCTTGGCGGCCCACGTCGTGGCGGCCTCGTCGTCGGGCACGTCCACGATGGCGAAGCCGCCCAGGAACTCCTTGGTCTCGACGAACGGCCCGTCGGTGACCAGCACCTCGCCGCCGGTGGGGTCGGCGCTGTAGACCGGGCCACCCTCCTCGAGCCCGCCGGCGAAGACGTAGACGCCGGTCTCCTTCATCTCGTTCACCACCGCCATCGCGGGCTGTACGCGCTCGCGGAACCATTCCTCGGAGTGGTCGCCGACCCACTGCTGGTTGAAGTAGAGGAGGTACTCGGGCATGTCTGCTCCCTCTCGGCTCGAGCGGACTCGTTGTCCGCCTCTCTCCACGCTACGAACGGCGGGCGGTCGGCACGACACCCTGAGCCGAGGAGTTTCGTCGCAGCAGCGACGGGGTCTGTGGCGCCTTCCCCCTCCCGGACCAAGGAGGGGCATGGATACGACAGAGCCCGTTGGCCCACCGGGATCGATGCCGATCCGGACGCGTTCGAGGCGGCCGGGACCTACCGCGCCGATCGTGGCAGCCCGTCGGAGGACTGGTCAGGCGGGGAACTTCACTCCGGTGTTGGAGTGGCAGCGGTAGCCGAACGGGTTCTTCGCGAGGTACTGCTGGTGATAGTTGTCGGCGCAGCAAACGAGGTTCCGGCACCTGCGCCTGCGCGGATCTGCCGATGAGTGAGTGGAGGCAACCGGACCGCCAGGTTGTCCTCGCGGCGCTCAGCCTGGGTTCTGTTGGCGTGCGCGGTCTTTGTGCCGCGCTACGCAGAACTGCACCCCGTGGGCGACGCCGTTGTCGGCCCGAGCGGTGCTACCGCGATTGCAGGGGGCCGCGCTGTGTGGGCCACGGCGGTCACCGGATTTCGGCGCGGGCGCTGTGGGAGGTGTGTTGACGGGCCCCGCTCTAGCGTAGTCAGCCTTGATCGTCTACATCGGGCTCTTCCTGCGGTGATCTCACGTGCGGACGGCATTCGACCATCCGGCCATGAGCCGAAGCCGCCCAGCGGCGCGGCTGATGGAGGCGGCCCGTGTGCGCCCAGCGACGGTCGGCTCGGTGAGGGCCGGCGACTTCCGGTCGCTCAGTGAGTCAGCACCAGCTCGGCGAGGCGGGGGTTCTCGGCAGCGAAGCGGGTGGGCGGGATCCGCACACGCACAGCGTCGGTGGCCATGGGCGGGAACGACGCCTGGTCGGTGCCGGATGCTGCGCCGGTGATGCTCGCGACCGTTTGCCAGGCGCCGCGCTGGTGGATCTGGATCCGGTAGGTGGCCAACGGCCGGGTGAGCCACGTCAGGGTGGCGTGCCCGACCGTTTGGGGTCCGGCGAGCCGCACGGTGTAGGTGCTCGCGGTTGCGGGGTCCGAGGCGGGTGCCCAGGCCGTGGCGGGGCTGCCGTCGACGGCGGCCTCGGGCGGCGCACTCGGGTCCGCGGTGGTGACCCGGGCGCTGGCCGGGCGGCACAGAGCAAGGTTGTCGTCGTTCGCGTGAGCCTGCCGGGTGGGCACGGTGAGCGGCTCGCTCCGGGAGAGCACCTGCGACCCCGTGGATGAGTGGACCCGCATCGGAGATCCGCTGCGCAGGGTGACGGTGGTGCGCGTGGCCGCCAGATCGATGTCGAACGTGCGTCCGCGCCACCGCAGACCGGTCAGGCGCAGGCCGTGCGCGAGCGCCGGAGGAAGCGTCGGGTCGAGTGCGATCCCGTCCGACCGCCACCGGAGCCCCGGGTAGCCATACAGGAATTCCTGCAGGAAGCCGCCCTCCCCGGTCAGGAACGTGAACACGCCCTGCCCGCTGCGCGCCTCGGTGAACTGCTCGTACGGCGCCTTCGCGAAGGGATCGACGCTGCGACGGGTGTAGGTCCAATCCGCGCAACCCTGCCCGAGCTGTGCGGCCACGACGCTGTTGACCGAGTCGGTCATCGCCGGGCCATCCGGGTCGTAGCGCAGCGCGTAGTAGTCCAGGTCGGAGCGGTCGACCGCCGGGTCCTGCGGATACTCCCACGGGTAGGTGAGGAGCACGGCGTCCGCCTGCTTCACCTGTTGACCCGCGTAGCCATCGAACTCCGGCCGCGCGGACGGGGTGCCGTCGAGCTGCTGCGGTTGCTGTACGACGAGCCCGTCGGCGACGGCCGTCCACCGCCGCGGCGCCGCTCGCCCCAGCACCTCGGCTGCCCGACTGGCCAGGCGAAGCGTGGTGGCTGCCGTTGCGTTCGTGTAGACCTCGTCATCGACCGGCCAGTTCTCCTCGTCGGGCCCCTCGATGCGACTGATCTCGTAGCGGTCCCCGGTCCGCTCGGCGCGGCTTGCCCAGAACGCCGCCGCCCCGCGCAGCACTGGCCATCCCCTGGTGCGCAGCCATTCGCGGTCTCCGGTGGCGAGGTAGTACTGCCACTGCGCCAGCGCCACGTCAGAAGTCACGTGCTGCTCCAGCCGTCCTGTCTCCGCCCAGGTCGGCGTGACCTCGTCGCCGGTCAGGGCGCTCTCCCAGGCGAAGCGCATCCCCTCGTAGCCGGTGCGCGAGGCGTTGCGGGCGGCCCCCGCACGCGTGCGGTACCGGTAGTCCACCACCGTGCTCGCCACGTCCGGGTGCTGCGCGAGAAGGGCGGGGTACATCCAGGTCTCGGCGTCCCAGAAGACGTGGTCGTTGTAGCCACCCGCCGAGAGGCCGACCGGGCTGATGCTCCAGTCCACATCCGGTCGCGCGCTTGCGAGGAGGTAGAACATGCCGGCTCTGATCCGGCGTTGGAGCTCGGGCCGGCCGGGCACGACGACGTCGTGACGCCACACCTGCGCCCAGGCGGCAACATTGCGGCGCTCGATCACTCGTGGCGAGAGCGTGGACGCCCGGCGGGCGGCCGCCGCCGGGGTGCGGGAGTCCTCGGAGGTGGCGAAACCGACCACCTTGGTGAAGCGATAGCTGTGTCCCGCACGCACGCGGACGGTCGCCGTCCTGCGCACGGACATCCCCGAGGTGGAGGCCGTCAGGGACGACCGCGCCGGCACGTGCAGCCGGGCGGCCTCCGCGACGAGGGTCCCGGTGCCCTTGGCGCGTACGGCGAGCTGGGTGAGCGGCCGTCGGGCGGACGCGTGCACCCTTGACAGGGCACCGGGCGTCAGCAGGGCGCCCGCGCCCATCACGTCGCGCACCTGCAGCCGCCCACTCCACTGCGGCTGCACCTGGACGGTGACGAGCCCGGTCCGTGGGTGGGCACGGTCGAGCAGGACCTGGTACCGGAGGAGGGTCGTTCGGCCTGCGGTGGTCACCGTCGAGGCCGTGACGACCGTGCCCCGACGCAGGTCGAGGACCTGGCGGTACTCGGCGCCGCTGGCCGCGTCAAGCTTCTGGCCGCGGGCGAGCACGTCGAGCTGAGTCCAGCCGGGCAGGTTGACCGCTCCCTGATGCTGGATCCCGCCGCCGACGGTGTCCGGCACGTCGGCGTACACACCCGCGATGTGGGTCTCGGTGACGATCGGCCCGGCGGCGTAACCGGCGCCGGCCGATGGCACTCGGGTCCCGACGTAGCCGTTGCCGACGTAGGCAGGAGCCGACGCGGCTGCCGACGCCGACGTGGTGGCCAGGCGCCACGAGGATCCCGTGGCCCGGTGCTGAGCTGCCGCTGTCGTCGCCGCCGTGGCCGGCGCTGCGAGAACGGTGAGCGGCGTCCCGATCAGGCAGGTGGACACGACGCCGGCGACGAGGGTGCTCGTCCGCGCGTGGTGCGCGCGGCGCGGCTGCCGGGACGTGAGGGCTTCCGGCATGGCGAACTCCTCTCCGTGCCCGGCGCAGACCCGAGTGACGAACGGCCGCGCACGTGAGCCCAGTCCCCCAAACGGGAGAATTCATGCGCGCGACGGCCACCGTGCCGGCACGGACGTGCACACGCCGCGCCCCGCGGCAGCGTACTCGCCAGCACGTTGTCGGAGCACTACCTGAAGGCAGAACTCAGAGTCCATCGGCGGCAGAGGACGATGGGCCCCACGCGAAGGACGTGGGACCCATCTCTGCGGTCAGGCCGTCGGGGGGAACCTCACCCCGGTGTTGGCGTGGCACCGGTAGCCGAAGGGGTTCTTGGCGAGGTACTGCTGGTGGTGATCCTCGGCGTAGTAGTACGTCGGGGCCTCCCGCACCTCGGTGGTGATGTCGCCCAGGCGGCGGCGGGTGAGCTCGTCGCCGTACACCTGGGTGAGCTCACGGGCGGTCTGCTCCTGCTCGGGCGTGGTGAAGTAGATCGCCGAGCGGTACTGCGTGCCGATGTCGTTGCCCTGGCGATAGCCCTGGGTCGGGTCGTGGACCTCGAAGAACTTCTTCACGAGGTCGGCGTACGAGACGACCGAGGGGTCGAAGACGATCCGGACGGCCTCGGTGTGGTTGGTCGCACCGGAGCAGACCTCCTCGTACGACGGGTGCGGCGTGGTGCCGCCGGCGTACCCGACGGAGGTCGACCAGACGCCCGGCAGCTGCCAGTAGATCTCCTCGGCGCCCCAGAAGCAGCCGAGCCCGAAGAAGGCCACCTCGTAGCCCTCGGGCACGTCATCGGTGACGAGGGGCGCGTCGAGGACCTTGTGCTTCTCGGACAGGGGGAAGTTGCGCTCGCTGCGACCCTTCAGGGTCTGCTCGGGGGCGACCATCTGGGCCTTGCGGGTGAGGAACACGGGTTCTCCTTCTTTCGGAGTGCTGTTGCACAGTCTCTAACACCGCTGGTGACCCGGACGTTCCCGCTCTCCCGGTGCTCGAGGTGCGAAGGCCCGCCAGGCCCGAGCCTCGAAACCACCACTTCGCGACACCCGGATAGCCTCGGGGGATGAGCTCTCAGCAGCACCGCAGCAAGTCCGGCTTCGAGACGCGTGCGATCCACGCCGGCTACGAGCCCGACGCGGCGACCGGCGCGGTGATCCCGCCCATCTACGCGACCAGCACCTACAAGCAGGACGGGGTCGGTGGCCTGCGCGGCGGCTACGAGTACAGCCGCTCCGCCAACCCGACCCGCACCGCGCTCGAGGGCAACATCGCGGCGCTGGAGGAGGGGGAGCGCGGTTTCGCGTTCGCCTCCGGCCTGGCCGCGGAGGACACGCTGGTGCGGTCGCTGTGCCGCCCGGGCGACCACGTGGTGATCCCGGACGACGCGTACGGCGGCACGTTCCGCCTCTTCGACAAGGTCGAGCAGGTCTGGGGCCTCGGGCACAGCCCGGCGCCGGTCTCCGACGTCAACCGCGTCGCCGCCGCGATCCGGCCGGGGGAGACCAAGCTGGTGTGGGTCGAGACCCCGACCAACCCGCTCCTCAACATCGGCGACATCGAGGCCCTCGCGGCCGTCGCCCACGACGCGGGCGCCCTGCTCGTGGTCGACAACACCTTCGCCTCGCCGTACCTCCAGCAGCCGCTGACCCTCGGCGCCGACGTGGTCGTCCACTCGACCACGAAGTACTGCGGCGGCCACTCGGACGTCGTCGGCGGCGCCCTGGTCGTCAAGGACCTCGAGATCGCGGAGAAGCTGACCTTCCACCAGAACGCGATCGGCGCCGTCGCCGGGCCGTTCGACGCCTGGCTCACCCTGCGCGGGTTGAAGACGCTCGCGCTGCGGATGGAGCGCCACTGCGACAACGCCGAGAAGGTCGTCGACTTCCTGACCTCCCACCCGGCAGTGGGCGATGTGATCTACCCCGGCCTCGAGACCCACCCCGGCCATGAGGTCGCGCGGCGCCAGATGAGGCGCTTCGGCGGCATGGTGTCCTTCCGCGTGAACGGCGGCGAGTCCCAGGCCCTCGCGGTCTGCGAGCGCACCGAGGTCTTCACGCTCGGCGAGTCCCTCGGCGGGGTCGAGTCGCTGATCGAGCACCCGGGCCGGATGACCCACGCCAGCGTCGCCGGCACCGACCTCGAGGTCCCGAGCGACCTGGTCCGGCTCAGCGTCGGCATCGAGACCGCGGACGACCTCATCGCGGACCTCGAACGTGCCCTCGACTGAAGCAGTCTGCGTCGACTTCGGCTCCACGTTCACCAAGGCTGCGCTGGTCGACCTGACCACCGGCCGGATCGTCGCCTCCGCGTCTCACCCGACGACGGTCGACACCGACGTCCTCGACGGGTACGACGCGTGCCTCGCCGAGCTCGTCCGCCAGGACCCCCGCGCGGCCGGCGCCGAGGTGCTGGCCTGCTCCAGCGCCGGAGGCGGGCTGCGGATCGCGGTGGTCGGCAACGAGGAGCTGGTCACCGCCGAGGCCGGCCGCCGGGTCGCTCTCTCCAGCGGCGGCAAGGTCGTCTCGGTCGTGGCGATGGCCTCCGGTGGCGACGTCAACCGCCTCGACGGCCCCGACGTGGTGCTGCTGACCGGCGGCACCGACGGCGGCAACAGCGAGGTGCTCCTGCGGGCCGCGCGTGACCTCGTCGAGTCCGGCTGGACCGGCCCCGTCGTGGTCGCCGGCAACGTCGAGGTGCAGGCCGAGGTCGGCGCGATCCTCGGCGACGTGCCGCACGTGCTCGCCGACAACGTCGTCCCCACGATCGGCGTGCTCGCGCCCGAGTCCGCCCGCGCCGCCATCCGGGAGGTGTTCCTGGCCCACGTCATCGGCGGCAAGCACCTCAGCCAGCGCGCCGACTTCACGACCATGGTGCGCGGCGCGACGCCGGACGTCGTGCTGACCGGTGTCGAGCTGCTCGCCCGGGGTGGCGGCGACGTCGTCGTCGTGGACGTCGGGGGAGCGACGACCGACGTGCACTCGGTGGTCGAGCTCGACCCCGACTCGATCGGCCGCGAGGTCGTCGCCACGACCCGGGTCACCCGGACGGTCGAGGGCGACCTCGGCATGCGCTGGTCGGCCGTGAGCACGGTCGAGGCCGCGGAGCTTCCCGAGCTGACGGAAGCCGCACGTCGACGCCACGAGGACCCGGCGTACCTCCCCGAGGACGACGCCGAGCGGGACGCCGACGAGGCGATCGCGCGGGCGGCCGTCGGGCTGGCGCTGCGCCGTCACGCCGGCCGGTCGAAGGTCGTCGTCAGTCCGGAGGGACGGGTCGTCGAGCGCACCGGCAAGGACCTGCGCGAGGTCGACCTGCTCGTCGGGTCGGGCGGCGTGCTGCGCAACGGCCGGCCCGGGGTCGCCGATCGGGTGCTCGACGGCAGCACCGGCGCGGACCTCGAGGGCGGGTGGCAGCTGCCGCGCCGCGCGCGGGTCGTCGTCGACACCGACTACGTGCTGGCAGCGGCCGGGCTGCTCGCGGCCGAGCATCCGGAGGCGGCGTACCGGCTGGCGCTGACGCTGGTCGACGGGTCCGCTGTATAGCCTGTCCAGCGTGAGCAACGACGCTGACGGACCGGACGGCGCGAGCGTCCCCGAAGACGACTCCACCGCGCACGGCGGGAGCCGTCGCCGGCTCCCGGGAATCCGACTGCGCCCACGCGCGACGGACGGGGCGACCGAGAGCGAGAAACGGCTCGCCAGCCGGCTCGCCCACCAGTTCGCCCACCTCCGCGACGAGCGTCAGGCGCAGCTGACCATGCCGTTGGTCGTCGCCGAGGCGCCGACGGCCGCGCCCTCGCACGTGCCGGCGGGTGTCGACCTGGCCGCCGCCTGGGCGTGGCGGTTCCTGGTCATCGTCGGCGCAGGTGCGGTCCTCTTCACGGCGATCGGGTTCCTCTCCGAGGTCGTGCTCCCCGTCGTGATCGCGCTGCTCATCACCGCGTTGGTGATCCCGGTCGTCGACGCCCTGGTGCGGGTCGGCATCCCCCGCGGTCTAGCGGCGCTCGGGGTCGTCGTCGCGGGCATCGCCCTGGTCGGGCTGCTGCTCACCCTCGCCGGCCAGCAGATCGCTACCGGCGCGACCGACCTCGCCGACCAGACCGTCGCCGGCCTCGGCGAGATCAAGGACTGGTTGCGCGACGGCCCGTTGCACGCCAGCGACTCGCAGATCAACGACTACATCGACCGCGCGCAGGCGGCCATCTCCGACCAGTCCGACAACGGCAAGATCGTCGGCCGGATCACCGAGGTCAGCTCGGCGGTCGGGCACGTCTTCGCCGGCTTCTTCATCGTGCTGTTCTCGACCTACTTCTTCCTCGCCGACGGCTCCCGCATCTGGGCCTGGATCGTCCGGCTCTCGCCGCGCGCGGCGCGCGGCCACGTCGACAGCTCGGGCCGGGTCGCCTGGATCTCGCTGACCCAGTTCGTGCGGGCCACGGTCATCGTCGCGGCCACGGATGCCCTCGGGATCGCCATCGGCGCGGCAGTGCTGGGCGTGCCGTTCGTGCTCGCGATCGGCGTGCTCGTCTTCCTCGGCGCCTTCGTCCCGCTGGTCGGTGCCACGGTGGCCGGGGCGGTCGCGGTGCTGGTCGCCCTGGTGGCGAACGGGCCGATCACCGCCCTGCTGATGCTGGCGGTCATCATCGGCGTCCAGCAGCTCGAGGCCCACGTGCTCCAGCCGTTCCTCATGGGCCGGTGGGTCTCGGTGCACCCGCTCGCGGTCATCCTCGCGATCGCGACCGGCATCCTGGTCGCCGGCGTCGCCGGCGCGCTGGTCGCCGTCCCGATCGCCGCAGCGCTCAACGCCGTCGTCCAGCACCTCGCGGCCTACACCAGTCCGGGGGACGATCCGGTCGAGGAGCTCGCCGAGGACTACGAGGAGACGGGGGAGACCGTGGAGATCCCGGACCACGACGGCGTCCGTGATGAGTGACGTGCCGACCGTCGGCCTCGCCGACATCGAGGAGGCCCGCCGGGTCCTGGCCGGCGTGGCGATCAACACCCCCATGGAGGAGTCGCGCTGGCTCTCCGCGCTCGCCGGCGGGCCGGTGTCGCTCAAGTGCGAGAACCTCCAGCGCACCGGCTCGTTCAAGGCCCGCGGCGCCTACCTCCGCATCTCCCGGCTCTCACCCGAGGAGCGCGCGCACGGCGTGGTCGCGGCCTCGGCCGGCAACCACGCCCAGGGCGTCGCGCTCGCGGCCCAGCTGCTCGGCATCAAGGCGACCGTCTTCATGCCCGAGGGCGCCCCGATCCCGAAGGAGAAGGCCACCCGCGGGTACGGCGCCGACGTGTCCTTCCACGGCCGCTACCTCGAGGACGCGCTCGTCGAGGCGAAGGCCTTCGCCGACCGCACCGGCGCGGTGCTGATCCATCCCTTCGACCACGTCGACATCGTCGCCGGTCAGGGGACGGCCGGCCTCGAGATCCTCGAGCAGGCGCCCGACGTGCAGACCGTGCTCGTGCCGACCGGCGGCGGGGGACTGCTGGCCGGCATCGCGATCGCGGTGAAGTCGCTGCGGCCCGACGTCCGGGTCATCGGCGTCCAGGCCGCGGGTGCCGCCGCCTATCCCGCGTCGCTCGCTCAGGGAGCTCCCGTCGCCCTCGAGTCGATGACCACGATGGCCGACGGCATCGCGGTCGGGCTGCCGGGCCAGATCACCTTCGCCGCCGTACGCGACCACGTCGACGACATCATCACGGTCTCGGAGGACTCGCTCGCGCGGGCGGTGCTCGCCGTGCTCGAGCGGGCCAAGATGCTCGTCGAGCCGGCCGGCGCCGCCGCGGTGGCGGCCGTGCTCGATGACCCGACGCGGTTCGAGACACCCGCCGTCGCGGTGCTCTCGGGCGGCAACATCGACCCGCTCCTGCTGGGCAAGGTGATCCGGCACGGCATGGCCGCCGCCGGCCGCTACCTCAACCTGCACGTCTGCATCCCCGACCTCCCGGGCGGCCTGGCGCGGCTGCTCACCGACATCAGCGAGGTCGGCGGCAACGTGCTCGAGGTCGTCCACGAGCGGATCTCACCGACCCTGCACCTCGACGAGGTCGAGGTGCATCTGCAGCTCGAGACCCGCGGCGAGCCGCACACCCGGCTGCTGATGGCCCGCCTCCGCGAGCGCGGCTACCGCGTCGTGGAGTAGGTCGACGTAGGCACGTCGGCTGCGGCGGTCTCGACACGCGGGTCGCGACTTCGCGAGCTCAGTCGCGCCGCTCGCTCGACCACCATCAGCGGATCCGCTGACGCGTCTCCGCTCAGCCGGTGAAGGGGACCGCGTCGACGATGACGACCTGGAGCTCCTTGCCGTTCGGCGCCTGGTAGGCGACCGTCTCGCCCTTCTGGTGGCCGATGATGGCCGAGCCGAGCGGGGACTGCGGGGAGTAGACCTTGAGGCCCTCCGCGGAGTCCTCCATCTCGCGGGCGCCGAGCAGGAACGTCTCGGCGTCGTCGTCATCGTCGCCCACGAACTTGTAGGTGACCTTCATGCCGGGCGAGACGGTGCCGTCGTCGGCCGGGGTCTCGCCGACCTCGGCGCGCTCGAGCATGTCCTCGAGCTGGCGGATCCGGCCCTCGAGCTTGCCCTGCTCCTCGCGGGCGGCGTGGTAGCCGCCGTTCTCCTTGAGGTCGCCCTCGTCGCGGGCCGCGCTGATCCGGGCGATGATCTCCTGGCGCACCGGACCCTTGAGGTTGGCCACCTCGGCGGTCAGCTTGTCGTAGGCGTCCTGGGTCAGCCAGACGGTGCCGTGCTCGGTGGACTGCGTCATCGGGTACTCCTGCATACGTTTCGGTACGACGGATCTCCTCCGCCGGTGTGGTGCCGGTCCCGCCCGGAATGCCGTGGAAACGGACGCGCGTCGGTCGCCGGGCCATCTTTCCTCGACGACCCTGTGGGACATCAGACCGTCGAGTCTAACAACTGGGTGCCCAGATAGCAGGTCCGGCGAACGTCGTCTTCGGCGGACGGGTCAGCGGGGCGTCAGCGGGGGCGGGTCTGGCCGGGGGCGGTGCAGCCGAGCAGCTCGACCGAGGTGGCCCGCCGCTCGGTGCGCACGGTCCGGTCCGAGCGTCCGCCCGACTCCGGGGTGAACGAGAGCTCGCCCACCACGGTGTGGTCCTCGGCGTAGGCCCGCAGCGTGCAGGTCGCCACGACCTGCGGGTTCTCCAGGCGTACGTCGACGGTGGCCTCGGCGGTGTGCTCGTCCACGACGTGGTAGCCGACGATCTCGGAGTCGACGTCGGGGGTCGAGTGCGCCCACATCGTCCAGCCCAGCCAGCCCAGGAACGCCGCCACGACCACGACGCAGGCGGCCAGCAGCGCCGCCCGCCGCCAGGGCTCGGGCGCGCCGTACCGGTCGGCGAGGTCGGTCTGCGCGGTCACCGGTTCATGGTCCCACCCCTCCTTCTGCCCTCGGAGACCGGCTCGACTGCCGTAGCCACGGGACCGTAGGTGTCTGACTTCTGAGACCACACATCTAGGATGGGTGGGTGACGCAGCACTCCACGAAGCCCCGCGCCGGGCTCCGCCTCATGCACGTCCATGCCCACCCCGACGACGAGTCGAGCAAGGGCGCCGCGAGCACCGCGATGTACGTCGCCCAGGGCGTCGACGTCCACGTCGCGACCTGCACCGGAGGTGAGCGCGGGTCGATCCTCAACCCCAAGATGGACCGCCCCGACATCCTCGAGAACATCACCGAGATCCGCCGCCAGGAGATGGAGCGGGCCCGCGACATCCTCGGTATCCGGCAGGACTGGCTGGGCTTCGTCGACTCCGGCTGGCCCGAGGGTGACCCCAAGCCGCCGCTGCCCGAGGGCTGCTTCGCGCTGGTGCCGCTCGAGGAGGCGATGGCGCCGCTGGTGCGGGTGATCCGCGAGTTCCGGCCCCACGTCATGACGACGTACGACGAGCGCGGCGGCTACCCGCACCCCGACCACATCAAGTGCCACGAGATCAGCGTCGCGGCGTTCGAGGCGGCGGCCGATCCGGAGCGCTACCCCGAGCTCGGGGAGCCGTGGCAGGTCCTCAAGCTCTACTACCACCACTCGTTCAACAAGCCCCGGATGCAGGCGATCCACGACGCGATGATCGCCCACGGGCTCGAGTCGCCCTGGGCGGAGCGGCTCAAGGAGTGGAAGGACGAGCCCGAGTGGGACGCCCGCGTCACGACCAAGGTGCCGTGCTCCGACTACTTCGGCGTCCGCGACCAGGCGTTGCTCGCGCACGCCACCCAGATCGACCCCGACGGCTTCTGGTTCGCGGTCCCGCGCGAGCTCCAGACCGACATCTGGCCGACCGAGGACTTCGAGCTCGTCGTGAGCCACGTCAACTCCCCGACGCCGGAGGACGACCTCTTCGCCGGCATCACCGCACCCTCCTGAGACACTGGGACCATGCACCTCCTCACCGTCCTTCCTGACCTCATCCCGCTCGTGACCTCGCTGGTCGACGACGTGCCGGAGGACAAGGACGTCAAGGCCGGGTGGATCGCGTTCGCGATCTTCATCGGGCTGGTCCTGGCGGTCGCCTTCCTCGGCTTCAGCCTGGTCAAGCAGCTCCGCAAGGCGCAGGCCGCCGAGGAGGCCGGGCTCTACGACCCCTCCGGCAAGAAGAAGGCGCCGCTGCCTCCGGTCGAGTCCGACAACCCCGCAGACAACAGCGCCGGCTAAGCAAAGCCTGAGGTCGGTGTTGACCGGAGGTCGTTCCGGCTCGATGCTCGCCCGATGGTCGGTGTGCTGGCCGCCTGCGTGGCGGTGGTGGTGCTCTACTGCTTCGCGCGCGCCGTCACCCCCGCCCTCCGCGGTCCCGAGCACCGGCTCGACCTCGATGCCTGGCACGTGCTGATGGGCCTCGGCATGGTCGCGATGCTGCTGGCGCCCTTCGGCCACGCCCTGTCGGTCGCCTCGCTCGTCGTCTTCACGGTCGGCCTCGCCTGGTCGCTGCTCCGGCTGGCCGGCCGGGCCACGCGGACGTCGTACGCCGTGCTCGCGGTCGGCTGCCTCGCGATGGTGGCGATGGTGGTCCCGACGGCCACCGCGACCGCGGACCCACCGACGGACCAACCGATGGCCCAGCCGATGGACATGTCGACGGGCATGGACATGGGCGCCGGCCACCACATGTCGATGGGGGCCGCCGACGGCGCCGGCACCGGCATCGTGGTCCCCGACCTGGTGCTCGCCGGGCTGCTGGTCGCGCTCGCCGTCGTGGTGGTGGTCCGGCTCGTGACCACCGCGCGTCGCACCGGCCCGGCGCGCCTCGACGCCTGCTGCGACATCGCGATGGCCGGCGCCATGGCGTACCTGCTCGTCGTCATGTTCTGACCCACCTAACCGTTCGCTTAGGAGGCTGTTGACGGCTCCTCGGGCGAGGGACAGAGTCGTGTGACCAGCGCCACAGGGAGGTCGCCCCATGCAGGTTCCCGCGCCGTTCGAGTACGAACGGGCCACCAGCGTCGACAACGCCATCGACCTGCTCGAGAGGCTCGGTGACGAGGCCCGGCTGATCGCGGGCGGGCACAGCCTGCTCCCGATGATGAAGCTGCGGCTCGCCAACCTCGAGTACGTCATCGACATCAACGACCTGCACAACGAGCTCGGCTACGTGCGGGTCGGGACCGACGAGGTCCGGATCGGGGCGATGACCCGCCATCGCGAGCTGCTCGAGTCACCGGAGCTGGCGGCACTCTTCCCGATCTTCGCGGACGCCGAGCAGGTCATCGCCGACCCGATCGTGCGCAACCGGGGGACGATCGGGGGCTCCCTCTGCCAGGCCGACCCGTCCGAGGACCTGACCGCGGTGTGCACGACCCTCGACGCCAGCTGTGTCATCCGGGGCCGTGGCGGCGAGCGGGTGGTCACGATGGCCGAGTTCCACCGCGGCCCGTACGAGACCGCGGTCGAGCACGGCGAGATCCTCACCGAGATCCGGATCCCGGTGCGGCCCCACGGGTCCAGCGCCTACGCCAAGGTCGAGCGCCGGGCCGGTGACTGGGCGGTCACCTCGGCCGGCGCCGCCGTCTGGATGGACGGCGACGTGATCACCGGTGCGCGGGTCGGGCTGGCCGCGGTCGGTCCCAACACCACCGGCATCCCGGCGATCTCCGAGGCCCTCCAGGCCCAGGCGCCGTCGGAGGAGCTCTACGCACGGGCCGGCGCGATCGCCGCGGAGAGCTGCTCCCCGGTGACCGACAACCGGGGCACGGCCGACTACAAGCGGCACCTGGCCGACGAGCTCACGCGACGCACGCTCCGGCTCTCGGTCGAGCGGATCCAGGCAGGGGTAGCAGGCGACCAGGGAAGGAACGGCTGACATGCAGGTCACCATGAGCGTGAACGGCGAGACCGTCACGCGCGAGATCGAGGGCCGGATGCTCCTGGTCCACTTCCTGCGCGACGAGCTCGGGCTCACCGGCACCCACTGGGGGTGCGACACGAGCAACTGCGGGACGTGCGTGGCGTGGATGGACGGCGAACCCGTCAAGACCTGCACGGTCCTGGCCGCGATGGCGGGCGGCCGCGAGGTCCGCACGGTCGAGGGCCTCGAGCAGGACGGCGTCCTCGACCCGGTGCAGGAGGGGTTCATGCGCTGCCACGGCCTGCAGTGCGGCTTCTGCACGCCGGGCATGCTGATGACCGCGCGCGCCCTCCTCGACCGCGACCCGGACCCCAGCGAGCAGACGATCCGCGAGGCCATCTCCGGGCAGATCTGCCGCTGCACCGGCTACACCACCATCGTCCGGTCCGTGCAGTGGGCAGCCGCCCACGAAGCGGGCGCCCACGCCGACGCCGAGACCGTGGGGAGCGAGTCATGACCACCCTCGACGAAGGCGTCGCCGCCACCCCCGAGGACCTCGAGCACGCCGACAACGACCAGCACCCCGTCGGCCACGGCCGGATGCTCCGCAAGGAGGACCCGCGCTTCATCCGCGGCATGGGCAAGTACGTCGACGACCTCCAGCTCAAGGGGATGCTGCACCTCGCGATCCTGCGCTCTCCCGTCGCGCACGCCACCATCGTCAGCATCGACACGACCGCGGCCCAGGCGCACCCGAAGGTCAAGGCGGTCATCACCGGCGCCGACCTCGCCGCGCAGGGGCTGGCCTGGATGCCGACGCTCTCGAACGACGTGCAGGCGGTGCTCGCTACCGACAAGGTCAGGTTCCAGGGCCAGGAGGTGGCGTTCGTCGTCGCCGAGGACCGCTACTCCGCGCGCGACGCGCTCGAGCTGATCGACGTCGAGTACGACATCCTGCCGCCGGTCGTCGACGTGCGGACGGCGCTGGCGCCCGACGCCCCGGTGATCCGCACCGACCTCGAGGGCAAGACCGACAACCACTGCTTCGACTGGGAGACGGGCGACAAGGCCGCGACCGACGCGGTGTTCGCGAGGGCCGACGTCGTCGTCACCGAGGACATCGTCTACCCGCGCGTGCACCCGGCGCCGATGGAGACGTGCGGGTGCGTGGCCGACTACGAGCGGGTCAGCGGCCAGCTGACGCTCTGGACGACGAGCCAGGCGCCGCACGCGCACCGCACCGTCTACGCGTTGGTCTCCGGGCTGCCCGAGCACAAGATCCGGGTGATCGCGCCCGACATCGGCGGCGGGTTCGGCAACAAGGTGCCGATCTACCCCGGCTACGTCTGCGCGATCGTCGCCTCGCTGGTGATCGGCAAGCCGGTGAAGTGGATGGAGGACCGCTCGGAGAACCTCGTGAGCACCGGCTTCGCGCGTGACTACGTGATGCGCGGCGAGATCGCGGCCACCAAGGAGGGCAAGATCCTCGCGATCCGGACCCACGTGATCGCCGACCACGGCGCCTTCAACGGCACGGCCGCCCCGGTCAAGTACCCCGCAGGCTTCTTCGGCGTCTTCACGGGCAGCTACGACCTGGAGGCGGCGTACTGCTCCATGACAGCCGTCTACACGAACAAGGCCCCCGGTGGTGTGGCGTACGCCTGCTCCTTCCGGATCACCGAGGCGGTCTACCTGGTCGAGCGGATCGTCGACTGCCTCGCCTACGACCTCGACATGGACCCGGTGGAGCTGCGGCGCAAGAACTTGATCCAGCCGGAGCAGTTCCCGTACACGTCCAAGACCGGCTGGGTCTACGACTCCGGCGAGTACGAGCGCGCGCTCGACCTCGCCCTCGAGATGGCGGGGTACGACGAGCTGCGCGCCGAGCAGGCCGAGAAGCGCGAGCGCGGCGAGCTGATGGGCATCGGGGTCGCGTTCTTCACCGAGGCCGTCGGCGCCGGACCGCGCAAGGACATGGACATCCTGGGCCTCGGCATGGCCGACGGCAGCGAGCTGCGGATCCACCCGACCGGCAAGGCGGTGCTCCGGGTCTCGTGCATGAGCCAGGGCCAGGGCCACGAGACGACGTTCGCCCAGATCGTCGCCGAGGAGATCGGCATCCCGCCCGCGGACATCCAGGTCATCAACGGCGACACCGACCAGACGCCGTTCGGCCTGGGCACCTACGGCAGCCGCTCGACTCCGGTCTCCGGTGCGGCGGCCGCACTGGTGTCGCGCAAGGTGCGCGACAAGGCGCAGATCATCGCCTCGGGGATGCTCGAGGTGTCGGTGGCCGACCTGGAGTGGCAGAAGGGCTCCTTCGCCGTGAAGGGCGACCCGAGCCGGTCCGTGACGATCCAGGACATCGCGATGCGCGCGCACGGCGCGGGCGACCTGCCCGACGGCGTGGAGGGCGGCCTGGAGGCCCAGATCTGCTACAACCCGGAGAACCTCACCTACCCCTTCGGCGCCTACATCTGCGTGGTGGACATCGACCCGGGCACGGCGGCCGTGAAGGTCCGTCGCTTCATCGCCGTCGACGACTGCGGCACCCGGATCAACCCGATGATCATCGAGGGTCAGGTGCACGGTGGCCTCACCGACGGGGTCGGCATGGCGCTGATGGAGATGATCGCCTTCGACGACGAGGGCAACTGCCTCGGCGGGTCGCTGATGGACTACCTGATCCCGACCGCGCTCGAGGTGCCGCACTGGGAGACCGGCCACACCGTCACCCCGTCGCCGCACCACCCGATCGGCGCGAAGGGCGTGGGGGAGTCGGCCACCGTCGGCTCGCAGCGGGCTATCGTGAACGCCGTCGTCGACGCGCTCAAGCCGTTCGGCATCCGGCACGCCGACATGCCGCTCACGCCGTCGCGGGTCTGGGACGCGATGCAGGGCCGCCCGACCCCGCCCATCTGAGAGGAGCCCGATGACCGTCACCATGTCGACCCGGGTCGAGGAGCTGACCCGGAGCGGGGTGCCCTTCGTGCAGGCCACCGTGGTCCGCGCGCAGGAGCCGAGTTCGGCGCGCCCCGGCGACCGGGCGGTCATCCTGGCCGACGGCACGATGGAGGGCTTCGTGGGCGGCCAGTGTGCCGCCGGCTCGGTGCGTACGGCGGCGCTGGGTGCGCTCGTCTCGGGACAGAGCCTGCTGCTGCGGGTCCTCCCGGACGGCACCGACGCCTTCCCGGAGTCGCCCGGTGCGAGCATCGTGGTGAACCCCTGCCTGTCCGGAGGTGCGATGGAGATCTACCTCGAGCCGCTGCTGCCGGCGCCGGTCCTGCACGTCGTCGGCGGCTCGCCGACGGCGGACGCCCTGGCCGCGCTCGCACCCGCCGTCGGGTTCGTCGTGGCCCGCGCGGACGAGGGTGCGGAGCCGGCCGGCGCGACCGCGGTCGTGGTCTCCAGCCACGGCGGCGACGAGGTGGGGGCGGTGCGGACGGCGCTCGCCCACGGCGTGGGCTTCGTCGGCGTGGTCTGCAGCCACACCCGGGGGGAGGCGCTGCTCGCCGAGCTGGACCTGTCCGAGGCCGACGCCCGGCGGGTGCACCTGCACGTCGGGCTCGACATCGGCGCGCGGACCGCGCCCGAGGTCGCCCTCTCGATCGTGGCGGCGATCGTGCGCGGCATCCGGCTCGAGGGGCTGGTCGCGCCGGCGGCGACCCGTGCCTTCGCAGCCCCGACGCAGGCCCTCGACCCGGTCTGCGGCATGACCGTGACCATCGGCCCCGACACGGCGCACGCGACCGTCGACGGCGTCGACCACTGGTTCTGCAACCCCGGCTGCCGCACCCGCTTCCTGGAGACCCACCCCTCGTGATCGTCGCCGCCGTCGTGCTCGCCGCGGGCGGCTCGCGCCGCCTCGGTCGCCCCAAGCAGCTGCTGTCCTACCGGGGCACCACCCTGCTCGACGTCACCCTCGGCACGGTCCGCGCCGCCGGGCTCGAGCAGGTCGTGGTCGCGCTCGGCGGCGCCGCCGAGGAGGTCCGGGCCGAGGTCGACCTGCGCGGCCTCGACGTCGTGCTCAACCCCGACTTCGGCGACGGCTGCGCCACGTCGATCCGGTCGGCCCTGGCCGCCGTACGGGACGACGCCGACGGTGTCGTGCTCCTCCTGGGCGACCAGCCCGGGGTGTCGGCCGACAGCATCGCGGACCTGGTCGCCGCGGCCGGCGACCACGCCGTCGGCGTCTGCGCGTACGACGACGGGCTCGGCCACCCGCTCTGGTTCCATCGGAGCATGTTCGACACCCTCACCGCCCTGCACGGCGACAAGGCCGTGTGGAAGCTCGTCGACGCCGGCGAGGACGTCCAGACCGTGCGGGTCCACGGCGACATCCCTCCCGACGTGGACACCTGGGCCGACTACGAGGGGCTCCTCGGGGTGGGCGAGTGAGTGCGGAGCCGACGTCGGCCGACGAGGTGCGCGCCCGGTTCGACGAGCAGGGCTACCTCGCCGACGAGGGTCTCTCGACCGCGGTCTTCCTGACCCTGCGTCTCGGCCTCCCGCTGCTGCTCGAGGGCGAGTCGGGGGTCGGCAAGACCGCGGCGGCGCAGACCCTGGCGCGGGTGCTCGACGCGCCGCTGGTCCGGCTCCAGTGCTACGAGGGGCTGACCGCCGCCGAGGCGCTCTACGACTGGAACCACCAGCGCCAGCTCCTCGCGATCCGGCTGGCCGAGTCGCAGCACCACGAGCTGACCGAGGCCGACCTCTTCAGCGAGGAGTTCCTGGTGGAGCGCCCGATCCTGCGCTGCATCCGGTACGACGGTCCGCGGCCGCCGGTGCTCCTGATCGACGAGATCGACCGGGCCGACGACGAGTTCGAGGCGCTGCTGCTCGAGGCGCTCGGGGAGGGCTCGGTGACGGTCCCGGAGCTCGGCACGTTCACGGCGCCGCGGCCGCCGATCGTCGTGCTCACCTCCAACCGGAGCCGCGACCTGCACGACGCGCTGCGCCGCCGCTGTCTCTACCACTGGCTCGAGTACCCCGACCCCGAGCGGATCGTGGCGATCCTGCGCCGGGTCTCGCCCGGGTCCAACGTCGCGCTCATCGAGTCGGCGGCCCGCTTCGTCGGCCACGTCCGCGAGCTCGACGTCGACAAGCCGCCGGGCGTCGCCGAGGCGATCAACTGGGTGGCGGCGCTGTCCGCGCTCGGGGCGACCGAGCTGGTGCGGGAGGTCGTCGTCCCCGCGCTCGGCACGGTGGCGAAGACCCCGGACGACCGGGACCTGGTCGTCGACTCCCTCGAGTCCTACTCGTTCGGCTGAGCCGGTGTCGTCTCCGTCCGCACCGGTCGCGACCCTGCTGGGCGGCGTGGACCGGGCCGCCTTCGCGGCGGCGCTCGCGCAGCGGTTGCGCGCCTCCGGGGTGCCGGTCAGCCTCACCGCGATGGCGGCGTTCACGGACGCCCTCGCGCTGGCGCCACCGGCCCGGGTGCGGCCGCTCTACTGGCTCGCCCGGCTGACGCTGGTCGACCGCCACCAGGACCTCGAGGTGTTCGACCGGGTCTTCGAGACGGCCTTCGGCGACGCCGTGCTCCCGGTGGACCCGCATGCGCGTCGCGACGGCCCCGAGCCCGACGCCGGGTCCCCGGAGGCCCTCACGCCCGTGCCCGGAGAGGGCGCGGGCGCAGAGACCCCGGCCCGCCTGCCGTGGCACACGCTGCCCCGGGTCTCGGCGGCCGCCGACGACGACGCCGACGGCCGCGCGCTGCCGGAGCTGCTGCCCAGCGCGGTGGCGCGGGTCGCGGACACGCCCTTCGACGAGCTCGACGCCGCCGAGCTGGCCGCGGTCGGTCGCTGGCTCGAGCGGTCGGCCTACCGCTGGCCCACGCGCCGCAGTCGGCGGCTCGACGTCGCCCCGACCGGCCACCGGGTCGCGCTCCGCGAGACGATCGCGGCCTCGCGCCGTACCGGCTGGGAGCCGATGGAGCTCCAGCACTACCGCCGCGTCCGGCGGCCGCTCACCGTGACGCTGCTCTGCGACGTGAGCCAGTCGATGCAGAGCTACGCGACGGCGTACCTCCACCTGATGCGGGCCTTCGCCCGGACCCGGCACGCCGAGACGTTCGCGTTCTCGACGTCACTGACCCGGCTGACTCCCGCGCTCGCACAGCAGTCGGCGGCGGCCGCGATCAGCCAGGCGGAGGAGCAGGTCGTCGACCGGTACGGCGGGACGCACCTGGCCGCCTGCCTGCGCGAGCTGCTCGCGTCGCGGCACGGCAACCTGCTGCGCGGCGGGGTCCTCGTCATCGCCTCCGACGGGTGGGACAGCGACGAGCCGCGGGCGCTGGCCGCTGCCATGGTCCGGGCCGGCCGTCGGGCCCGGCGGGTGGTGTGGCTCAACCCGCGAGCGGGCGCCGCCGGCTACGAGCCGCTGGTCGGTTCGATGGCGGCCGCGCTGCCCTACTGCGACGCGTTCCTGCCCGCCCACACCCTGCGCGAGCTGCCCGCCGTGTTCGACGCGATCGCCGGGGAGCCGGTCAGCTCCAGAGGGTGACGTGCACGGCCGGCTTGAACCGGCCGAGGTGGACGCCGGCGCCGCGGACCATCGCCTGGGTCGCGCGCGGCGTGGTGATGAACCGCAGCAGCTCGGCCGCGGCCGGCGTCTGGTCGTGGGCTGGCAGCGCCATCGCCGTCCACCGGCCCTGGGCGCTCAGCCCCGGGCCGGTGAGCCGGACCAGCCGCCCGGCCGCCAGGTCGCCCGAGACCGTGAAGCCCAGCGCGAGCGCCGCGTCGTTGCCGCGCTTGGTCTCCTCGAGGGCGGCCGCGTTGCTCTGGAAGATCCGCTGGTTCTGCTCCGGCACGCCGAGCCCGCGCAGCATCGCCGGCACCACGCCGTCGCCGTCCATCGCGGACGGGCCGAGGTTCCAGACCTGGCTGCGCACCTGCTCGGAGGTGATCATCTCCCCGGCCCGGGGATGGTCCGGACGGGTCACGGCGAGCACCTCGTAGAGCAGGAAGTGGAGGTGCACCATCGGGTCGACCGGAGCCTGGAGCGCCGGGCCGATGGTGACGTCGACGGTGCGCGCCGCCAGCAGGGCGGGGAACTGCGCCGCGGGGCGGACGCTCAGCTCGACGTCGAGGTCGTCGGCCCGGCTCGCGAAGAGCTCGAAGAGGCCGGGGGCTGCGTGCTCGGCGAACAGGCTCGAGGTGGCGACCCGCAGCACCCGGCGCCCGTGCCCGGCCTGGCTGACCTCCTGCACGGTGCGGTCCTGCAGGCCGAGGATCTCGACCGCGCGGCTGGCCAGCCGCAGGCCGCCGGGGGTGAACGCGAGGCCGGACGAGGTCCGGGTGAAGAGGTCGTCGGCGAACTCCTTGCGCAGGTGTGCGACGTGCATCGAGACCGCGGCCTCGCTGACCCCGAGCTCGCCGGCGGCACCTTTGACCGATCCCCAGCGCACCACGCAGGCGAAGGCGCGCAGCTGCGTGGGTGTCACGCGGGCACCAGGGGCCGGACCAGCCGGACCAGGGCGTCGTACGCGACCCGCGCCGTACCGTCGGGCCCGACCACGTGGCGCTCGACCCGGCCGGCGCGCAGCACGTCGTACTCCTCGCCGCCGAGGTCGGCCAGGACGTCGTCGGCGGTCATCAGCACGTCGGGGTCCTGGGGTCCGCCGACGCCCTCGGTCAGGTTCGTCGAGTCGTGCGCGACCAGGAAGAACGTGCCACCCGGCCGGAGCGACGCGAAGGCGGCGCGCACCGCCGCGCGTCGCTCCGACGCCGACAGCTGGAGGTAGGCGAGCAGGACCAGGTCGTACGCCGCCGGCTCGTCCCACGCCGTCGCGTCCGCGCACACCCACGTCAGGTCCAGGTCACCGCCCAGGCCGCCGGCCAGCCGGGCACCCTTGTCGAGCGCCACCTGCGAGAAGTCGGACGCCGTCACGCGCCAGCCGCGCCGGGCCAGCCAGATCGCGTTGCGGCCCTCGCCGGCGGCCAGGTCGAGTGCCCGGCCCGGTGCCAGGTCGGCGAGCTCGGCGGCGACGAACTGGTTCGGCTCGGCGGACCAGACGAGCTCGGTCGCGGCGTACCGCTCGTCCCAGGAGTGCGCGTCCACGACCCCAGTCTGTCGCGAAATGCCAAGAGGTGTCGCGGAATGGCAGCCGGGAGCGCTTCCGCGACGCGAGGCTCGTCCCCCACAACACCCGGGCCGCGCGATCGGCGGGTGTGTGGGTCCCGGACCCGCGTCATCGACCACGACGTCCTGGCGTGCCGCCGACCTGGATGGGGACTCAGTCGGCGGTGCGCAACGTCCGCCGGTAGGCCATCGGGCTCATCCCGAACCACCGGTGGCTGGCCCGGGTCAGGGCGCTCTGCTCCAGGTAGCCCAGCTCGCTGGCGAGGTGACGCAGCGACATGTCGGTGTCACGCAGGTAGCCCTCCGCCGTACGACGACGCACGGACTGGACCACCTCCCCGAACGTGACGTCCTCCTCCTCGAGGCGGCGCTGGAGCGTGCGCGGGTGCATGCCCAGCTGCTCGGCGACCGCGGCCAGCTCCACCGACCCGCCCGGGAGCAGGCGGCGCACCAGGTCGTTCACCCGCGGCACCACGCCCTGGGGCCGGAACGGCGTGACCGGCTGCAGGTAGGTGACGAGGGTGTCGTGGGTCGCGGCATCGCTGGAGAGCGGCCGGCCGAGGTCGTCGGAGCGCACAGTGAAGCCGATCCACCGCGACCCGAACTCGACCGGCCCGCCGAAGTAGTCCTGGTAGGACGACGGGTCGGTCAGCGGGGCGTGGGGCACGTGCACCTGGGACGGCACCCAGTCACGGCCGACGAGCAGCCGGAACACCTGGCGCGAGACCCCGAGCGCCAGCTCGATGCCCTGGGGGTACGGCGCTCCGAGCTCGGCCGAGGTGCGCTCGAACTCGAAGCGGGCCAGGCCGGGGTCGAGGTCCGGGACGATCCGCGTCATCAGCGACGGCGTGTAGGCGCGCAGGTAGCGCTCGACCGTCGCCAGGGCGGTCGCGACCGTCGGCGCGCTGCGGGCCGCGGCGCCGACCGCGCCGAGGACGTCGATGCTCTGCCGGGCCGCGAGCTGGCGCCCGAAGTCGGACGCCCCGGTCTCATCGGCGGCCGTCTCGAGGAGCTCGAGCAGCGGCAGGTACGGCACGAACTCGTCGTAGTCGCCGATCGCCGCGCGGTCGATGCCGGCGTCCGCGAGCAGCCGGTCCGGGTCGGACCCGAGGTCCTTCACGAGCCCACGGAACCCGGTCAGGCAGGTGCCGCGGATCAACATCATGGACAGACCCTCCGATTTTCGTGGGCCCGAGGCAAGCGCGGTCCCATGGTGGCGTCCCGCCGCCCGGATGCGAGCCTGTCCCGGCGAGGGCGCGCGGAGTACGTTGACAGCATCGCTGTGATCGTCACCACCAGGAGCACCCATGACCCAGGCGCCCGCCCGTCCCCAGTCCGCCACGACGTTCGAGTCGCTGAACCCCGCGACCGGCGCGGTGGTCGGCACCCATCCGGTGCACACGGAGGCCGAGGTACGTGACGCCGTCGCCCGCGCCCGGGACGAGGCCGCGTGGTGGTCGGGGCTGACGTTCAAGCAGCGCAAGGCACACCTGACCGCGTGGAAGGTCGCCGTCACCCGCGGGCTGCCCGAGCTGGTCGACCTGATGCACCAGGAGATGGGCAAGCCGCAGGGTGACGCGATGCTCGAGGCCGCGCTCGCGATCGACCACATCGCCTGGGCCGCCGGCCACGCCGAGAAGGTGCTCGGTCGGCACCGGGTCGCGTCCGGGATGATGATGGTCAACCAGGCGGCCACGGTGGAGTTCAAGCCGCTCGGCGTCGTCGGCGTCATCGGGCCCTGGAACTACCCCGTCTTCACGCCGCTCGGGTCGGTCTCCTACGCGCTGGCCGCCGGCAACGCCGTGGTCTTCAAGCCGAGCGAGTACACCCCGGGCATCGGGGCGTGGCTCGTCCAGAAGTTCCAGGAGGCCGTCGGACGGCCCGTGCTCCAGGTCGTGACCGGGTTCGGCGAGACCGGCTCCGCGCTGTGCCGTGCGGGCGTCGACAAGGTCGCGTTCACGGGGTCGACGGCGACCGGCAAGAAGGTGATGGCGGCCTGCGCCGAGACGCTCACCCCGGTGGTGATCGAGGCCGGCGGCAAGGACTCCGTCATCGTCGACGCCGATGCCGACGTCGAGGCCGCCGTCGACGCGTCGTTGTGGGGGGCCTGCAGCAACGCCGGCCAGACCTGCACCGGCGTCGAGCGCGTCTACGTGCACGAGAAGGTGTACGACGAGTTCGTCGCGTCGATCACCGCCAAGGCCCGCGACCTGCAGGCCGCGGAGGACGGCAAGATCGGCCCGATGACCATGCCCAGCCAGGTCGACGTCGTACGCCGCCACATCCAGGACG
>JAOPXG010000403.1 GCA_025965275.1 Nocardioides sp.
GACGCGGCGGTGCGGGAGAACCGCGGCGCCGGCTGTGGCTGCACGATGCCCTCGTGGTCGACGAAGGTCTGGCGGGCGACAAGGTGGGGATGCTCGGCGGCCTGGCTGACCGGGATCACGCCGGCGACGCAGGCGTCGGTGCCCTCGAACAGCTCGACCCACTCGGCCTGGGTCCGCTGCCTGAAGGTGTCGGTGAGCAGGGTCCGCAGCTCGTCGTAGCGGTCCAGCTCTGCCTGTCCCGGCGCGGTGCCCTCGAGGCCGAGCATGCTGATCAGGGTCGCGTAGAACTGGGGCTCCAGGGCTCCGACCGACACGTGCTTGCCGTCGGAGGTCTCGTACACGTCGTAGTACGGCACCCCGCCGTCGAGCAGGTTGGCACCACGCCGCTCCTGGTAGCCGCCGCTCGCGAGGAACGCCGAGGTCATCGCGTTGAGGTGCGCCGTACCGTCCACGATCGCGGCGTCCACGACCTGCCCTCTGCCCGACACCCGGGCCTCGAGGAGCGCGGCCAGCAGCCCGATGACGAGGTACGTCGACCCGCCGCCGAAGTCACCGACCAGGTTCGTCGGGAACTGGGGCCGGTCAGGGGTCTGGCCCATCCCGAAGAGCGCGCCCGCCACGGAGATGTAGTTCAGGTCGTGGCCGGCGGCCTGGGCCAGCGGGCCGTCCTGTCCCCACCCGGTCATCCGGCCGTAGACGAGCCGCGGGTTGACCGCGTGGCAGTGCTCGGGACCGATCCCGAGCCGCTCGGTCACGCCGGGCCGCATCCCCTCGACCAGGAGATCGGCGCCCCTCACCAGCTCGAGCACCGTCGCCGCGGCTTCTGGCTGCTTCAGGTCCAGGGCGACGCTCGGGCGGCCGCGGTTGAGCAGCATCGTGGCCCCACCGGACAGCAGCTGCCCGCCGGGCCGCTCCACCCGGAGTACGTCCGCGCCGAGGTCGGCCAGGATCATGCACGCGTGCGGCCCCGGGCCGATGCCGGCGATCTCGACGACCTTCACGCCCCTCAGCGGACCCGTGCCCTGACCCAGCTCGATGCTCATGGCGACGATGATGACAGAAGTGCTGTCAGCATCGCCGAGTCGGCGTGAGTTTCCCACCAGACCATGCCGAGTCGGCGTGAGTTTCCCGCCAGACCATGCCGACTCGGCGTCATTTCAGCGGAAACTCACGCCGACTCGGCTCAGAGGACGCGGCGCAGGAACTGGCGGGTCCGCTCCTCGCGCGGGTCGCTGAAGATCTCGGCGGGCGGGCCCTGCTCGAGGATCCGGCCCTCGCTGAGGAAGCACACCGACGTGGCGACCTCGCGGGCGAAGCTCATCTCGTGGGTCGCGAGCACCATCGTCATGCCCGACTCGGCCTCGGCGCGGACGATCTCGAGCACCTCGCCGACCAGCTCCGGGTCGAGGGCGGCGGTGATCTCGTCGAGCAGCAGCAGCGTCGGGTGGGTGCAGAGCGCGCGCACCAGCGCGGCCCGCTGCTGCTGGCCACCCGAGAGGCGGTCGGGGTGCTTGGCGGCCTGGTCGGCGAGGCCGAACTTCTCCAGCAGCGACAGCGCGCGAGCCTCGGCGTCGGCCCGCTGCACGCCCTGCACCTTGCGCGGCGCGAGCGTGCAGTTGTCGAGCACGCTCAGGTGGGGGAACAGGTTGTAGGCCTGGAAGACCATCCCGATCCGCGACCGGATCCGGCGCGCGTCGACCCGGGGGTCGGAGATCTCGGCGCCCTCGAAGGTGATCACGCCGTCGTCGATGTCCTCGAGCAGGTTCAGGCAGCGCAGCAGCGTCGACTTGCCCGACCCGGACGACCCGATCAGGCAGATCACGTCGTGGGTGTCGACCGACAGCGAGATGTCGTCGAGCACGACCTTCTCGCCGTACGACTTCCGCAGCCCGGAGACCTCCAGCAGCGCGCTCACAGCGCACCCGCCAGCTCGCGTCGACGGTAGCGCGCGGACAACCAGTCGGTCAGCCGGGCCAGCGGCACGGTGAGCACGATGAAGAAGCACGCGACCACGACCAGCGGGGTGTAGTTGAAGTTGTAGTTGCCGTAGTCGCGGGCCACGAAGACCGCCTCGAAGACGCCCGCGACCGAGGCGAGCGCGGTGTCCTTCTGCAGCGAGACGAAGTCGTTGAGCAGCGGGGGTACGACGCGCCGCACGGCCTGCGGGATGACGACGTGCCGCAGGGTCTGGCCGCGGGACAGGCCGAGCGCCTGGGCGCTGGCCCACTGCGACGGGTGCACCGACTCGATGCCGGACCGGAAGACCTCGGCGACGTACGCGCTGTACGAGATGATCAGCGCCACCGTCGCCCAGAAGAACGCGCCGTTCGGGAGGCCCTGGAGGTGCAGTGCCGGCATGCCGAACGCGAGCAGGTAGACGAGCAGCAGGGTCGGGATGCCCCGGATCACGTCCGTGTAGACGACCCCGACGATCCGCAGCGGCACCAGCCACGGGGACCGGCTCACCCGCGCCATCGCGATCAGCATCCCGAAGACCAGGATGAAGACCTCCGCGATGAGGAACATCTTGATGTTCAGCCAGATCGCGTCCCAGATGTCCGGAAGCGCCTCGCGCGCGTCGGGCCAGCTGAAGAAGAGCGCCTGCACCTGGGGCCAGCCGGGCGAGCCGGTGACCACCAGGCTGAGCACGACGAAGACGACGATCGTCATCGCCGTCGCGATCAGGACCGACCGCGTGCGGAGCCGGCGGCGGACCCGCCGGCGCTCGAGCTCGTGCTGGCTCGGAGTCCAGCCGGTCACTGGAGGGTCGGCACGTCCACGACGTCGGACAGCCACTGCTGCTCGATGTCGGCCAGCGTGCCGTCGTCCTTCAGCGCGGCCAACGCCTCGTTGACGCACGGGACCAGCTCGCTGTCCTTCTGGAACAGCATGCCGAACTCCTCCTGCTGCCCGGTCTCGGGCTGGAACTGGCCGATGAGGGTGCTCTGGGGGATCTCGACGGCCGAGATGTAGAACGCCGTGGGCAGGTCTGCGAGGATCGCGTCGACCTGGTCGTTCTGCAGCGCCTGCTTGGCGGCGTTCGTGTCCTCGAACGGGATCGCCTCGGTGTCCGGCTGGATGACGTCGCGGATCGCGGTCAGCGAGGTCGTGCCGGTCTGGGCGCCCAGTCGCAGGCCCTTGAGGTCGTCGAGGCTGGTGGCCTCGGCACCCGCGGTGCCCTTGAGCGCGATCACGGCCTGCGCGGCCGAGTAGTAGCCGTCGGAGAAGTCCACGGCCTGGGCGCGCTTCGCGCTGATCGAGATCTGGTTGATGTCGAAGTCGAACTTCTTGTCACCCGGGGCGTACGACGAGTTGAACGGGACCTTGACCCACGTCACCTGGTCCTTCGAGAAGCCCAGCTGCTCGGCCACGGCGTACGCCACCGCGGACTCGAAGCCCTTGCCGTTGGTGGGGTCGTTGTCGACGAACCACGGCTCGTACGCCGGGGAGTCGGTGCCGACCGTCAGCTGACCGCTGGTCTTCAGCGGCAGGCTGTCGGTCTCACACTGGCCCGCGCTGGCGGACGGCGTACCGGAGCTGGTGCTGGTGTCCTCCTCGGGCGCACAGGCCACGGTCGCGAGAAGGAGGGGCAGGGCGGCAACAGCCAGGATCCGACGCAGGCGCATGGTCGAATCGTAGGACCGCCGTCAGGGGTGGTGCTGACCTTCGTGCATTTGGTGGACCACGGCGTGACCCATCCCACGTCCGATCATCCAGCGGCGAGCACCCCGCCGATGGCGCACGTACCGTCGACGCATGCGCGGAGCCGTGATCGCCACGCTCGCCGTCGTCGCCCTCGGGACGACGGCGTGCACGGACGAGCCGTCGGCCGACCCGGTGCGGCCCACGCCGACCACGCCATCGGCTCCCGTCGCTCCGACCGGGCCGAAGCCCACCCCGAAGCCCCGACACTTCGATGCCGACCGGGCGATGGCGACCGTCCGGACCCTGGCGGGTGGCATCGGTCCGCGGCTCGCGACCGGACCGGCGTACGACGGAGCCGCGGCGATCCTGTGGCCGCGCCTGGTGGCCGCGGGCTACGACGTACGCCGGCAGGCGTTCCCGGTGCCGGCCGGCGACTCCTGGGGCGTGCCGGCCGAGGCCGGCCACTCGTTCAACGTGGTCGCGACGCCGCCACGGTTCGACCCGGGCTACCCCTACGTCGTCGTCGGCGCCCACCTCGACACCGTCGCGGTCGCGCCCGGCGCCGAGGACAACGCGTCCGGCGTCGCCGTCGTCATGGAGCTGGCGCGGGTGCTCAGCGGCGACGGCCAGGTGGTGCTGGTGCTCTTCGGCGGCGAGGAGCCGCGCGGGCCGGGCGACCTGCACCACTTCGGCTCGAAGCGCTACGTCGCCCTGATGAGCGCGGAGGAGAGGAGGCACCTGACGGCGATGGTCTCCCTCGACCGGGTCGGCGTCGGGAGCGCGGTGCCGGTCGCCTCGATCGACGGCGGGCCGACCGACCTGCGCGACGAGATCGCCGAGGTCGCGGACCGCGAGGGCATCGCGACGGTCGTGGAGACCAACACCGGCAGCGACCACGAGTCGTTCGCGGACGCCGGACTGCCCGCGGCCCGCGTCGGTGGCACGTCGTACGCCGGCTACCACTCGGCCACGGACGTCCCGTCCGTCGTGCAGCCCGACCAGCTCCGCCGGGTCGGGCGCCTGCTCATCGCGTGGCTGCGAGGTCGCTGAACTCCCAGAAGCGCTGAAGCGTCCCGGCAGCGGCGTCGCGGGACACGACCCGCGGCGCGAAGTCCGGCCCGATCCGGTACGGCACGAAGTCCGCGGCCATCAGCCGGTCACCCCAGAAGGTGGCCTCGAGCACCAGGCCCTCGTTGGTCTCGGGGGTGTCCATGTCGAAGACGAAGTTGCCGAGCGAGTTCACCACCAGCGCGTCGCCCACCTGGTCGGCGCCCTGCACCCAGTGCGGGTGCCCGCCGACGACCAGGTCGGCGCCCGCCCTCACCAGCGCCCGCGCGACGACGGCCTGGATCGCGTCCGGCCGGTTGGTGTACTGCGTGCCCCAGTGCGGCAGCACGGTCACGACGTCGGCCACGCGCGCCAGGCGTCGTACGTCGGACAGCACCCGGTCGAGCTCGGCCCGGTCGAGCGGGCCGGTCCGCGGCGGCATGCTCACCGACAGCGCACCGGGCTGCCCCGGCGCCGCCTCGGGGGTCTCGCCGATCGCGTTGAAGCCGAGGAACCCGAAGCGGATCCCGTGCCGGCTCACGACGACCGGCTCCCTCGCCGCGGCCAGGTCGCGGCCGGCGCCGAACGTCGGGAGGCCCGCGGTCCGCAGGAGGTCGACGGTCTGCACCAGCGCCCGGTCCCCGTAGTCACCCGTGTGGTTGTTGGCGAGCGAGAGGGCGTCGAACCCGGCGCCGCGAAGCGCTGCCCGCACCCCCGGATCGGCATGGAAGGAGTCGCCGACCGGGTCCTGCCTCGGCGACCCGTCGTCGGACAGGGTGCTCTCGAGGTTGCCGACCGTGATGTCTGCCGACGCGAGCCGGGCGGACATCGGGTCGAGCGCGGCGTGCCCGGTCACCTGACGGCCGAGCATGACGTCGCCGACGACGGTCATCGTGGTGACCGGCGCGTGCGGCGGGCCCTGGGCCTGGACCGGGTAGTCGTCCGGGTCGCGCAGCGGGTCGACCCCGTCGACCTCGATGACGCGGACCGCGGGGCCGACCGCGTCGGCGACCACGATCGCGACCGTGTTCATCGGCAGGTGGTCGAGATGGTCGGTGCGGTCGGTGGTCCGCAGGGGCGCCGACGGCTGACCGAGCTGGTCCCAGTTGTCGACGATCCCCTGCTGCAGCCACTCCGCGACCGCCTTCGGCACCGCCATCGGTGGGCGGCGGGCGTTCATGGCGAAGACCAGCGGGCGGGTGGTCGGCTCCGGCGGCGGCGTCTCGGTCACCCACGGCGGCGGGGAGGTCGGCACCGGCAGCGGGTCGGGCTTCGGCTGCGACTCCGGGTGCGACGTGCAGGCGCCCAGCAGCAGCTGGAGCACCAGCAAGGCTGCGAACCACCTCATACCAGTCGAGTGTGACGCACCCCCTCTTGCAACTCGTTGCATAGGGCGGCGAGGATCTCCGCATGGCCCTCGAGCACGCTCTCCTCGTCGCGATCAGCGAGCAGCCCCTCTCCGGGCTCGACCTCGCGAAGCGCTTCGACCGCTCGATCGGCTTCTTCTGGCACGCGACCCACCAGCAGATCTACCGGGTGCTCGCCCGGATGGACGCCGACGGCTGGGTCGACGTCACGACCGTGACCCAGCAGGGCCGGCCGGACAAGAAGGTGTACGCCGTGACGCCGGTCGGCGCCGAGGTGCTCCGCGCCTGGCTGGCCGCGCCCACCGAGGTCGAGCCGCTGCGCAGCGAGCTCGCGGTCAAGCTGCGCGGGGCGTCGTTCGGCGACCGCGACGCGGTGCTCGACGTCGTCCGCGCCAACCTGGCCGACCACCACCTGCGGCTCGAGCACTACCGGCACCTGATGACCCGCGACTACCCCGACCCGACCGCACTCGACGGCCTCGAGCTCGACCAGCACCTCGTGCTCCGCGGCGGCATCCTCATGGAGGAAGCGTGGATCGCGTGGCTCGACGAATACCTGACATCTCGACAGGCTCGATGACCGAAAGAATGCGGATGACCTATGACCACCTGCTCTCCCCGATCACCCTCGGCCCGCTGACGCTGCGCAACCGCGTGGTGATGGGCTCGATGCACACCGGCCTCGAGGACAGCGCCCGCGACCTGACCGCGCTGGCGGCGTACGTCGCCGAGCGCGCCCGCGGCGAGGTCGGCCTGATCGTGACCGGCGGCTACGCCCCCAACCGGCGCGGCTGGCTCAAGCCGTTCGCCGCCGAGCTCTCGACCCGGCTCCAGGCGATGCGGCACCGCGAGGTCACCGGCGCGGTCCACGACGAGGGCGGCGCGATCGCGCTGCAGGTGCTGCACGCCGGGCGCTACGGCTACCACCCGTTCAGCGCCTCGGCATCGAGCAGGAAGTCGCCGATCACCCCGTTTCGCCCCCGCGCGCTCTCGACGAAGGCGGTCGACCGCACGGCCACCGACTTCGCGCAGTCCGTCGCGCTGGCGCGCAAGGCGGGGTACGACGCCGTCGAGATCATGGGCTCCGAGGGCTACCTGATCAACCAGTTCCTCGCCGCGCGCACCAACGACCGCACCGACGCGTGGGGCGGCACGGCGGAGAAGCGGATGCGCTTCCCGCTCGAGATCGTGCGGCGCTCCCGCGAGCTGGTGGGCGGCGACTTCCCGATCGTCTACCGGATCTCGCTGCTCGACCTGGTCGAGGGCGGCCAGACCTGGGACGAGGTGGTCGAGCTCGCGCACGGCCTCGAGGACGCCGGCGTCACCGTGCTCAACACCGGCATCGGCTGGCACGAGGCGCGGGTCCCGACGATCATCACCCAGGTCCCGCGCGGCGCCTGGCGTTCGGCGACCGCGCGACTCAAGGCCGAGGTGTCCGTCCCGGTCTGCGCGTCCAACCGGATCAACACCCCCGAGCTGGCCGAGGAGATCCTCGCGGCCGGGGAGGCCGACCTGGTGTCGATGGCGCGGCCCCTGCTCGCCGACCCGGACTTCGTCGCCAAGGCGCGCGCCGGCCGGTCCGACGAGATCAACACCTGCATCGCCTGCAACCAGGCCTGCCTCGACCACGTGTTCCAGAACCAGAAGGCGTCCTGCCTGGTGAACCCGCGGGCCTGCCGCGAGACCACGCTGGTCCTGGCACCGACGCGCACCCGGCGCACGGTCGCCGTCGTCGGCGCCGGGCCAGCCGGGCTGGCGACGGCGGTGTCCGCGGCCGAGCGCGGGCTCGCCGTCACCGTCTTCGAGCGCTCGACCGAGGTCGGTGGCCAGTTCCGGCTGGCGATGCGGGTGCCGGGCAAGGAGGAGTTCGCCGAGACGCTGCGCTACTTCACCCGCCGGATGGAGGTGCTCGGCGTCGACGTCCGGCTCGGGTCCGCGCCCACGGCCGGTGACCTCGCGCCGTACGACGAGGTGGTGGTGGCGACCGGCGTGACGCCGCGGATCCCCGCCGTCGACGGCGTCGACCACCCGAGCGTCGTGTCGTACGCCGACGTGCTCAGCGGCGCGGTCGTCCCGGGACGCCGGGTGGCCGTGGTCGGCGCGGGCGGCATCGGCGTTGACGTGAGCCACTTCCTGGCCCATGACCCCGCCGACACCGCCGAGGACTGGATGGCGAACTGGGGCGTCGGCGACCCGACCCTGCACCCCGGCGGGCTGATGGAGAGGAAGCCCCGGACGACGGTCCGCGAGGTGACCCTGCTCCAGCGCAAGACCACGCCGATCGGCATCGGGCTCGGCAAGACCTCCGGCTGGGCGCACCGCGCGGTGCTCAAGCAGTCGGGCGTGGTGCAGGTCAGCGGCGTGACCTACGACCGGGTCGACGACGCCGGCCTGCACGTCACCGTCGACGGCGAGCGGCGGGTCCTGGAGGTCGACCACGTCGTGCTGTGCGCGGGCCAGGAGTCGGTGCGCGACCTGTACGACGAGCTGCTCGCCGTCCGCCCCGCCAGCACCCACCTGGTCGGCGGCGCCGACGTCGCCGCCGAGCTCGACGCGAAGCGCGCGATCGAGCAGGGCACCCGGGTCGCCGCGGGTCTCTAGTTCAATGAGCACGTGATCCGAGACCTCAGCGACGACCAGGCCCGCACCGCACTCCCGCTGAAGTGGGAGTCGCCGGGCGTCGTGCCCGGCTGGGTCGCGGAGATGGACTACCTGCAGGCCGAGCCGATCACCGCGGCGCTGGTCGCGACGGTCGAGGCGGGCGGTCTCGGCTACCCGCCCCACGACGACGAGGTCGGCTCGGCGTTCGCCGGGTTCGCCGAGCGGCACTGGTCCTGGACCGTGCCGGCCGAGGCGTCGGTGCCGGCCGGTGGCGTGATGAGCGGGATCCGGCTGGCGCTCGAGGTGCTCTGCCCGCCGGGCCCGGTGGTGGTGCCGCTGCCCTGCTACCCGCCGTTCCGCGACGTCGTCGCGGTCACCGGGCGCGACATGGTCCCGGTGCGCGTCGACCCGGACGCCGAGGACGCCGCCCTCGACCTCGCCGCCGTCGAGCGCGCCTTCGCCGCCGGCGCCCGGACGCTCCTGCTCTGCAACCCGCACAACCCGCTCGGCCGGGTCGCCACCCGCGACGAGCTGGTCGCCCTCGCCGAGCTCGCCCGTTCGTACGACGCCCGCGTGGTCACCGACGAGGTGCACGCCCCGCTGGTGCTCCCCGGGGCGACGTTCACGCCGTACCTCTCGGTCGACCCGCGCGGCATCCTGGTCACCAGCGCGACCAAGGCCTTCAACATGCCGGCCGTGCACGGGGCGCAGGTCGTCGTCCTCGACCCCACCGACCAGGCGCTCCTGCGGGCCGCGCCGATCCCGGCGCAGAACACCTGGTCGAGCCTCGGGGTCGTCGCCGGCACCGCGGCGTGGCGCGACTGCGACGACTGGCACGCCGCGCTCGTCGAGCGGCTCGACGCCCAGCGAGCCCTGCTGGGTGAGCTGCTCGCCGAGCACCTGCCGAAGGCCCGGATGCGGCCGCTCCAGGCGACCTACCTCGCCTGGCTCGACCTGCGGGCTTGCGGCGTGGCCGACCCCGCCGCCCGGGGTCTCGCGCACGGCGTCCGGGTCGCGCCGGGACAGGACTACGAGCCCGGCCTCGACGGGCACGTGCGCATCAACATCGCGACCAGCGCAGACCGGCTGCGCTTCATGGTCGAGCGGCTCGCCGAGGCGCTGTCCGCCCACGGTGGTTGAGGTGTGAGGGCCGCCAGGCCCGAGCCTCGAAACCACACCACCGGGGCGCGGCTCACTCCTCGAGCAGCCCCAGGCGCAGCACCAGCGGGCGCGGGGCGTGCGGCAGCCAGGTGTTCGTGACGTGGTCGATGATGTGCACACCGGGCGGCGCCTCGATGCGCACCAGCCCCTCGACCTCGTGGCCGCGACCCTCCATGAGCGCGCGGTAGACGAGCCACTCCCGGCGCTTGCGCTGCGCGTGCGACTGCTCGAAGTCGGTCTCGGACCAGTGCGCGAACTCGTCGGTGTCGAGCCACTTCACCTCGACGCAGAGGCCCTCGGAGAGGACGATCCGCTCGGACGAGTCGGGGATCTCGCGCACCTCCCACTCGAAGGCCTTCACGTAGGTGAACTCCGGACCCATCGGATAGATCCACGGCTCCAGGAACCGGTAGCCGATGTCCATCCAGGCGACCGACTCGCTCTCGACGGAGAGCGGGTGTCGCGGCACCAGGACCACGGCGTCGGAGTTCTCGAGCTGCCACGAGAGGTCGGCCAGGGTGGCGACGCCCTCACGGGTGAGCACCATGTCGCCGTCCCACTTCATCGAGTAGCTGGTGCGCACGTGCGAGAACGCCCAGTTGTAGAAGTGGGTCAGGCTGTGCACCGAGTCGGGCGGGGTCGCGAGGTGCTCGGCGCCGGCGCGGCTCACCGCGAAGGGGTACGACGTGATCGTCAGCCGGTCCGCGGCGCCCACCGACTCGGCGACCTGCCGGGCGATCTCGGCGGTCCCGTCGTCCGAGCGGTTGTCGACCAGCACGACGTGCTGCACGGCCTCGAGCATGGGGGGTAGCACGAACGGCAGGTTGCGTGCCTCGTTGCGGACCCGGAAGACGCAGGTCAGGCCGGGCTTCAGCGGTCCGTCCCGCCAGGGCCAGGTGACGTCGTACTCCTCGTGGCCCTCGGCGTTGCGGATGTCCGGCTCCGCCACGACTAGCGCTCCTTGCCGAACGCCTTGCGCAGCCCGCGTCGGGCGCTCGCCGGCACCAGCGCCCTCACGCCGTGCTGCACGCGGTCGACGGGGCGACGCCCGGCCGGCCCGGGAGCGCTGGGCCTGCC
>JAOPXG010000138.1 GCA_025965275.1 Nocardioides sp.
CAGCTCGACGTCGGTCAGGTCGCGGTGGGACACGAGGCATCCTTTCGGGTGAAGCGGGCGCGTCACACCGTAGGGCCCAGAGGCCTCGCGGCGCCGGGAAATCGGCGCGAACGGCCGGTCAGTGGCCCGCGGCGTCGAGCGCCTCGGGCCGTCAGCGTGCGGCCGAGGTCGATCATCTCGGCGGCCCGGTGGAAGTCCAGCGAGCGGGCCGCGCCGACCGGGACGGTCACCAGCACGTCCGGCGGCAGCCCGGCCATCCGGCAGCGGGTGATCCGCTCCGCCGCGATCGCGCCGGGGGCGGACCACTTGGGGTCGAGGAGCCGGATCACGTCGCGCTGGGAGAGCGACCGCGCCCACGCGGTGTACTCGTCGAGGTGGCCGGCCGCGGTCAGGCCACCGACGAGCGCACCCATGGACGAGCCGGCGACCGCCACGATCTCGTGGCCGCGGGCGCGGATCTCCTCGACGGCGCCGATGTGGGCGTAGCCCCGGGCGCCGCCGGAGCCGAGCGCCAGGGCCACGCGCAACGAGGGCACACCCGCACCCAACGGAGCGGCGGCGTGAAGCGCGCGCGCACCGGGTAGGAGGGGCGCGTGGACACGCTCGGGCCGTACCGCATCGTCCGCCGCCTCGGCAGCGGCGGCATGGGCGTCGTGCACGAGGCCTGGGACACCGGCCTCGAGCGTCCGGTCGCGCTCAAGGTGATCTCGCCGCAGCTCGCCGACGACCCGGTCTTCCGCGAGCGGTTCACCCGGGAGGCGCGCGCCCAGGCCGCGCTGACGTCCGAGCACGTCGTGCACGTCTACGCGCACGGCGAGGACGCCGGCCAGCTCTGGATCGCCACGCAGCTCGTGCCGGACGGCGACCTCGGCCGGCTGCTGCGCGAGCACGGTGCGCCGCCGGCTCTCGTCGCTCTCGACCTGATCGCCCAGGTGGCGTCCGGGCTCGCGGACGCGCACTCGGCCGGACTGGTGCACCGCGACATCAAGCCCGCCAACGTGCTGGTCCGGCGCGGACCCCGGATCCGCGCCTACCTCTGCGACTTCGGCATCGCCCGCCTGTTGGGGAGCGAGGCGACGGGCACCGGCACGATCGGCACCCCGGCGTACATGGCGCCCGAGCTGCACACGGGTGGCACCGCCGGGGTCGCCTCCGACGTCTACTCGCTGGGCTGCCTGCTGTGGGCGGCGCTGAGCGGGCGGGCGCCGTACGGCGGGACCTCGGACTACGAGGTCGTGAGCGCCCACCTCGAGCAGCCGGTGCCGCAGCTGGCCGGGGCGAGTCCGCAGAGCGCGGCGGTCAACCGGGTCCTGCGCACGGCGATGGCCAAGCGGCCCGAGGACCGCTACCCGACGGCGGCCGCGATGCGCGACGACCTGCTGGCCGCCGCTCGCCTGCCGGGCGCGCCGCCGCCCGTGGTCGACGTGCCGACGCGGGGACGGCGGCTGGGGATCGTCGCCGCGGTGGCCGTGCTGGTGCTCGCGGTCGCGGCCGGTACGGCGTACGTGTTGACCCGCGGCGACGGCGGCCCACCGGCTGCTCAACCGACGTCGACCCCGAGCGCTCCGGTGTCGAGCCCGCCCTCGACTCCGTCGGCCCGGGACGAGGCGCGGGCCGCGGCGGCGTTCGCCGACGCCCTGGTGCGCCAGGGCGCGATGACCGCGAACCAGGCGGACTGCGTCGCGACGACGGTGGTCGACGACGTGGGGCTCGACCGGCTGATCGAAGACGGCTTCTTCGACGCCGACCTGGCGTTCCTCGACCCGGACCTCGCCGACAAGCCGGCGATCAAGGACGCGCTGACCTCGGCGTCGTTCGACTGCCTGACCTAGGGGCGGGGCAGGTCCGGGTGCAGGATCGCGTCGGTGCCGCCGTCGACGAACAGCGTCACGCCGACGACCAGGCTCGCGGCGTCGGAGAGCAGGAAGCAGATCGCCTGGGCGACCTCCTCGGGCAGCCCGGGCCTGCCGAGCGCCGTCGGGTAGGTGTCGGCGAACGGGCCGAACACCGGGTCGGCGCGAAGCTGCTCGGTCATCGGCGTCGCGATCAGGCCCGGCGCCACGGAGTTGAGCCGGATGCCGGCGTCGGCCCACCCGGGCGTGACACCCTCGCGGCGCGCCCACCAGGCCAGCCCCGCCTTGGTCGCCGGGTAGACCATCACCGCCTCGAGGCCGGCCACCGCGTCGCGGGCCGCCTGCTCGTCGCCGGCGACGCAGAGGTCGGCCAGCCCGGTGTCCCAGCCCGGCTGGCCGGTGATCGAGTTGGAGGCGAGCAGCACGACGCCCGCGCCGTTCGCGGCCTGGAGCTGCGGCTGGAGCCCACGCACCAGCGCGACGGCGCCGAAGAAGTTCACGGACATGACGAGCTGCGGGTCGACCCCGGTGAAGCCACCGACCCCGGCCGCCGGCACCAGCCCGTGCACGACGTCGGTCAGCGCCTGCACCCCGGCCACCGACGCGGCCCGCCCCTCGGCGGTCGACAGGTCGGCGACCACGTCGGCGTCGCGCTGGTCGACGCTGATCACCCGGTGCCCCTGCTCGCGCAACAGCGCGCTCGTCGCCGCCCCGATCCCGGACGCGGCCCCACTCACGACGTACGTCTTCACGGGCCGAACTGTAACGCGTTCTAGTTCGCCGCGGATCGCTTGTAACGCGGGGTTGGGTGGTCGAGGCACGTGTTCGAACGCATGCCTCGCACCGACAACCCCGCGTTACAAGGGCTCAGACGTAGCGGCGGGCGCGGTCGGCGGGGGAGCCCGGGCCGACCCTGAGCAGCACGGCGAGCTCGTGCTCGAGCACCCGGCCCACCCGCTGGCAGAACGCCTCGGCCTCGTCGGCGGCGTCGGGGCGCTCGGCGACGACCATGTCGACGATGCCGCGGGCGTGCAGGTCGATCGCGCGCACCTGCTGCGAGCGCGCCATCTCGGGAGCGTGGTCGAGGTCGCGGTGCACGATCGCGCTGGCGCCCTCCGGCGGGAGTGGCGAGAGCCAGGAGTGCTGGGTCGCGACCACCCGGTCGGCGGGCAGGAAGGCCAGCGCGCCGCCGCCGTTGCCCTCGCCGAGCATCAGGCACAGCGTCGGGGCGTCGAGGGTGACCAGGTCGGAGAGGCAGCGCGCGATCTCGCCGGCCAGCCCGCCGTTCTCGGCCTCCGCGGACAGCGCGGCGCCCTGGGTGTCGATCACGGTCACCAGCGGCAGCCCGAGGTCGGACGCGAGCCGCATGCCGCGGCGGGCCTCGCGCAGCGCCTCGGGACCCATCGGGTGCTCGAGCGTCTGGCCGCGCCGGTCCTGGCCGAGGAAGACGCACGGCGCCTCCCCGAAGCGCACCAGCCCGATGAAGAGGCCCGGGTCCTGCTCGCCCTGCCCGGTGCCGTTGAGGGGGACGACGTCCGACGCGGCGTACCGCAGCAGCCGGCGGATGCCCGGCCGGTCCTCGCGGCGCGAGCGGGTGACGGCGTCCCAGGTCTCGACCTCGGGCGTGCCGTCGTAGAAGTGGTCGGCCGGTGGCGGCGGCACCGCCGCGATGCCGAGTCGCGGCGCCGTCAGCATCGCCAGCGCGCGGTCGAGGATGTGGGCGATCTCGTGCGGGGCGAGGACCGCGTCGACGATGCCGTGGGCGTAGAGGTTCTCCCCGGTCTGCACGCCCTCCGGGAACTTCTTGCCGTACAGCGCCTCGTAGACCCGCGGCCCGAGGAAGCCGATCAGCGCGCCGGGCTCGGCGACCGTCATGTGGCCGAGCGACCCCCACGACGCCATCACGCCGCCGGTGGTGGGGTGGCGCAGGTAGACGAGGTACGGCAGGCCGGCCTCCTTGTGCGCCGCCACCGCCTGGGTGATCCGCACCATCTGCACGAACGCCGGTGTGCCCTCCTGCATCCGGGTGCCGCCGCTCACCGGCCCGGCGAGCAGGGGCAGCTCCTCGCGGGTGGCCCGCTCGATGGCGGCGACCAGCCGGTCGGCGGACGCCCGGCCGATGGAGCCGGCGAGGAACGCGAACTCGCCCATCACGACCGCCACCCGGCGCCCGTGCATCAGGCCCTCGCCGGTCAGCACCGACTCGTCGACGCCGCTCTTCTCCGCGGCGGCCGCGAGCACGGCGGCGTACTCCTCCGAGACGCCGGTGCGGTCCGGCGGGGTGTCCCACGAGCTCCACGACCCGTCGTCGAGGACGAGGTCGATCAGCTCCGCGGCCGACAGTCGGGTGGGCTTGGGGGCGTTCACCAGCGCAGGGTAACGGGAATACCAGCACCGGACGACGGGCTCGGAACAGTATGACCGCCGAACTCCTCCCGCTGCTGCGCGAGCGCCGGAGCGTCCGCTCGTACGACGCGTCGCACGAGCTGCGTCCCGACGAGCTGCGCACCCTGCTCGAGGCCGCGCAGTGGGCACCCTCGGCCGGCAACTCGCAGCCGTGGGCGTTCCTGGTCGGCCTACGCGGCGACGAGGCCCACCGCGTCTTCGTCCCGTTGCTGGCTCCGAGCGTGCGGCGCTGGGCGCCGACCGCGTCGGCGCTGGTCTTCGCGCTCCACCAGGTCGCGTCGGGTCCCGGGGAGGACGCCCTCCTCTACTCCGACTACGCGGCCTACGACCTGGGCCAGGCGGTCGCCCACCTCACCGTCCAGGCGTCGGCGCTCGGCCTCTCCACCCACCAGTTCGCGGCGTTCGACCACGACGGCCTGGCCGCGGCGTGCGGGGTGCCCGCGCACTGGTTGGTCACCACCGGCATCGCCGTCGGGCTGGGCGTGGCGAGCGACCTGGCGCCCCGGACCCGGCGGCCGCTCCGCGAGATCGCGTTCGGCGCCCGCTTCGGCGAGTCGGTGCTGCCCGACGCAAGCGCCTGAGTCACCCGCGCCAGGCGGCGAGCACCTCGGACTCGCGCTCGCGGGTGATGCCGGTGACCTTCGCGTCCGGTGTGGCGCGCAGCCAGGCCAGGGTGTCGCGGGCGGTCTCGGCCACCGGTCGGGTGACCAGGCCGGCGTCGTACGACGGGGTCGCGTCGTGGGCGGTCATCCCGTCGTACTCCGGACGCGGCAGCCACAGCGGCAGGGAGTCCGGCCCGGCCCAGGGCTCGACGCCCTGCTCGGTGAGGAACTCCTGCGGCACCCAGGTGAGCTCGACCTCGGCGTCGCAGCCGATCGCCACCCCGGCGAGGACCTCGCCCATCGTCGTCGCGTGGCCGACGCCGTCGTAGTCGCCGGTGGTCCGCGACTCCGACGCCACCACGATCCAGGCCGCCAGGTCGCGGGCGTCGATGACCTGGGTGCTGTCGTCGGGCCGGCCGGGTGCGAGCACGGCGCCGCCGTCGGCCATCCGTGACGGCCAGTAGGTGAACCGGCCGCTCGGGTCGCCCGGACCGACGATCAGCCCGGGCCGGACCACCATCCACGACCCGACGCCGTTGCGGACGATCTGCTCGCACGCGACCTTCATCGGCCCGTAGGCCTCCATGTCCACGGACAGGTCGACGTCCTCGTGGATCGGCTCACGCAGCGGCAGCGTGCCGGGCCGGCCGCCCGGGGTCGACTCGTCGACGTAGACGTTGACCGTGGAGACGAAGACCCAGTGGGCGCTGGGGAAAGCGGCCACGGCCGACCGCGTCCAGGACGGGTAGCGACCGACGTCGACGACCGCGTCGAAGTCGTCGGTCAGCTCCGGCGGGACCGGCTGCGTGCGGTCCCAGGCGACCAGGGTCGCGCCGTCGGGCACCGATCCGGACGACCCGCGGTTGGCGCACGTGACGTCGTGCCCGCGGGCCACCGCCTCCGTCGCGACCGCCTTCGACAGGAACACCGAACCGCCGAGCACCAGGAGCTTCACGGATGCCAACCTTCCGGGTCGCCGCCGCCGGGGCAAGCGGATCAGCTGTCGGCAGATCCCCCGGTGGTCGAGGAGGTTGCTCTGTCGAGACCCCCGCAGCTTGCGCGCCGCGCTCGGGTGCGGGGGTCTCGCTGGCGCTCGCTGGCGCTCGCTGCTCGACCGACGGTCGGATCGGCTCAGGGCAGAGCGGACCCCCGGTGGTCGAGGAGGTTGCTCTGCAACCGTGTCGAGACCGCCGCAGCTTGCGCGCCGTGCTCGGGTGCGGGGGTCGCGACGACGCTCGCTGCTCGACCGACGGTCGGATCGGCTCAGGGCAGAGCGGACCCCCGTTGGTCGAGCAGGTTGCTCTGCAACCGTGTCGAGACCGCCGCAGCTTGCGCGCCGCGCTCGGGTGTGGGGGTCGCGACGACGCTCGCTGCGCGACCGACGGTCGGATCGGCTCAGGGCAGAGCGGACCCCCGGTGGTCGAGCAGGTTGCTCTGCAACCGTGTCGAGACCCCCGCAGCTTGCGCGCCGCGCTCGGGTGCGGGGGTCTCGACGACGCTCGCTGGCGCTCGCTGCTCGACCGACGATCAGGGCGACGTCGGGGGCGTCTTGTCCGAGAGCAACCAGTCGTGGAAGAAGTCGGTGAGGTCCTCGCCGCTCTGCTCGGACCACCAAGAGGTGATGTCGTCGTAGCCGGCGTTGCCGTAGGCGTGCGCCGACGGCCACTCGCGGACCAGCCGCCAGAACAGCTCGTCGCCGAGCTTCTTGCGCAGCTCGTTCCACATCACCGCCGGGATGTAGTAGACGTTCCCCGCGCCGAAGGAGTCCGGGACGAAGTCCGCGGGCGGCCCGTACCGGGTCCGCAGCTGCTGGTTGTAGCCGGCCCAGGTGCCGAAGATGGTGTCGATCGACGTGCCCTGGTCCTCGGCCGTCCAGACGCCCTGGAGGAAGGTGGCCATGCCCTCGCTCATCCAGAGGTCGCGCCAGTCGGTGGGGGTGACCTCGTCGCCGTACCACTGGTGCGCGGTCTCGTGGACCAGCGTGTCCGCCCCGGTGGCGTAGCGGGTGTCGCCGAGCGTGATCATGGTCTGCGTCTCCATGCCGCTCTGGGAGTCGACGACCAGGAAGCCGAGCGAGTCGAAGGGGAACGGCCCGAGCTTGTCCTCGAGCCAGTCGAGCGCGGCCGGCGCCTCGTGCAGCCGGGCGAGCAGCGCGGGCTGGTCGGGGTCGGTCCAGTACGTGATCGGGATGCCGGACGACGACTCGTCCTCGGTCATCGTGAAGTCGCCGATGGCGATGGTGACGAGGTACGACGAGGCCGGCTCGTCCAGGGTCCACCTCGTGACGGTGTCGCCGGCCTTCTGGGTGCGCGACTGCAGCTGGCCGTTGGCGATGCCGACCCCGGGACTGGGCGTGCTGATCGTGAAGGAGTAGAGCGCCTTGTCGGACGGCTGGTCGTTGACGGCGTACCAGGAGTAGGCGCCGTACGGCTCCTGCATCGTCCACACCCCGCCGTCGCGGGTGATCGTCCAGCCGGTGCTGTCGAAGTCGCTGCGGTCGGTCGGTGCCGGGACCGGGCGCGGCGTGCCGGCGTAGCGGATCACCAGGGTGTGCTCGCCGTCCTCGCGGACCGGCTCCTGGACGACGAGGTTCTTGCCCGCGTGGTCGTAGGCCGCGTCCTTGCCGTCGAGGGTCACCGCGGCCACCTTCAGCGGCTTCCCGAGGTCGAGCTGCACGGAGTCGGCGTCGGCCGTCGCGCGGAAGTCGAGCGTCTCCACCGCGTGCAGGGTGCGGGTGTCCGGGGACCAGTCGACATCGAGGTCGTAGTGCAGGGCGTCGACGCCCGGGTCGCCCACGTCGGGGTAGACCCGGTCCTCGACCGGCGTGCTCATCCCGTCGGCCACCTCCTCGGGCACCGCGGCCGGCGCCGGCGAGGGCGAGTCCTCCGGCTGGTCGCCGTCGGAGCTGCACCCGGCCAGGACCAGGGTCGCGGCCAACGCCACAGACAAACCCGCGATGGTTGACGCTCGTGGACGAGTTGCCGACCGTGGACGGGGTCGCCGACCCCTCACAAGCCTGCCTCCCCCGCTTCGCTCCTCCGGCAGTTTCTGACGGGTCGGCTCCGTGCCCGTCGCACGGGTCACTCCGTGCCCCGGAGCAACGGGCGGGCCAGCTTCCGGCCGTGATGGATCTGCGCCTTGATGGTGCCGAGCGGGGCGCCGATCTGCTCGGCGATCTCCTCGTAGGACATGCCGTAGACGTCGCGCAGCAGCAGCGGCTCGACGAGCTGCGGGTGGTCCTTCTCGATCGTCTCCATCGCCTCGAGCAGGTCGAGGCGGGTCCCGGCGATCACGCTGGTGGTGCGCGGGTCGGGCTTGTCGAGCGGCCCGGCCTCGAGCGGGTCGGTCGAGGTGGCCTGGTTCTTCATCCGGCGGTACGTCGAGCGCGCGGAGTTGACCGCGACGACGTGCATCCAGGTGGTGAACCGGCCGCGCCCGCCCCAGGTGCCGATCTTGTTGGCGATGTTGATCAGCGCCTCCTGGCAGGCGTCCTCGGCGTCCGGCAGGTGGGGGAGCACCCCGCGGCAGACGTTGAGGGCACGCGGTCGGACCGCCGTGAGCAGCGCCTCCAGAGCGTCGCGGTCGCCGGCCTGCGACCGGCGCGCCAGGTCGTCGATCTCGTCCGCGGTCAACGCTTCGTTCTGCATGCAAAGAACCCTTCCCCGTTGCCTGAACGATAGTCAGGCGACGGGGAAGGGTTGCGATGTCGTTACTTGACCTCGGACCGCAGCACCATCCGGAGACCGATCGCGAGCGGGATGACCAGCCAGAAGATCGACGTGACGCCGAGCTGGGCCCACTGCTCACCGGTCATCGAGCTGCCGTTGGTCAGCGCGCCCTGGGCCCAGTTGAAGTCCACCCACGGCTGGAGGTCCTTGAACCAGCCCTGGCTGGTCGCGAGCACCATCGAGAGCGTCGGGAGCACGAACGAGTAGACGAAGTAGGCCACGATGGCGCCGGCCGAGTTGCGGATCAGCACGCCGAGCATGAAGCCGATCATCATGTTCAGGATGTTGAACAGGATGATGTCGGTGACGTCGATGAAGCTGACGTCCCACACCTGATCGACGCCGGCGAGGGCGGAGCCGACGACGTTGCCGAGCGCACCGACCGCGAAGGCCAGGAGCATCGAGACGACGCCGATCGACACGGCGACGATCGCCTTGGCCAGGATCGTCCGGCCGCGGTGCGGCACCAGCGTGAAGGTCGTCAGGCCGCTGCGCTGGCTCCACTCGCTGGTGACCGAGAGCACCGCGATCATCGGCAGGATCACCGCCATCGGGAAACCGATCGCGGCGGCGAACGAGTCGTACGTCAGCTCGGAGTCGGGTGCGAACAGGATGGTGGCGGCCGTGGCGAGCACGGCGGCGATCCCGACGCTGGCCAGCAGCCAGAAGCCCGACCGGGTGTCGAACGACTTGCGGAGCTCGACCGACACGATCCGCGAGAGCGGGATCGGGGCGGGCGCCGTACGCGCCGTACGCGCCTGCTCCTGCTCGAGGACTCCCTCGAGGGTGGTGGTGGTCATGCTGCTGCTCCTTCGGTGATGGTCTCGCGCTGGGTGTCTGCGGTGAGCTCGAGGAACATCTCCTCGAGGCCGGCCCCGTCGGCGGTGCGCAGCTCGACGAGGTGGACCCCGGCATCGAGCGCGACCCTGCCGACGACGCCCGGGTCGGCGTCGACCCGCAGGGCGTCCTGGCTGCCGGTGGCGGCGCTCGGCGTGAAGGCCACGCCGGCGGTGGTGAGGGCCTGGCCGAGCTCGTGCGCGTCGGGCGTGCGGACGAGCGTGCCCGCGGTGGCGAGCAGCTCGGACTTGGTGCCCTGGGCGACGATCTTGCCCTGGCCGATGACGACCAGGTCGTCGGCGATGACCTCGATCTCGTGCAGGAGGTGCGACGAGAGCAGCACGGTGCCGCCCCGGTCGGCGTACCCGCGCAGCAGGTCGCGCATCCAGCGGATGCCCGCCGGGTCGAGCCCGTTGGCTGGCTCGTCGAGGATGAGGACGTCGGGGTCGCCGAGCAGCGCGGTCGCGATGCCGAGCCGCTGGCGCATGCCGAGCGAGTAGTTGCGGACCCGGCGCCCGGCCTCGTCGTCGGTGAGGCTGACCCGGTCGAGCATCTCGTCGACCCGGCCGGCGGGCAGGCCCATGGTGCGCTGCGCGATGGTGAGGATCTCGCGGCCGGTGCGGCCCGCGTGCTGGGCGGAGGCGTCGAGGAGGACGCCGACCTCGAGCCCGGGGTTGGGCAGGTCGGCGAAGCGCCGGCCGCTGACCTCGGCGTACCCGGACGAGGCGGGGGTCAGCCCGACCATGATCCGCATGGTGGTGGACTTCCCGGCGCCGTTGGGCCCGAGGAATCCGGTGACGCGGCCTGGCCGCGCCGTGAACGTCACGTTGTCGACGGCGGTGAAGCCGGCGTACTGCTTGGTGAGGGACTCGACCTTGATCATGGGTCAACCTTCGGGGTCGACCGGGGTCGCCCACATCGGGGAAGTGACGCCCCCCGACCCTGAGCGGACCCCGAGGATCCTCGGGGTCGGACCCCTGCTTTGACATGATGCACGCGGGTCCATGCCCTCACGCCTCGGTCGCTACGTCGTGCGCCGACGCATCGGGTCGGGCGGGTTCGCCACCGTGTGGCTCGCCTACGACGAGCAGCTGGACTCCCCGGTCGCGGTGAAGGTGCTCGCCGAGAACTGGACCGAGGACAGCCACGTCCGGCAGCGGTTCGTCGAGGAGGGGCGCTTCCTGCGCAAGGTCGAGTCGCCGTACGTCGTGACCGTGTACGACGCGGGCGAGCTCGGCGACGGGCGTCCCTACCTGGTGATGGCGTACGCCGACCAGGGCACGCTCGCGGACCGGCTCGAGGTCGAGGGTCTCACCGCACCGCAGGCGATGGAGGTGGTGCGCCAGGTCGGCGCGGGCCTCCAGGCGCTGCACGAGCGCCACGTGCTGCACCGCGACGTGAAGCCGGCCAACGTGCTCTTCCGCACCGTCGACGGGCGGGTCCGGGCGATGGTGGCCGACCTCGGGCTCGGCAAGGCGCTCGACATGTCCTCGCGGCTGACCATGATCGGCGGCACCCCGTCGTTCGTCGCGCCCGAGCAGGCGCAGGGCGAGCCGCTCGACCGGCGGGCCGACCTGTACTCGCTGGCCGCACTCACCTACCTCTTGCTCACCGGCCGGGCGCCGTACTCCCACGCCTCGCTGTCGGCGGCCGGCTCACCCGGCCCGCCGCCGCCCCTGTCGACGCCGGAGCGGCCGTACTCCGACGCGCTCGAGGCCGTCGTACGACGCGGCCTGGCGCCGGACCGCGAGGACCGGTGGCCCGACGTCTCGTCGTACGTCGACGCGCTGTCGACCGCCCTGGGCGGCGACACCACGGGCTCGATGTCCGCGCCGTGGCTGCCGATCGACCCGCACCTGACCCAGCCCGGTGCGCGGCCGTCGCCGCTGGTCGTGTCCGAGGCGTTGCCTCCCCCGAAGCCGCCGCGGCGCACCGCCCGCCGGATCGTCGCCGCGCTGGCCTGCCTGGCCGTGCTCGCGGCCGGCGGGGTGGGCGGGTACCTCTACGAGCAGCGCGGTGAGGACGAGGTCCAGGTGACCGACCGGACCGGCACGCTGTCGGTCACGGTCCCGGGTGGCTGGGAGCAGGCGCAGGCGCCGAAGGGGTGGCGGGCGCCGGACGGTGGCGGGCAGTTCCCGGCGCTGTCGGTCGGGACGTCCAAGCACTGGACCGACGTCGACTCGACGTCGCAGGGCGTCTTCCTCGGGATCCTGCCGGGCACCAAGCTGCCCGACCAGGTGCCGCAGCACCCCGAGTGCACCCACGCCCAGGAGCCGGTCGACGACATCATCGACGAGAACCCGACCCGGACGGTTCTCTACACGGGCTGCCCGGGGGGCGTGACCGTCGAGCGGGTCGTGCAGCTCGCCTCCAACAGACTGCTGTGGGTGCAGGTCCGCAGCGCCGCCCGGGCGACCGCCAACAACGTCCTCGACGACGTCGTGGTGCACGGCTACTGAGCTACGGCCGCTTGTGCACGCTCGCCGCGACGTGGTCGAGCAGGTCCTCGAGGCCGGCCTGGTCGGCCGCCCTGCCGACGACGCTCATCTCGAACTCCGCGGTGACGCCGCCGGTCGGGGTGAACCACTGGAAGGTGTCGTAGCGCAGCTTGTTCGCGGTGGCGTCGCGGTAGGTGAAGGACAGCCGGTCCTCGGTCTCGCCGGTGAAGGTGACGTCGTCCTCGTAGATCGCGGTCAGCGCCGCCTTCTTGTCCGCGACCATCTGCTCGTTGCTCTCGTGCTGGTTGATGATCTTGACGCGCAGGCTGTAGCCGCCGTCCGTCGGCTCGCCCTCGGGCCGCCAGCGGACCTCGAAGAACCCCTCCTGGAAGGACGTCCAGCCCGTCGGCACGTCGTACTCCCACTCGTACGGCGGGTTGCCGATCCGGTGCTTCTTGTAGGAGAGGCCGGTCGCGAGCGCCGGGTAGTCGATGTCGGGGGCGTAGCTCGGCGTCGGCTCGATCGGGATCGAGGGCGACACGGCCGGCACCGGGTGGGCGGACGCGAAGGTGGTGGGCTCGGAGCGGAGCAGCACGCCCAGGCCGTAGCCCGCGGCGGCACCCACCAGGGCGAGCGCAAGCGCCAGCCCGATCCAACGCACCCTCATGGCGGATGAGGGTAGCCGCCTGCCCGTTGTGACAGTTCTGTGTCAGAGTGTGCGATGACTGTCACAAACTCTTTTGCCTGGGAGCACCTGCCATGAGCGACACCCTGTTCGACCGCCACCGCGAGCGACTGGAGGCCGCGGTCGCCGCGTGCGCCAGCCGGGAGTACTTCTCGGCGTTCGACGAGTCGCCGTCGCCCCGGGTCTACGGCGAGACCGCGGCCGCCGACGGCCAGGCGGCGTACGACGCCTGGCTGGGTGGGCCGTTCCCGCTCACGACCCCGGGCGCGAGCGGGACGGTCGCGACCGAGCGCTCGCCGTACGGCTTCGAGCTGGGCGTCTCCTACCCGCGGGCGGCCGACGTCGACGCGCTGCTGGCGGCGGCCGGTGCCGGCATGTCGGCCTGGCGGGACGCCGGACCGGACGGGCGCACCGGCGTGTGCCTGGAGATCCTCGCGCGGCTGCACGCGCGCATCTTCGAGCTCGCCAACGCGGTGCAGCACACCAGCGGGCAGGCGTTCGTGATGGCCTTCCAGGCCGGCGGGGCGCACGCGCTCGACCGCGCGCTGGAGGCGGTCGCCTACGCGTGGACCGAGATGACCCGCACGCCCGCGACGGCGCTGTGGGAGAAGCCCGGTCGCGGCGAGCCGATCCGGATGGAGAAGACGTTCACCGTCGTGCCGCGCGGGATCGCGCTGGTCATCGGCTGCAACACCTTCCCGACCTGGAACTCCTGGCCGGGGCTCTTCGCCTCGCTCGTCACCGGCAACCCGGTGGTGGTCAAGCCGCACCCCGCCGCGGTGCTGCCGCTCGCGATCACGGTGCAGGTCTGCCAGGAGGTGCTGGCCGAGGCGGGCTTCGACCCGGACCTCGTCACCCTCGCCGCGGAGGAGCCCGACGACCACCTGGCGGCGACGCTGGCCGTGCGACCCGAGGTGCGGCTGATCGACTTCACCGGCGGCAACGCCTTCGGTGACTGGCTGGAGGAGCACGCCCGGCAGGCCGTCGTGTTCACCGAGAAGGCCGGCGTCAACACGGTCGTGGTCGACTCGACGTCCGACTTCGGCGCGATGTGCCAGAACCTCGCCTTCTCGTTCGCGCTCTACTCGGGCCAGATGTGCACCGCCCCGCAGAACGTCTACCTGCCCGCGGCCGGCATCGCGACCGACGACGGCGTGAAGTCGCCCGCCGAGGTCGGGGCCGGCATCGGCGCCGCGCTCGAGCGGCTGCTCGGCGACGACGCGCGGGCGGTGGAGCTGCTCGGCGGGATCGTCAACGACGGCGTCCTCGACCGGCTGGAGGGTGCGTCGAAGCACGACGTGCTCGTGGCGTCGCGGACGGTGACGCATCCGACGTACGACGCCGCGACGGTGCGCACCCCCATGCTGATCTCGCTCACCGCGGAGGACTCCGACGTCTACGAGTCGGAGTGCTTCGGCCCGGTCGCCTACCTGATCGAGACCGACGACACCGACCAGTCCGTCGCGCTGTTCCGCGACACCGTGCAGCGCCACGGCGCGATGACGGCCGCGGTCTACTCGACCTCCGACGAGGTCGTCGACCAGGTGCGCGAGGCGGCCCTCGACGCCGGCGTCGCGCTGTCGGAGAACCTGCTGGGCGGCGTCTTCGTCAACCAGTCCGCGGCCTTCTCGGACTTCCACGGCACCGGCGCCAACCCGGCGGCCACCGCGTCGTACACGGACGGCGCGTACGTCGCGTCCCGGTTCCGCGTCATCCAGTCCCGCCGGCACGTGTGAGCGGAGACGCGGCAGCGGATCCGCTGATGGCGACCGGCGTGTCGAGACCCGGTGAGGCACGCACCGACCTCAACCACCGATGACCAAGGAAGTCTCGCCCGGTCTGTCGTATTCGCAGCCCCCCGTTCGTGGAGCAGGTGTCAGAGCCTGTCCACCGAGGAGAATCCGATGACCGACGTGAAGTCCCGCTGGCTGGCGCTCTACGTGCTCTGCCTGGGCGACCTGATGATCGTGCTCGACTCGAGCATCGTGAACGTGGCGCTGCCCTCGATCCAGTCCGACCTGGGTTTCTCCCAGTCGGCCCTGGCGTGGGTGGTCAACGCCTACCTGCTGACCTTCGGCGGGTTCCTGCTGCTGTCCGGTCGCCTCGGCGACCTGCTCGGCAACAAGCGGGTCTTCCTCGGCGGGGTCGTCTTCTTCACGGTCGCGTCCATCGCCTGCGGGCTGGCGCCGTCGTCGGAGCTGCTGGTGGTCGGCCGCGCGATCCAGGGCCTCGGGGGCGCCGCGGTCTCGGCCGTCGCGTTGGCGCTGATCATGGGGCTCTTCACCGACCCGGCCGAGCGGGCCAAGGCGATGGGCTTCTTCGGCTTCGTGATGTCGGGCGGTGGCGCCGTCGGCGTGCTGCTCGGGGGGGTGCTGACCGGGCTCCTCTCCTGGCACTGGATCTTCCTGGTGAACGTGCCGATCGGTGTCGGGGTCTGGATCGCCGCGAGCCGCGTGCTGCCGGCCGACGACGCGATCGAGCAGCGCGGCCGGGTGGACATGCTGGGCGCCGTGCTCGTGACCGCCGCGCTGATGCTGTCGGTCTACGGGATCGTCGACAGCGCGCCGCTGCTCCTCGCCGGCAGCGTCGTCCTGCTCGCGGTCTTCGTGCTGTGGGAGTCGCGGGTGGCGGAGCCGCTGGTCCCGCTGCGGTTGTTCACGCTGCGCAACGTCGTGGTGTCGCAGGTCGTCGGCGTGCTGTGGGCGGCCGCGATGTTCGCGTGGTTCTTCCTGGCGGCGCTCTACCTCCAGCAGGTGTTGGGGTACGACGCCCTCGACGTCGGCCTCGCCTTCCTCCCGACCAGCGTGGTGATGGCGTTCTGCTCGCTGCGGGTCTCCGACAAGCTGGTGCTGCGGTTCGGCATCCGGCCGCCCCTCGTGGCCGGGCTGGCGCTGGCGGCGGCCAGCCTCGCGCTCGTCTCCCGCGCGCCGGTCGACGGCAGCTTCCTGACCGACGTCCTCCCCTCGATGCTGCTGCTCGGCGCCGGCGCCGGCATCGCGTTCAACCCGGTGCTGCTTGCCGCCATGGGTGATGTCGAGCCGCACGAGGCCGGCCTGGCCTCGGGCGTGGTCAACACGTCGTTCATGATGGGCGGCGCCCTGGGCCTCGCCGTGCTGGTGAGCCTGTCGACCTGGCGCACGGAGTCGCTCGCCGCCGACGGCCTGTCGCCGCTCGAGGCGCTCAACGGTGGCTTCCAGCTCGCGTTCGCGGCCGGCGCGGTCGCGGCGCTGGCGGCCGCGGTCATCGGCGGCACCTTCCTGCAGCCGAAGCCGATGGGGACCATGGACGCGCGCGGCGCCCCCGACGCGGCTGACGCCCCCGGCGTACCCGACGCCGAGCCCTGCCCCGACCCCGCCTGAGCGGCCGACTCGGCGCTTGTGCAACGGCGAGTCGGCGCTAACGCGCTGCTTCTCCACAGGCTTCCTGTGGAGAAAGTCCGCACAAGCGCCGACTCGTCATGGCGTTAGCGCCGACTCGGCGTGCTGGCGATCAGGTGGGGCCGTTAGCGTGCGGGGGGTGACGAGTCTCCTGATCCGCAACGCCCGCGTCGTCCCTCTCGGGGACGGTGAGCAGGCAGCCGACCGGCCCGTGGACGTCGCCGTCGAGCGCGGCGTGGTGACCGCGGTCGGCCCGGGCCTCGACCGGCCGTCCGGGGTGGACGAGATCGACGCCGCCGGGCGCTGGCTGATCCCCGGGCTGTGGGACCAGCACGTGCACATGGCGCAGTGGACGCTGACCTCCGGGCGGCTGGACCTGGCGCCGGCCAAGTCGCCCGAGCAGGCGTTGCGGCTCGTGGCCGAGCGGGTGGCGGAGTACCCCGACCTGCCGGTCATCGGGTGGGGCCACCGCTCCGGCATCTGGGATCGCGACGTCACCGTCTCCGAGCTCGATGCCGTCACCGGCGACACCGCCGTGGTGCTGATCAGCGGCGACGGCCACCACGCGTGGCTCAACACGATCGCGCTGATGCACCTCGCGATGCCGGTCCGCGACTCGGTCGTCCGCGAGGCCGAGTGGTTCGCCGCCTACCCGCGTCTCGCGAGCCTGGTCGGCACCGACGGCACGTCACCCGAGGCCTACCGCCGCACGCTCGACTTCGCCGCGGCCAAGGGGATCGTCGGGTTCACCGACTTCGAGTTCGGCAGCGGGCCGATGGACTGGGCCGAGCGCTGGGAGGGGTGCGACGTGCTGCGGGTGCGCGCGGCGACGTACGACATGCACCTCGACGACGTCATCGCCCTCGGGCTGCGCACCGGCGACACCCTCCCGGGCTGCGACGACCGGGCGACGATGGGTCCCCTCAAGATCATCAGCGACGGCTCGCTCAACACCCGCACGGCCTGGTGCTGCGAGCCGTACGGCGACGCGCACCGGCTGGAGTACCCCGCCGGCCAGCCCAACCTCTCCGGCGACGAGCTGCGCGCGCTCCTCGGCAAGGCGCACGCGGGCGGTCTCGAGATCGCCACCCACGCTATCGGTGACGCCGCGGTCGCGGAGGCGCTCGCGTCGTACGCCGCCACCGGCGCCCGCGGGTCGATCGAGCACGCGCAGATGGCCAACCGGGCCGACATCCGGAGGATGGCCGAGCTCGGCGTCCGGGCCAGCGTCCAGCCGGCGCACCTGCTCGACGACCGCGACCTCACCGAGAAGATCTGGGGCGCCCGGTCGGAGCGCTGCTTCGCCTTCCGGTGGATGCTCGACGACGGCGTCGAGCTCGCGCTCGGCTCCGACGCCCCGGTGTCGCCGCTCGACCCGTGGCTGGCGATCGCCGCCGCCGTCCACCGCAGCGCCGACGAGCGCGGTCCCTGGCACGGCGAGCAGGCGCTGACCCCGCGCGAGGCGCTGGCCGCGTCGGTCGACGGGCAGCCGACGGTGGCGCCCGGCTCCCGCGGCGACCTGGTGCTCCTCGACCACGACCCGCTGCTGCGCGACCACGACCAGCAGGACACCGCCGCCCTCGGTCAGGCGCTGCGGGGGATGGCGAGCGCCCTCACGCTCGTGGCCGGGTCCGTCGTCCACACGGCCTGGTGACGGGCGGACCCGTCAGCCGGTGACCGCTCGGACCAGCTCCGTGAGCTCGGGCAGGGCCGCCGCCTCGGTGAGCGCGGCCTCGAGGGCCGCGTCGTGCGCCGGCCGGGTCCGGGTCAGCGCCTTGCGGCCGGCCGGGGTCAGCTCCGTGTAGATGCCGCGCCGGTCGTCGGCGCACAGGATGCGCGTGAGCAGACCGCGCTCCTCGAGCCGGTTGACCAACCGGGTCGCGGCGCTGGGGGAGAGCCCGGCCGCGCGGGCGAGCTGCGCCATCCGCAGGTGCCAGCCGTCCTGACGGGACAGCGCGTCCATGACCGTGAACTCGACGACCGACAGGCCGTGGGCGTCGCGCAGCGCCTTCTCCAGGCTCGTCTCGATGAGCTGGTGCATCGCGGCCAGGCGTCGCCAGCCCTGGGCGCGGACCTCGACGGCCTGATCGCTGATCGCCATGGGCCCACTGTACCAGCGATTTGCAATAGACCGCGTGTGCAACTAATTTGATTGCACGCGCGGGATATCCCCGCATGCACGAATCGGAGGACATGATGAAACCCGGACTGCTCGCCCTCGCTGTCGGAGGGTTCGGCATCGGCCTGACCGAGTTCGTGATCGCCGGACTCCTGCCCGAGGTCGCCGCGGACTTCGCCGTCTCGGAGGCCAGCGCCGGGTGGCTGATCTCCGGCTACGCGCTGAGCGTCGCGGTCGGGGCCGTGGGGCTCACCGCCGCCGTGACCCGGCTGCCGCGCAAGCCGGTCCTGCTCGGCCTGATGGTCCTCTTCATCGTGGGCAACCTGCTCTCCGCCGTCGCCGCGACGTACGCCCTCATGCTCGCCGGCCGCGTCGTCGCCGCGCTCTGCCACGGCGCGTTCTTCGGGATCGGCGCGGTGGTGGCCGCGGACCTGGTCGCCCCCGAGAAGCGGGCCGGCGCGATCGCGCTCATGTTCGGTGGCCTGACCATCGCCAACGTGCTCGGCGTCCCGGCCGGGACCCTGCTCGGTCAGCAGCTGGGCTGGCGCGCGACCTTCTGGGCGATCACCGTGATCGGCGTCCTGGCGTTCGTCGCGATCGCCCTGCTGGTGCCGAGCGTGACCGAACGCGCCAAGGCCGCTCCCGGGAGCCTGGTGCGCGAGCTGGCGGCCTTCCGCAACGGACAGGTCTGGCTCTCGCTGACGGTCACGGTCCTGGGCTTCGGCGGCATGTTCGGCGCCTTCACCTACATCGCCTACACGCTCACCGAGGTGAGCGGGTTCGGCAGCGCGGCCGTGCCGTGGCTGCTCGTGGTCTTCGGGGCCGGCCTGTTCGTGGGCAACATCCTCGGCGGCAAGGCGGCGGATCGCCGCCTCGACCGCACCCTCATCGTGCTGCTGATCGGACTCGCCGTGGTGATGGCGCTCTTCGCTCTCACCGCCGCGAACCCCATCGCCACCGTGATCGCCCTGGTGCTGATGGGCGGCTTCGGCTTCGGCACGGTTCCCGGCCTGCAGACCCGCATCATGCTC
>JAOPXG010000151.1 GCA_025965275.1 Nocardioides sp.
GCTGCCACTGCACGGAGGCCCAGTCGGCGGCCGTGACGTCCCTCCAGCCCGGGAAACGGGTCCAGTCGGGCTCGACGCGCTCGACCCGCCGGTAGGGGTACGGCTGTCCGGTCTGGCCCTCGATCAGCGTGGCGATGGAGGTCTCGATACTCATGTCTGGCGCTCCCAGCGGTGAAGGGGTACGTCGGCGGCGAGTCGTTTGTGTGAGCACGCAACCTCTGTCAGAGTACGAGGACGATATCCGGTTCGTCCAATGGCGCGCCGCACAATCTCCTGTTTGTTGACTGTTTCATCGGAGGATGCACCGTCATGACCGCCCGTCCCAGCGACCCCACCGGGTTGCACCGCGTCCTGGACGACGCCGTGCGGCTGCCCCAGGCCGCCGACCGGCTCGACACCCGACGCGAGCTGTGGCCCGACGAGGTCCGGATCCGCGTCGAGCGGCTCAACCTCGACGCCGCGTCCTACCGCCAGCTCGAGCGCAAGCACGGGGGAGCGCGTGACGCGATCCGCGCCGAGGTCCTCGAGATCGTCGCGGCCCGCGGCAAGATGCAGAACCCCGAGACCGGCTCCGGCGGCATGCTCATCGGCACCGTCGAGGAGGTCGGCCCGGAGTCGCCGCTCGGCCTGGCCATCGGCGACCGCGTCGCCACGCTGGTGTCCCTCACCCTCACGCCCCTGGTCATCGAGGACGGCCTCGAGCGCTGGGACGGGGGAGGGGAGCAGGTGCCGTGTGACGGGTACGCCGTGCTCTTCGGCCGCTCGATCGCGGCGGTGCTGCCCGACGACTTGCCCACCGAGCTCAGCCTCTCGGTCATGGACGTCTGCGGGGCGCCGGCGCTGACCGGCCGGGTCGTGGAGAACTACGACGATGCGGTGGTCGCCGTCATCGGCGGCGCCGGCAAGTCCGGCTCGCTCAGCCTCGCCGCCGCCAGGCGGGCCGGCGCGAAGCGCACCGTCGGCGTCGTCCCGCACCAGGCCGAGGCCGAGCTGCTCCGCGACGCGGGCCTCGCCGACGAGGTCGTGGTCGCGGACGCCCGCGACCCGATCGCGCTCCGCGACGCGGTGACCGCCGCCGGTGGACCGGCCGACGTGACCGTGGTCTGCGTCGACGTCCCCGGGTGCGAGGGCGGGGCCATCCTGGCCACCGCCGACCGCGGCACCGTGGTCTTCTTCTCGATGGCGACGTCGTTCTCCGCGGCCGCGCTCGGCGCCGAGGGCCTGGCCGCCGATGTCACGATGCTGGTCGGCAACGGCTACGCGCCCGGCCACGCGGCGTACGCCCTCGAGCTCCTCCGCGAGGTCGCAGGCGTGCGGTCGCTCTTCGGGCGCCGGATGGAGGTGCACCAGTGACGACCCGTCCGCGGACCAAGCTCGACCTCGACCCGGCCACCGTCAAGGAGGCGCGGGCGCTGGCCCGCAAGACCGGGCGGCCGATCGTGACCCTGGCCAAGAAGCACACCACGGTCGCCGTCGAGCGGGCCACGCTGCGCCTCGCCGGCCTCCAGGGCGCCGACCCCGACGGCACGCCCTGGGTCAACCGGTTGATGGACGTCGTCCGCGCCGACACCGGCCTCGAGCACGGCGTCGCGCTGCCGGTGTGGGACGCGCTCCTGCGCGGCGAGGCCGACGACCTGTCGACGCTGGCCCAGAAGGCGTCCGCCGGCTCCGTGACGTTCCGCCTGCCCGAGGGCAAGGACGCCGATCGGGCGCGGCGTGCCTCACGCGCCCAGGTCGCGAAGGGCATCAAGCGGATCGACGCGCGCCGGGTCGAGCGCGAGCGGCTGATCAAGCGACACGGCGACGCACCGCGCAAGCCCTGGATCTACCTGATCGTCGCGACCGGCGACATCTACGAGGACATCCCGCAGGCCCAGCAGGCCGCGCGCGAGGGCGCCGACATCATCGCGGTGATCCGCTCGACCGGGCAGAGCCTGCTCGACTACGTGCCCGAGGGCGCCACCCGTGAGGGCTTCGCCGGCACCTACGCCACGCAGGAGAACTTCCGCCTGATGCGCGCGGCGCTCGACGAGTCGAGCCGGGAGCTCGGCCGCTACGTCCGGCTCACCAACTACGCCTCGGGCCTGTGCATGCCCGAGATCGCGGCGCTGGCGGGCATGGAGCGGCTCGACATGATGCTCAACGACTCGATGTACGGGATCCTCTTCCGCGACATCAACCCGGTCCGCACGTTCGTCGACCAGCGCTTCAGCCGCCAGGTGCACGCACGCGCCGGGATCATCATCAACACCGGCGAGGACAACTACCTCACCACCGCCGACGCGATCGAGGCCGCTCACACGGTCACGACGAGCCAGCTGCTCAACGAGTACTTCGCCAAGGAGGCCGGCCTCGAGGACTGGCAGCTGGGCCTGGGCCACGCCTTCGAGATCGACCCCGACGTGCCCGACTCGTTCCGGCTCGAGCTCGCGCACGCGATGCTGGCCCGCGACCTGTTCCCGAACGCGCCGCTCAAGTGGATGCCGCCCACCCGGCACATGACCGGCGACATCTTCAAGGGTTACCTGCTCGACGGCTTCTTCAACCTGGTCGGCGCGCTGACCGGCCAGGGCATCCTGCTGGTCGGGATGATGACCGAGGCCGTCGTCACGCCGTGGATCTCCGACCGCGACCTGGCCCTGCAGAACGTCCGCTACGTGATGAACGCCGCCGGCCGCCTGCACGAGGACTTCCGACCCGAGCCGGACGGCTTCATCGCCAACCGGGCCCGTCAGGTGCTCGGGGAGTCGGTCGACCTGATGCACCAGATCCTCGACCACAAGCACGGTCTCCTGGACGCCATCGCCGACGGCACCTTCGGCCTGATGAAGCGACCCGCCGACGGCGGCCGCGGGCTCGACGGCGTCGCCAAGAAGTCGAGCGCCTACTACAACCCCGCCAGCGAGATCCTGGAGGAGCCCTTCGAGACGGTTGCTGCGCAACCTCCTCAGGAACCGAGGCGCCGTACGACAAGGAGAGCGCCGTGACCGAGCAGAGCCACATCATCCGGCCGTACGGCGACACCACCGGCGACGGCATGGTGCAGGCCAGCTTCACCCTGCCCGTGCCCCACTCCAAGGTCGCCGAGGGCGCTGCGGCCCAGCTGGCCGCCAAGATGGGCATCGAGCCGGCGCTCGTCGTCCACGCGAAGCCGATGGGTCCCGACTTCACGTTCTTCGTCGTCTACGGCCGGGTCCACCACCTGGTGGACGTGAGCAAGGTGGAGGTCGTCGAGCGCGACTACCCGCTGCTGACGCCCAAGGAGGTCAACGCCGCCGTGAAGCGCGCGCTGCGCCGCCGGCTGACCGTCGTCGGGGCCTGCATCGGCAGCGACGCCCACACGGTCGGCATCGACGCGATCCTCAACATCAAGGGCTTCGCGGGGGAGAAGGGGCTCGAGTACTACCGCGAGCTCAAGGTCGTGAACCTCGGTGCCCAGGTCTCGGTGCCCCAGCTGGTCGAGCGGGCGCGCGAGGAGAAGGCGGACGCCGTCCTCGTCTCGCAGGTCGTGACCCAGCGCGACGCCCACCTGCTGAACACCCGCGAGATGTCCGCGGCGTTCCGCGAGTCCTACCCGTCCGACAAGCGGCCGCTGCTGATCGTGGGCGGGCCACGCTTCGACGAGAGCGCGGCCGCCGACCTCGGCGTCGACCGGGTCTTCACCCGCGGCACCACCCCCGGCGAGGTCGCGTCGTACCTCGTCCACCAGCTCGCCAGGAGGGGGTCCGCCGCATGAGCACCCCCCAGAACGCCACCGTCGGCACCCGGGTCGTCCACCGTCGCTACGTGCCGTACTCGCACGCGCACTACGCCGGCAACCTCGTCGACGGTGCCTACAGCCTGGGCCTCTTCGGGGACGTGGCGACCGAGATGTGCATGCGGACCGACGGCGACGAGGGACTCTTCGCGTCCTACTCCGACGTGCAGTTCCGAGCCCCGGTCCGCGCCGGGGACGTCCTCGAGATCACCTGCGAGCTGACCCGGGTCGGCACCCGGTCGCGGGTCATGGACTTCGCGGTGTACGTCGTGGCGCGCGGCGCGGCGACCGACGACCAGCCGGGCGCCGCCGAGGTCCTGGTCGAGCCGATCCTGGCGACCTCGGCGACCGGTACCGTGGTCGTCCCAGGCTGATCACGGGCACCTCCTGACCCGTCGTCGGCGCGTCGCCCGCGACACGCCGGAGCCCGGCGAGATTTTGCTTGGATTTTCCGTGTTCCCGATCACGTCGTTGACCTGCGAGTTCGCACGTTTCCGCAGGTCACGGACCGGTTGACAGCCACCGGGTTGACGATCCAGTGTGTGCCGTCCGCTCATGCAGATCGTGGCCGGCGAACCGACGTCCGAGTGGCCGTGTCGGAGGGTGGGGTGCCACCCATCCCGTCCGACGTGGTTCGCGGAGGTCGGTCCGCTCCGCGAGACCGGATACGGAAGGGACCCGCGTCCCCTAGACAACAGCCCGCTCTCGGCAGCCGGTCGTCGGCGCGTTGGACCGAAGGGTGCGGGTCTCTTCCGGAGCTCTGCAAAGCAGGTGTCCAGCCGGCCTCCCAGACGGGAGGCCGGTATTTTTGTCCCCGTGCTGACCCGCGTCCTCGTCGCCGCCCTCGCGGGCGTGGGGCTGTCCCTCGCCTTCGAGCCGGTCGCGGCCCCGGCGGTGATCCCGTTCGCGGTCGCCGGCTTCGTGCTCGCGACCCGCGGGCTCCGGGTGCGCAGCGGCCTCCTCGTGGGCCTGGCGTTCGGCCTCGGCTTCGAGGTCGTCCTCCTCTTCTGGATGCGGACCGTCGGCCCGGACGCCTGGGTCGGGCTCTCGATCTGGCAGTCGTTGTACTTCGCGGTGTTCGGCGCCGCATCACCCGTGCTGCAGCGGCACCGGCTCTGGCCGGTCTGGGTCGCGGCCGCCTGGGTGACCACCGAGCTCTGGTACAGCACCTGGCCGTTCAGCGGGATGCCCTGGGGACGGCTCGCGTTCGCGGTCGTCGACACGCCGGTCGCCGACGCGCTGCCGTGGATCGGCACGACCGGGGTGAGCTTCGTGCTCGCGCTCAGCGGCACGCTGCTGGCCTGGGCGGTCGTGGCCGAGGGCCGGACCCGCCTGGTCGCCGCCGGCTGCGTGGCGGGCCTCGCCGTGGCCGCCCTGGTGGGTCCGCTCGCCGTCCCGTGGCAGACGACGCCGGACGGCGCGGTGACCGTCGCCGCGGTCCAGGGTGACGTCCCGGGCAACGGCGACGACATCCTCGACGACTTCCGCCAGGTCACCCAGAACCAGGTCGACGTGACCACCCAGCTCGCCCGCGACGTCGCGACCGGCGCCGAGCCGCGTCCTGACTTCGTCGTGTGGCCCGAGAACTCGACCGCCGTCGACCCGTTCCGCGACGAGCAGACCAACGCGGCGATCCGGACCGCCAGCGACGCGATCGGCGTGCCGATCCTGGTCGGTGCGATCGTCGACGCGGGCCCCACGCACGTGCTCAACCAGGGGATCGTGTGGGACCCGGTGACCGGCGCGGGGGACCGCTACACCAAGCACCACCCGGTCGTGTTCGGCGAGTACATCCCGTTCCGCCGCTACCTCGACAACCTCCAGATCGGTCGCCTGACCATGGTCGGCCGCGACATGGTCGCCGGCACCCGCCAGGAGCCCCTCACCATCGCCGGGGTGCAGGTCGCCGACTCCATCTGCTTCGACGTCGCGTACGACGACGCGATCTACGCCCAGGTCGAGCACGGCGCCCAGCTGCTGACCGTGCAGACGAGCAATGCGACGTTCATCCACACCGACCAGATCGACCAGCAGTTCGCGATCACCCGCCTGCGAGCGATCGAGACCGGGCGCTGGCTGGTCGTCGCCTCGACGAACGGCGTGTCCGGGGTGATCTCACCCGACGGCACGGTGGTGGCGAGCGCCTCCCCGCGCACCCAGCAGGCACTGGTCGAGCGGGTCGAGCTCGACGACAGCGTGACGCCCGCCGTGCGCATCGGGCCGTGGAGCGGCCGGCTCTGCATCGCGCTGGCGCTGATCGGCCTGATCCTCGCCCTGTTCACCACCGGCGTCCCGTATCGTCGGTCCCGGAACCGGCAGCAGGCCGAGGACGGCCCGGCACGGTCCGCGCCCGCCACCTCTGCCGCAGGAGCGAGTGAAGGGCGGAGCGCGTGAGGCCCGCAAGCAGTGAGGGCGGCGTCGACGGCCTCGGCCGCGTCGTCGTCGTCATCCCGACGTACAACGAGGCGACCAACCTCGCCTGGATCGTCGGACGCCTCCGCACCGCCCAGCCCGCGATCGACGTCCTCGTGGTCGACGACGGCTCGCCGGACGGCACCGGCCAGGTCGCCGACGACCTCGCGGCCGCCGACCCGGCCGTGTCCGTCGTCCACCGGACCGTGAAGGCCGGCCTCGGCGCGGCGTACCTGCACGGCTTCCGCGTCGCCCTGGCCGCTGGCTACGACGTCATCGGCGAGATGGACGCCGACGGCTCCCACCAGCCCGAGCAGCTCGACCGGCTGCTGGCCGCGCTCGTCGACGCCGACCTGGTGATCGGGTCGCGCTGGGTGCCGGGCGGGTCGGTCGTCAACTGGCCGCGCCAGCGTGAGCTGCTCTCACGCGGCGGCAACCTCTACGTGCGGCTCCTGCTCGGCATCGCGGTGCGCGACGCGACGGCCGGCTTCCGGCTCTTCCGGCGGGCCACGCTGGACAAGATCGACCTCGCCTCGGTGGAGTCGACCGGCTACGTCTTCCAGACCGACATGGTGGCGCGGGCCCTCGCCGCGGGCCTCACCGTGCGCGAGGTCCCGATCGAGTTCGTGGAGCGGGTGCGGGGCGACTCGAAGATGAGCGGCTCCGTCGCCGCCGAGTCGCTCAAGCGGATCACCGTCTGGGGGTTGCGCGAGCGCGCCGCCCAGGTACGCCGGGCACTGGGCGGTCGGCGATGAGCCGCCGTCGCCGGGTCGTCTCGCTGGCGCTCTTCACGATCTTCATCCTGGTGCCGCTGATCGAGATCTACGTGCTGATCCAGGTCGGGCAGGTGATCGGTCCGTGGTGGACGATCCTGCTGCTCGTCCTCGACAGCATCCTCGGCACCTGGCTGATCAAGCGCGAGGGTGGCCGCGCCTGGCGGGCCCTGCGCGACGCGCTGGACAGCGGCCGGATGCCGGGCACCGAGCTCGCGGACGGGGCGCTGATCCTGATCGGCGGGACCCTGATGCTGGCGCCGGGGTTCGTCACCGACGCGTTCGGCATCCTGCTGATCCTGCCGCCCACGCGGCCCGTCTTCCGGCGCCTGCTGACGATGCTGGTGGCGCGTCGGGTGGTCCTGAACGTGACGCGCCCCGGACCCGGGCCCTCATCGGGGCCCGTGGTCCGGGGCGAAGTCGTGGACGACGACGAGGCGTGAAAGCCGGGGAGCTGTTGTCTGTCAGCTCACCGCGTCTCGACACGCCGGTCGCGACCTCGCACGCTCAGTCGCACGGCTTGCTCGACGACCGTCAAAGCGCACGCCTTCGCTGCGCTCACGCAGTCGCTTTCCTCTTCTTCTGGTTGGCACGGTGCAGGTGCGCCGGGCCGATCTCGCCGCCGCGCAGCAGCTCGAGACGCTCCTTGAGGATGTCCTCGAGCTCCTTCTCCGAACGCCGCTCGAGCAGCATGTCCCAGTGGGTGCGGGCCGGCTTCTCGGCCTTCACCTCGGGCTGGATGCCGGAGACGCTGAGCCCCTCGGCACCGCAGCGCGGGCACTCCCACACCGCCGGGACGTCGGCCTCGACCGACATCGTGATCTCGAACACGTGCCCCTGGGGGCACTGGTAACCAACCTGCTGGCGAGCCGCGAACTCGATGCCACGCTCGTCCTCGAAACTCTGGCCCCCGAGCCGCGCTCCACGCAGTGTGCGCTCAGCCATGAGCCACCTCCCGAATCTTGTTTCCCCCGAATTACCTGACCGAGACGGACGACATCGGCGTCCATGACACCGATACCAGGGATTCGTGTACCCATCTTCGTGACGTCTCAATCCGTTCAACGGTAGAGGGCGGGCCAAGATTCCGGCAAGGACGCGGGTATGGCCGCGCTCACACCTGTCCCGCGCCCTCCGGTCGGCGTCAGACGACGGCCGGGACGGCGTTGCCGGCCTCCTCGATGCCCCGCCGGGGGTCCACCCGGGCCAGGAAGACGATCCCGATGACGAACAGGACCATGAGGGCCAGGAGCGCCGGCCGGTAGGAGTCGGTCCACTGGTGGACCAGACCGAAGATGAGCGTCCCGATCCAGCTCGTGCCCCTCTCACAGGCCTGGTACAGCGAGAAGTACTCGGCCTCGCGGCCGCGGGGGATGAGCTGGCTGTAGAAGGAGCGGGACAGCGCCTGGGTGCCACCGAGCACCACGCCGATCGCCACCGCGAGGAGCAGGAACAGCGGCAGGTTCTCGTCCGGGGTCAGCCAGCCCGCGACGACGACCACCAGCCAGACCATCAGCCCGACGAGGATCACCCGGTAGGCACCGCGCCGGCGGGCGACCCGGCCGAACCAGAGGGCACCGCCGATCCCGACGAACTGCACGACGAGGAAGGCGAGCAGCACGGTGCTCTTCTCGAAGCCCAGCTGCTTCTCGCCGTACACGGACGCGGCGTAGATGACGGTCTGGATGCCGTCGTTGTAGAAGAGGTAGGCGATCAGGAACGTCATCGTCACCGGGTAGCGGCGCAGGTCCTTCAGCGTGTGCCACAGCTGGCCGAAGCTGGCGGAGACGAGACCGCCCGGCTCGGCGTCGAGGTTCACCGGTGGCCGGGCACGGACGCCGCGCACCGGGATGATCGTGAACGCGGCCCACCACAGGCCGGCGCTGAGGAGGCTGATGCGGACCGCCATCTCGGTGTGGTCGCTCATCGCGGTGAGCAGCCCGAAGTTGAGGGCGAGCAGCAGCCCGCCGCCGAGGTAGCCCAGCGCCCAGCCCCGCGACGACACCCGGTCGCGCTCGTCGGGGTCGGCGATGTCGACGAGGATCGAGTCGTAGACCACGAGGCTCGCACCCAGGAACAGCGTCGCGAAGAGGAGCAGCACCGCGCCGAGCTGCCAGTCGGAGCCGGCGACGAAGAACATCAGCATCGCCATCAGGCTTCCGGCCCAGGCGAAGCAGCCGAGGAGCTTCGGCTTGCTCGAGCTGCGGTCGGCGACCGCGCCGACGATCGGCAGCACCAGCGCGGAGAGGATCGTCGCGGCGGTGACGATGTAGAAGACGAGCGAGCCGGCCGACAGGCTGAGCCCGAGGACGTGGAGGTCCTCGGTGCACTTGACGCCCTTGTCCTCGTCGGTGACGAACCCGCAGGCGGACTTCTCGGCGACCGAGGTGAGGTACGGCGCGAACAGCACCGCGGCGGTCGTCGTCACGAACGCGCTGTTGGCCCAGTCGTACCAGTACCAGGCGCGCTGCTCCCGCGCCCGCTCGAGGGGCCCGAGGTCGGCCACACCGCTCACGTCGGCTGCGGTCATGCGTCGTCCCTCCGCGGTCCGCGCCACGCGTGGCGCTCGGTCAGCACGGTCCTGAGTATGTCCGTCCGGTCGGTGAAGACGCCGTCGACGCCCCGGTCCAGGAGCTCGTGCATCGCGCCGGACTCGTCGACGGTCCACACGTGCACGTGCTTGCCGGCCGCGTGCGCCCGGCGTACGAAGCCCGGCGTCACGACGGTCAGCCGGCCGCGCCGGGGCGGCACCTGGAAGGCCGCGAACCGGTTGCGCGTCAGCCACCCGGCGAGCCGGGCGCTCGGGAGGAACCGGAAGAGCCCGATCTCCCGCAGCGTCGCGGAGGTCGCGACCCGGCCGTGGGTGAGCTCACGGAAGAGGTCGATCCGGCTCTGGGCGAAGGACCCGACCAGGACCCGGTCCCACGCCTCGCGGGCGGCCACGAAGTCGGCCAGGACCGGCACCGCGCCCTCGGACTTGATGTCGATGTTGAAGCGGGCGCCCGGGAAGGCGTCGAAGAGCTCGGCCAGCGTGGGCACGTGCTCGCGACCCCCGACCCGCGCCTCTCGGACCTCGGCGTACGTCAGGGTCGCGATCTCGCCCCTCCGGTCGGTCACCCGGTCCAGGACGCTGTCGTGGAAGGCGAGCAGGACACCGTCGCGAGTCACGTGGACATCGGTCTCGAGGTAGTCGTACCCGAGCGCCACCGCGTGCCGGAACGCCGCCAGGGTGTTCTCCAGCCCCTCGATCTCGGGGTGATAGGCGCCGCCGCGATGCGCGAACGCCAGCACGGAGCCGGGCGGGTCGAGCACCGTGTCCAGGTAGGCGAACCCGGTGCGGGGCGAGGTCACGGGTGCAGTATTACCCGACCCCGCGGCGTGCATCCGATCGGGCTCACCGCGGGAGCGGTAGCGTCGTCGCATGGAGAGCCTGACTTGTCCTCGTTGCGGCGCCGAGATGCTCACCCGGGCCATCAGCTCGTCCCTGGGTGAGGGCGAGGTCAGCCTGTGTCCCGACGGACACGGCGTCTTCCTGGCCCGGCCCGACCTCGGTGCGCTCATCGAGTCCGAGAGCGACTGGCACCGCCACGCCGGTCAGCACACCGCGCCGATGCCCCGGATCACCGCCGACATGGCCGCGCCGCCGGTCGGCAAGGCCCCGCCACGGGCGTGGGTGGAGACGCTGTTTGAGTGACCCGAGCCTGAGCTTGCGAAGGCTCGGACCCAGTCACCAGGTCGAGTAGCCGCGCGACCGACGAAGGAGGTCGCGACCGGCGTATCGAGACCAACCAACAGGTCTCGATACGCTCGCTGGCGCTCGCTACTCGACCAACGAGTGCAGGTCGAGTAGCCGCGCGACCGACGAAGGAGGTCGCGACCGG
>JAOPXG010000179.1 GCA_025965275.1 Nocardioides sp.
CCTTCTCCACGAACTCGGCCGCGGGATGGTGCCGGAGGTCACTCGTCACGTACACGTCGGCGTCGGTGCCGAGCACCGCGTCGAGCAGGAAGTCGCCCGCACCACCGCAGACGGCGACCCGGCGCACGGGCCGTCGTGGATCGCCCGCCACCCGCACGCCCTGGGCGGTCTCGGGCAGCGCGGCCGCCACCGCGGCGGCGAAGTCGGCGAGCGTCGTCTCGGCGACCGAGCCGATGCGCCCGGTGCCGGTCGATGTCGCGCCGGGATCGGCCAGCTCGACCACGTCGTACGCCGGCTCCTCGTAGGGATGGGCGGCCAGCATCGCCGTCACCACCGCCGTACGGCGCGACCGCGGCAGCACGACCTCGACCCGCGCCTCGTCGACCACCTCCACCTCTCCGACGACCCCGATCGTCGGGTTCGCCCCCTCGAGCGGGCGGAACCGGCCCTCCCCGGGCGTCGAGAACGACGCGTGGTCGTAGTCGCCGATCCGCCCGGCGCCGGCCTCGGCGAGCGCGGCGCGGAGCCGGTCGGCGTCACCGGCCGGGACGTAGATCGTGAGCTTGTCGAGGTCCGGACCCGGCGCGGGCACGATCGGTGCGAGGTCGGTGAGCCCGAGCGCGAGCGCCATCGCCTCCGAGACCCCGCCGTCCGCCTGGTCGGCATTGGTGTGGGCGGTGAGCAGCGCGCACTCGGCCCCGGCGAGGGTGGCGAGGGTGCGGCCCTTCGGCGTCGTGGCCGCGAAGCCGTGCACGGGCTTGAGGAAGAGCGGGTGATGCACGACGAGCAGGTCGGCGCCCCAGTCGACGGCCTCGCGGGCCACGGCCGGCGTGGGGTCGACCGCGAACATCACCTTGTCGACCCGCGCCCCCGGATAGCCGTAGACGAGGCCGACGGCGTCCCACGAGTCCGCGGTCGCGGGTGGGTACCACCCGTGCAGCAGGTCCATGACGTCCTTGAGTGCCGGCATGGCTGGAGGCTATCGGGGAGGATGGGTCCGTGGAGGGTGTGGTCGTGACAGCGCTCAACGTCGCCCCCTACCGGCATGCGGCCATGCAGCCGCGCGAGGAGATCGAGGTCGAGGCGCGGCACGGGATCGTGGGCGACCGCTTCCACGGCAGCCGGCACCGGCACGTGACCGTGCAGTCCGCCGACGACCTGGAGGAGGCGTCCGAGCGTCTCGGCGCCTCGATCCCGGCGGCCGCGACGCGACGCAACATCACGATCATGGGTCCCGTGCCCCGCGACCCGGGTGTGCGCCTGAAGATCGGCGAGGTGCTGCTCGAGGTGGTCCGGGTGGCCGCGCCCTGCCGGATCATGGAGAGCGCCGTCGGCCCGGGTGCCCAGGAAGCGCTGCGCCGCCGCGGTGGCTCGGTGTTCCGCGCGCTGACGTCGGGAGTGATCCGGGTGGGTGACCCGGTCGTCACCGACGAGCCGGCGTTGCCGTTCTAGTGTTCTGAGTCGGACGTCCATGAGCACTGGGCGTGCTCAGGGTGTGTGCATCGCAAGGCGCCGGAGCGAAGCCATACCGGGTTGTCTCGCGAGCGACGGCAACGCAGCGAGGCGCGTGTCATGTGTGCGCGAAGCGCACACGGACGTCTGATTCAGGACACTAGGCTCGGGGCATGTCCGTCGTGAAGATCAACGCCATCTCCGTCCCCCCGCACGCCCACGAAGAGCTCGAGAAGCGCTTCGCCAACCGCGCGCACACCGTGGACGGCACGCCCGGCTTCCTCGGCTTCCAGCTGCTCCGCCCGGTCAAGGGCGAGGACCGCTACTTCGTCGTCACCCAGTGGGAGGACGAGGAGTCGTTCGCCGCCTGGCGCGACGGCCCCGCCATCGCCGCCCACTCGGGCGAGCGCGCCCAGCCGGTCTCGTCCGGCGCCGACCTGCTGGAGTTCGAGGTCGTGCTGGACGTGAAGAAGGCCTAGGGACCGGCTGTCGATTCTGGGCGGCGCGCAGCAGGCCGCTGAACCGGGAGACAGTCCCTGGCTCTAGTTGACCTGGCGGCCGTGGCCCTCCCAGTAGGGCGCGCGCAGCTTGAACTTCTGCAGCTTGCCGGTCGCCGTACGGGCCAGCTCCTCGCGGAACTCGATCGACGTCGGCGCCTTGTAGCCGGCCGCCTTCTGCTTGCTCCAGGCGATCAGCTCCTCCTCGGTCGCCGACTCCCCCTCGGCCAGCACCACCAGCGCCTTGATCGTCTCGCCCCACTTCTCGCTCGGCACGCCGATCACCGCGACCTCGGCCACGGCGGGGTGCGAGAAGAGCACGTCCTCGACCTCGATCGAGCTGACGTTCTCGCCGCCGGTGATGATCACGTCCTTCTTGCGGTCGGAGATGGTGAGATAGCCGTCGTCGCCGATCGTGCCGCCGTCGCCGGTGTGGAACCACCCGTCCGCGAGCGCCCGGGCCGACTCCTCGGGCTGCTCCCAGTAACCCTCGAGCACGACGTTGGAGCGGGCCAGCACCTCGCCGGCATTCTCCTCGTCCTCGGAGATCGCCAGGCGTACGCCGAGCGCGGGCGCGCCGGCCCTGGTCAGCAGACCGGCCCGCTCCTCGCTCGAGAGGTCGTCCCACTCCTCGCGGGCCCGGTTGATGGTCAGCAGCGGCGACGTCTCGGTGAGGCCGTAGATCTGGATGAACTCCCAACCCAGCTCGGTCTCGACGCGGGCGACGGTCTTCGTCGGCGGCGGGGCGCCGGCCATGATGATGCGGACCTTGTCGCGCCCGGGGATCTCGCCCTCCCACGACTGCGCGGCCTCGAGGACCGCGGCCGCCACCGCGGGCGCCGCGCACATCACGGTCACGCCGTGGTCGCGCACCCGGCGCAGGATCTCGGCGCCGTCGATCTTGCGGATCACCACCTGCTTCACGCCGAGGCCGGTCATCGCGAACGGCATCCCCCAGCCGTTGGCGTGGAACATCGGCAGCGTGTGGAGGTAGACGTCGCGGTCGCTGACCGTGGTGTGCATCGCGAAGGTGACCGCGTTGACCCAGATGTTGCGGTGCGTGATCTGCACGCCCTTGGGCCGGGCGGTGGTGCCGGACGTGTAGTTGATGCAGGCGGTCGCGTTCTCGTCCGGCTCCCACGGCCGCGGTTCGGCGTCCACGTCGAGGATCCCCTCGTCGCCGAGGACGAACTTGAACTCGGCCTCGACGTCCTTGAGGGACTCCTCGAGCTCGGGGTCGATCAGCAGCACCCGGGCGCCGGAGTGCTCGACGATGTACTGGATCTCGTCGGGGCGGAGCCGGAAGTTCACCGGCACCAGCACCCGCCCGAAGCCGCTGACGCCGAAGAACGACGTGAGCAGGCGGGCGCTGTTGTGGCTGACGATCGCGACCCGGTCACCCACCTCGAGGCCGAGGGCGTCTAGCTTGGCCGCCTGTCGTCGGGCCCGCGCGCCGATCTCGGCGTACGTCATCTCGCCCAGGGACGGAGCGGGCTGGTCGGGCTCGTCGACCACGCCGATGCGTTCGCCGTACACCTGCACGGCCCGGTCGAGGAAGTCGGAAACACTGAACGGGACGATCATGCGGCCACTGTAGCCACGGCTCGCCATGAGAGTCCTCTCATCCGCCTCTCACCCCCGGCCCACGATCAGGGAGGATCGTGGGTGCCATGAAGACCGTCTGGAAGGTCCTGCTCGGGCTCGTGCTCGTCGTCCCCCTCGGGGCGTACGTCGCGGGCTCGCTCGCCGCGTCCGCGTCCGACGACCCCGCGCCGCGGCACACCATCCAGATCAACGAGCCCAGCCCGACGCCCACGACGACGCCGAGCACGACACCCAGCGCCCCGGTCAGCGCGACCCCGGAGGACGGCGACGTCGAGGTGATCACGCCCGACTACGACGACCTCGGCGACGACCACGGCGGCGACGACCACGGCGGCCACGGCGGTGGCGACGACAGCGGTGGCGGTGGCAGCGGTGGCGGTGGCAGCGACAACAGCGGTCACGGCGGCGGTGGCGACGACGGCTGAGCCACCCGCCCCGCCACCGAGCGCCCGACCGCACCGGTCGGGCGTTTCCGTACGCGTGCGCATCACCGCGACCGTCGCCCTGCTGGTCCTCGTCGGGCTGGCCGTGGCGGGTGTCGTCGTCTACACGATCGAGTCGCACCGCCTCGACCAGCAGGTGGCGGACCAGGCGGACCAGGAGTTCTCCGAGCTGCGCAGGCTCCAGGAGGAGCGACAGTTCGCCAGCCCCGAGGCGATGGTGCGGGTGTTCATGGCGAGCAACGTCCCCGACGACGACGAGCTGCTCATCGGCTGGTGGGACGCCGGCGTCCGCGCCCAGTTCCCCGAGTGGAACGCGATCTCGCGCAGCACCTGGCTGCCCGACGCCATTCGTCCGCTGCTCGCGTCGAACGGCACCACCCGCCTCGACTCGGAGTTCGGCGAGCTCGAGATCGCCGTGCAGACCGTCCAGCAGGGCGACACCACCGGCGCGCTCGTCGTCGTGACCTTCCTCGACCGCTCGCGCGAGGGCCTCTACGAGACGATGCGCACCTACGCGATCGTCGCCGGCCTGGTCCTGCTCCTGGTGACCGCGATGGCGGCCTGGGTGTCCGGCCGGCTGCTCTCCCCGTTGCGCACCCTGCGCGAGACCGCCGAGGAGATCGGCGAGACCGACCTGTCCCAGCGGCTCCCGGTCACGGGCAACGACGACCTCACCGCCCTGACCCGCACCTTCAACGGGATGCTCGACCGGCTGGAGGGCGCCTTCGTCGGGCAGCGGCAGTTCCTCGACGACGCCGGCCACGAGCTGAAGACGCCGCTCACCGTCCTGCGCGGGCACCTGGAGCTGCTCGACACCGGCAGCCCCGAGGAGATCGCCGAGACCCGCGAGCTGCTGCTCGACGAGACGGACCGGATGTCGCGGCTGGTCGGCGACCTGCTCCTGCTCGCGAAGAGCGACCGGCCCGACTTCCTCCGGCTCCGGCCGGTCGACCTCCAGCAGCTCACGGCCGACCTGGTCGCCAAGGCCTGCGGGCTCGGCGACCGGGAGTGGACCCTCGACGGCTCGGCCGACGCGAAGGTCCTCGCCGACGAGCAACGCCTCACCCAGGCGGTGCTCCAGCTGGCCGACAACGCGGTCAAGCACACCCGCGACGGTGCCGCGGTCGCGATCGGGTCGTCGTACGACGGGAGCGCCTTCCGGATGTGGGTCCGCGACACCGGCCCGGGCGTGCCGCCCGAAGATCGTGCGCACATCTTTGAACGTTTCGGCCGCGCCGCCGTACCTCCTGGTGACGAGGGTTTCGGACTCGGCCTCTCGATCGTCGGTGCCATCGCGCGAGCGCACGGCGGCACGGTGACGGTCGAGGACGCCGATCCGCCGGGTGCCCGCTTCGTCATCACGCTGCCGAGCAGACCCCAGGAGGACTCGTGGCCCGCATCCTGATCGTCGAGGACGAGCAGCGGATCGCGTCGTTCGTGTCCAAGGGCCTGCGTGCCGACGGACACCTCCCGACCGCCGTCGCCGACGGGCACGAAGGCCTCGACCAGGCACTCAGCGGCGCCTTCGACCTGGTCATCCTCGACATCGGGCTGCCCGGCATCGACGGCTTCGAGGTGCTCGACCGGCTCCGCTCGCAGGGCTCCACGGTGCCGGTGATCGTGCTGACCGCACGCGACTCGGTCGGCGACACGGTGTCGGCGCTCGAGGGTGGCGCCGACGACTACATGCCCAAGCCGTTCCGCTTCGCCGAGCTGCTGGCGCGGGTCCGGCTCCGCCTGCGGCAGGGCCACGACTCGGCGGCGCTGCGCGAGGACGTGCTGCAGTCGGGCGGGGTGCGGCTCGACGTCCGCACCCGGCGCGCGGTGGTCGGCGAGAAGGAGGTCGACCTCTCCGCGCGGGAGTTCGCGCTCGCCGAGACCTTCATGGTCAACCCGGGCCAGGTTCTCTCCCGCGAGCAGCTGCTCGACCATGTCTGGGGCATGGACTTCGACCCGGGGTCCAACGTGGTCGACGTCTACGTCGGCTACCTGCGCAAGAAGTTCGGCGCCGACACGATCGCGACCGTGCGCGGGATGGGGTACCGGTTCAACCGGTGACCCCACCCCGCTGACCCGACGGTCAGTCGTCGCTGCCGTGACCATGGCCGTGGTGGCCGCCGTGGTCGTCGTTCGCGTCGTGGTTCGGACCGTCGTCGTTGCCATGACCGTGCCGGCCGTGGTCGTCGTTCGCGTCGTGGCCGGGGCCGTCGTCGTTGCCGTGGCGGTGCACCACGCTGCTCGACTGCGTGCTGTCGTCGGAGCCGTGGTCGGCGAACGCCGCCGGCGCCTGCCAGGCGACCAGAGCGGCGGTGGCCAGTCCGGCAGTGGCGAGCGATCCGGTCGTCAGGAACTTCTTCATGTCGGTCTCCTCGTGTGGGTTTCAACTACGAGACGACTCTCGCGGCCCGCGGTGAGGTGACCGTGAGCCGCGGATGAGGGAGCTCTCACCTCACCGGCGGTTGAGGAGGTTGCGCAGCAACCGCACTCGTTGCCCCCGCAGCCGACGTGGCTAGGTTGGCTGCGGGGTTTTCGAGACAGGACTTCGTCCTTCCTCAACCACCGAGATCGCGGCTAACGCCGCCAGGCGGTGAGCTTGCGCGACGGCGCGTCGGCGGCGGGCGACTCGGTCTGCTCCCAGACCCGGCGCCACTGGGCGACCTGCGGTCCGGTGGGGTCGGGGGTGGTGCCGGAGGCGGCCCGCCGCTTCGCGTCCCACCAGGTCGACTTGTCCTCGTCGAGGAGCGAGGCGACGGCGTCCTTGATGCGGGGGGCGAACTCGCGCACCGACTCGTCCGGCCCGGCGACGAGCGGCTCGCCGAAGCGGATCGTGAGCTGGCGCCGTCCGCGCGCGGGCCAGTTCTGGCCGCGCGGCATCGCCGCGAACGTGCCCCGGTGGGCGACCGGCACGACGGGCACGCCGTACTCCTTGGCCAGGAAGGCCGCACCCATCCGGAACTTGCCCATCCAACCGTCGGTCGAGCGGGTGCCCTCCGGGAAGATCACCAGGCTCCAGCCGTCGGCGAGGACCTCGCCGGGCGTGGCCGCCATGACGCCGCCGCGACGGTCGATCGGGAACGTGTTGAAGAGCAGCACCGACCCGACCGCGCGCCACCAGGTGTCGAAGAAGTAGTCGGCCGCGGCGGCCACCGCCGTACGCCGTCGCCACTCGTCGGGCAGCGACAGCAGGATCAGCGGGGTGTCGAGGTGGGAGGCGTGGTTGGCCACGAAGATGACCGGACCCTCGACGCGGTCGAGGACGTCGAGCCCCTCGACCTTCGCCCGCACCTGGGAGCGGAAGAGCGGCTCGAGCCCGACCTTCTGCACGACCTCGCGGGCCGCGATCGCCGGCCGGCGCCGCGACCACTCGGAGCGGAACACCGTCGACTTGTTGGCCGGCACCCACTGCTCGGCCGAGCGCGGGACCTGCGGTCGCCGGCCCCAGCGCCAGCCGCGGGCGACCTGCTTGACGTCGGCGATGCCGCCCTTGACGAGCCCGCTGTTCATTCGGGGTCCCCGTTCGAAGCGGAACGAAGTGAGCATTCGAATGGGGTGTTCATTTCACGTGCGCCAGGAGGTGCGGTGGGTTGTGGAGGTAGGTGATCGACGGGCTGCTGCCGACCGTGCCCGACGCCATCTCCAGCGCGTCGGCCAGCGTCGTCGCCGCGCGGAACCCGAGCCGGGCCGCGACCTTGCGGTCGGCGCCGACCCAGATGACCTCGTCGACGTGGTCCATGGCGTGCGCCGCCCAGTACCACATGTAGAACGGGTGGACGCCGTGGTAGGCGTGCGAGGTGCGGTAGAGGTGGCGGTACCAGGGGTCCTCGGCGAACTGCTGCTCGTACTTCTCCCCCACGACCGCCGGGTCGGTCGACTCGGCGAGCACCTCCTCGTAGAAGTCGACGTACGACGGGTGGTGCAGCTGGTTGAAGCCCTCGTTGAGCGGGTGGTAGAGGATCACCGCGCCGCCCTTCCGGACGACCGGCTGGCCGAGGTAGGAGTTGAAGTAGTAGCCCAGGCCCATGCAGGTGGCCAGGATCGGGTTCAGCGACGAGTTCACGTTGTAGGGCCCGACGTACGGGATGCCCATCACCAGCACGTCGGACTGGCCCTGCACCTCGACCAGGTGCTGCTCGTGCACCTTCTCCAGGGTCTTGGCGTGCACCGCCTCGACCTCGCCTGCGTTGACCCCGGTCAGGCCGTAGACCGACCGCAGGTCGTGGAACATCTTGTGCTTGAGCTTCGGCGGCGCGACCGACAGCCCCCGGCGCATGGCGAGCATCGAGGCCTGGTCCTTGAGCGACCACTCCCACTCACGCTTCTGCAGGAAGTCGTAGGGCTTCGGGAAGATGTCGTTGTTGAGCGTCGTCTCGATCTGGAAGACCTTGACCGTGTCCTTGATGACCCGGCCGATCCGCCAGGCGGAGTGGTGCATCGCGGAGTGCTTGTGGTCCATGAACGACCGCGACTGCACCATCGTCTTGGCGTTGTGGTGGTGGCGCAGGGACTTGTACGACGCCAGCCCGATGCCGACCGACTTGTGGCCGCCGTCCATCGCCACCAGGTTGACGTTGACGTAGACGAGCAGGTCGGACTCCGCGGCCCGCTTGCTGATCTCGATGTCCTCGCCCTTCTCGGTGGTGCCGAGGTGGGAGAGGTTGTCGCGGTCCTCCGCGTCGAAGTTGTAGAGCTTGCCCTGCGGGTAGAACGACCGGAAGACCCGCTCCCCCACGATGTGCTTGAGCTCGGCCGCGGTCATCCGCCGGTGCAGCGCGTTGGCCGCGATCAGCTCGACGTCGTCGACGCCGGCCTCGGCGGCCATCGTCAGCACGTGCTCGATGATCCGGCCGCGGATGTCCGGCGGCCGCATGGTCGGCAGCGGCAACGAGATGTCGTCGAAGGCGATCGTCAGCTTCATCCCGGCGAACAGCAGCTCCGGGAGCGGGTCCATGTCCTGCGGGTGCAGCAGGGCGTCGCGGATCGCCTGGTCGACGTCCGGCACGGCCGGCAGCGACTCGGGCGGGTAGATGACGCGGGTGCCGAGCGGGAAGCTCTCGAGGCGGAACCCGAGCCCCTCGTGGACGATCAGCGGCGGGGTGCGGTCGTCCACCTCGAGAACGAATCCTGGGCGACTCATGAGCTACTCCTGGGGTCGAAGGCCACCTTGACCGTGCCGAGACGGCCGGCGGAGTGGGCGTGGTCGAGCGCTTCACGCCAGCGGTGAAGGGGATAGCTGGCGACGTTCTTGGCGAGCTGCTGGACGGCGTCGGTCGCGGCCAGCTCGGTCGCGATCCGGAAGGACTCCTCGTGCTGGGACGACGCGTAGGTGCCGACGACCTCCAGCTCGCGGAACCACGCGGCGGAGAGGTCGGCCGCGGCCGGCATGCCGGAGAGGACGACGCGCCCACCGGCGCGGGTGGCGTGCAGGGCGGTCTCGAGCGACTGCTTGCTGCCGACCGCGTCGATGGCGACGTCGACACCGCCGAGGAGGTACGGCGCGGAGAAATCCGGCTTCAGCTGGAAGGCGCCCGTCGACCGTCGTACCCGCCGGAGCACCTCGCCGGGTGCGACCACCTCGGTCGCGCCGAACTCGCGGGCGAGCTCCTTCTGGTGGCCGTGCTTGGCGACCACGATGATCTCGCCGGCGCCGGTGAGCTGGCGCAGGGCGAGCGTGGCGAAGAGCCCGACCGATCCGGCGCCGCTGACGAGCACCCGGTCGTTGCTGGTGATGCCGGCCCGGAGCGCGGTGTGCACGGCGCACGCCAGCGGCTCGATCAGGATCGCCTGCTCGTCGGTGAAGCCCTCCGGCACCGGGTGCAGCTGGCTGCGGTGGGCGGTCAGCTGCTGGCCCCACCCGCCGCCGGTGTCCTTGCAGAAGCCGGTCTGGAGGCCGGGCGAGAGGTGGCCGACGGTGATCCGTGAGCACCGGTTGGTCGCCCCGGTCGCGCAGGCGTCGCACGGCTCGACGCCGCGGGCCGCGCAGGTGAGGACCGGGTCGACGACGACGCGGGTGCCGGCCGGCAGGTCCTCGCAGTCGTCGAGCAGCTCGGCGACGACCTCGTGGCCGGGCACGAACGGCAGCGAGACCACCGCGGAGAAGTAGAGGCTGGTCTTGCCGGACAGCGCGCCCAGGTCGGAGCCGCAGATCCCGGACAGCCGGGTCTTGAGCCGCGCCCAGCCGGGCCGGTCCACCTTCGGCTCGCCGATCGTCACCAGCCGCAGCGGGGCCGCGAACCCGGACAGGATGCCGGGCATCCGGCCGCCGACGACGCGGCCGGCGGCGGTGCGCGGCACCGACCGGAACATCTCCAGCGCGAGCATCATGTGAGACCACCTGCGGGGTTGAGGGAGCGGGTGGAGGACGTCGACGACGTCCAGTCGACGATCGTCCAGCGCGCCTTGCGGGCGTGCCGGAAGAGCGGCACGTCGGGACGTACGGCGACCGGGTTGCCCACCGCGGCGAGCAGCGGCAGGTCGGAGTGGGAGTCGGCGTAGCCGAACGACTGCTTGAGGTCGATCCCGCGCTCCGCGGCGTAGGACTCCATCCAGGCGGCCCGCGACTCCCCCACCAGCGGTGAGGACGCGAGGTATCCGGTGCAGATCCCGCGGTCGTCGACCGCGAGCTCGGCCGCCTCGATGTGGTCGAAGAGCGGCAGCAGCGGCCGGGTCAGGGGGCGCACGGCGCCGGTGATCAGGACCGTCTCGTGGCCTGCGGCGCGGTGCTCGCGGATCCGTCGTACGGCCGCGGGCGAGAGCCTCGTCAGCACGTGGTCGGTGAGGTGCTCGTCGGCGATGGCGTCGAGGTCGGCCAGCCGGGCGCCGGCGTACTCGCGGTAGACCGAGCGCAGGAAGGCGCTGCGCTCGCGGCGCTCGGCCTGCAGCAGGCTCGGCATCTTGGCCGCGATCCGGCTGAGCTCGGCGAACCGCTCGGTACCGGACAGCTCCCGCAGCCGCAGCCACAGGTAGGTCTCGATCACGTTCGACGACAGGAGCGTGCCGTCCATGTCGAAGAACGCCCCGACACCGGGCTTCTCGACCAGCGCCTTCTGGGCGCCGGCAACCGGCTTCTTGCGGGCGGCGCGGACCTCGTCGAGGCGCCGGATCGGCGCGGTGACGGCCGGGCAGTGGATGTCTTGGAGGTAGACCTTCCAGTCGACGACCGCGGTGTCGAAGGCGAACGTCTCCTGGTCGGCCGGCGAGAGCGACCGGAAGAGCTCGAGCGTGTGGCTGTCGGAGAACTGCAGCTCGGCCTGGGCGTACTCCTGGTAGAGGCCGAGGTAGCGGCGCAGGAACTCGAGCCGCCGGCCCTGCTGGTCGAGCTTGCGGGCCAGGTCACGCGTCCGGTCGCTGCGCGGCGCGTGGCCGATGACGTAGTCGGCCACCTTGAAGGCCCGCTCGCTGGTGCTGAGCAGACGCTCCACGGACTGCGAGCCCGGGAAGCGCCACTCGGGCAGCCGGGTGGCGCCGCGGTCGCCGGCGATGAACGGGTGGTCGTCGAAGTAGGCGCGCACGTTCTGGTAGAGCTTCCCGAACGTGAGCGGGTTGCGGTCGCCCGAGGAGACGTGGAAGTACGCCGGGGTGCCGACCTCCGGCGGGTGCGCGAGCACCGCGACGATGGCGGCCACCACGTGGTCCACCGGCACGATGTCGACGATCGAGTCGGCCGCTCCCGGCATCTCGGGCAGCTCACCGCGGCCGTAGGCCAGGATCAGCGGCTCGGCCATCTTGAAGCCCTCGATCCAGCCCGGGTAGGGCCGCTCGAGGGCGGACTCGATGATGCTGGGCCGCACGATCGAGGCCCGGTTGGTCCGAGCGTGCTCCTCGACGACACGCTCGCCGAGCGCCTTGGTGAAGGTGTAGCAGTCGGTCCAGCCGAGGCTGCGGGCCCGCTCGGTGCCGATCCGCACCAGCTCGTCCTTGACCCACTGCTTGCGGGCCTCCTCGGTCGCGTTCGCGGCCGTGAGCAGGCCCGCGCGACTGTGGTCCTTCTCGGCCTTCTTGCGCTCGGTGGTGAGGATCTCGGTGCCGCGCGAGCGGTGCTCGATGGCCTGCCGCTGACCGAGGCCCCAGGCCAGCTCGGCCTCGAGGTCGACGACCTGCGGCACCGGCCCCTCGGGGATGCTGCCGCGCCGGCGGCCGGCGACGTACGCCGTGGAGATGTGCACGTAATGGATGTCGGGACCGGCCTCACGCACCCGGGTCAGCAGCTCGCGGGCACCGAGCACGTTGGTGCGGAAGCCCTCGTCGACCGGCGGGTCGAAGGACACGTCACCGGCGCAGTGGACGACGGCGTCGAGGTCGGTCGGCAGCGCAGGGGTGTCGGCGAGGTCGCCCTCGAGCACGCCCACCCGGGCCGCCATCAGCGCCTCGACGCCACCGGCGGCCTCGACCACCTCGGCGAAGGGCGGCTTCTTCAGCAGGGCCGCGATCCGGCTGGCGCCGCTCGTCGACCCCTTGGGGCGGACCAGCAGGGTGACCCGGACACCCGGCACCTCGCAGAGCATCAGGTGGAGCAGGGCCTCGCCGACGAAGCCGGTGACTCCGGTGAGCAGGACGTGCTGCCCGTCGAGGCGCTGGGCTACCGATCGCTCCGTCACCCGTCGGATTGTGCCCTGTCCGACGGGTGACGGGCGAGCGGGGGTCAGCTCTCGGTCGGCTCGGGGGGCCACTCCACGGACGTGACCTCGCCACCACGGACGTCGACGACGAGGCGCACGTCGGACGTGCCCTTCTCGGCGAGCCCGTAGCGGCCGGCGCTCAGCTCGCCGAAGACCAGGGCCGGCACCTCGCCGCCCTGGACGGGTCGGCGGACCACCGCGACGTGGGCGAGGTGCCCGTGGTCGTGGCTGTGGTCGTGGTCGTGGTCGTGATGACCGAACGCCGCACCCTCCGGCCCGATCTCCACCTCGACGCCGACCATCGACGCGGGGGTGGTGACCACCAGCGCCCCGATGTCGCCGCCGATGTCGAGCAGGACGCTGCCCTGCCCGGCGTGCGGGTTCTCGGGCGAGTCCGGGACCCGGGTCTCGACCCCTGCCCCGGCACTCATGACGCCGAAGTGGTGCCGGGATCGGTCTGGTAGCCCCCACCGGGCAGACCGAGGAACGGGAACATCTCGAGCAGCGGCGCGTTGGTGTCCGTCGTGCCGTCCTCGACGGCGCTGGCCGCGCCGTCCGGGGTGTACGACGGGTCGACGAGCGGGATCGTCAGGCCCGCAATCGCCCGCAGCTCGATGGTCACGACGTCGTCGCCGATCCGGCGCCCGTTCGGGAAGCCGGCCGCGTCGCCCGCGACCAGCCCGAGGCTGTTCTCGGTCTCGCTGGGCGGGATCGCGACGTTCAGCCGGAGCATGTCCGACTGGACCTGGCCCGTGTAGTTCTGGAAGCCCGGGACCACCCCCGCCGGGATGCCGGTCATCAGGATCGCGTTGAGGTCGGCCCGCGGCTTCGTGTACGCCGCGAGGTTCGGGAAGACGTACGGGTAGAGCACGGGCAGCAGCTTGGCCAACTCCGGCTTGTTGACGTACTTCGTGTACTTCGCGTCGTTCGCGGGCTGCGCCGAGTTCCACTCGTCCTTCTCGGCCATCGGCACGATGACCTCGTTGAAGAGCGGGTTGCCCAGTCGGGATACCTGCACCCACGGGCCGTTGCCGACGTACTTGCCCAGCTTGCTGTCGTAGACCCGACCCTTGCGCCGGCTCGCGGTCGCCCACACGCCGATCACGGCATCGGCGCTCATCGGGTCGGTCGGGCGGTCACCGCCGGCGGTGACCTCGTCGATCGGCACCTGGAGGGCGATGGTGTGCACGTTGTAGGACTGGACGGCGTTCTTGCCGCCCATGTTCGGCATCGAGATCAGGTGCGCCTCGTTGAACGGGCGGAGCGCGCCGAGGTCGAAGATGCTTCCGAGGTCGACGTGGAACGCATCGGCACGCTGGCCGGCGAACACCCGGCGCCGCCCGAGCTTGTGCAGCGCCTGGCCGGCGAGGGTCCCGTAGTCGGGAGTGCTGCGCTTGCCGACGTTGACCGGCGGGGTGGTCAGGTTTGTCCCGAGCACCGTCGACCGGCCGTTCTTGACCTTGGTGACCGTGTAGTGCTGCGGCCGGTTCCAGGTCTTGTCGGTGATGTCGGAGATCGGGCCGGTGTTGTAGAGGAAGGTCTTGGGGTTGCGGATCTTCGTCGTGAACTTGAACTGGTAGGTCACGTCCGGCTTGCCGGTGCCCGAGTTGGCGACGTGGATCTCGTAGAGGACGTCGTCGCCGAACTCGTAGAAGTTCGGGCCGCCGTCCGGCTTCTGCATCGGGATGAAGTTCGCGATCAGCGTGACCGTGCTGGGCCGGTTCGGGCTGACGAACGCGTAGACGTCGGTGCCGTCGGCGACCGGGTCCTTGGAGATCTCGGGGGCTTCGCGGTGCGAGGACATCAGCGTCCCCCTGCCGCGTTCAGGATCCGCGTGACGAGGTCGCGGTCGTGCACGACCACCTCGCGCTCGCCGACCAGGAGCCGCAGCTCGCTGGACGTGTGGTCGGTGATGACGGCCAGCACGGGCTCGCGCGCGCTGCCCGGCTTCGGGCGGCCGGGGGCCGCGGCGTTCGCCGTTCCGGACGCGAGGGCGAACGGCACCGCCGCGACCCCCACCCCCGATGCTGCTAGGAACTTCCTTCTGCTCGTCTCGCTCATGACGGTCCTCCAGTTCGTGCGCGGGGACGGGTGTGATCCGCGTCACTGGCTGTTCGTCACGCTACCCCGGACGGATTGGCGAGGGCAGATCGAGTTCAGAGCTCTAGCACTGAAGACCCGCTCTGCAGGCCAGCCGATCCGCAAGGTCCGAGGCGTCGAGCTTGCCCTCGAGTACGAGTCGGGTCGGCCACACGCTCACGTCGAGGCCCGACAGGCGGGTCAGCAGGTCCAGGTCGTCGGCGTACAGCTCGGCGAGCCTGTTGACGTCTGCGGCCGTTGGCGGCGGAGCGACCAAGTCGGCGCGAGTCGACTGGATCACGCGCAGTCGCGGCTCGTTCGAGTACGGCTCCAGGCCGAGGAACGCTGTGGTGCGATCCAGCGTCTCGCGGTGGTCACCGACAAACCGGTGGAAGTCCAGGAACAGCCATTGTTCCCGCGCGAACAGGTCGAGGCCGCGCCGGACCTGAGAACCGTAGAGGCCTCGGGGAATCATCGACCAACGCCGCATACGTAGGTGATTCCAGCCATCAGGGATTCGGTCGAGCAGCGCGTCGCGCCGCGGGCCCTGAGCCAGCTGGCTGAAGCTGGGGAAGGAGGACAGCTTCCCGAAGTACATCGCCCAGTGCGAGAACGCTCGTTCGATCGGGTCGCGGAGGCTGACGATCAGCAACATGTCGGGCCGGTACGCGTGCATGCGCTCCATGGCGTGCGGCCAGAACGTGTAGGACGGTGTGCCGTCGATCGCGATCCGCTGCCGTTCGGTGCGCCCAGGCGCCCAGTAGTCGGTGTAGTCCGGCTTCTCCCACGACCGCTTCTCATCGTCGAAGAAGTGCCACTCCTTGCGAGGTCCCGGGCACACCTCAGGATGCTTGCGAAGGAGGTCGAAGAGCGAACTGGTTCCCGCCTTCTGGACACCGGCAATCGCCACGTTGATGGGAACTCGCGGGGATTCTTCGACAGGAATGCTGTTCATGCAGACATGACCTCACAGACAACTGAGTAGTCAATGGCATGTCTACCGGACTTCTAGACCGCATCACGCGTGGTGGGCGCAGAGGGGATCGAACCCCCGACCACCTCCTTGTAAGGGAGGTGCTCTACCGCTGAGCTATACGCCCGCTCGCTCCGGCTGGGACGCGCGAAGCGGGGCACACACTACGCAGGGAAGGCCCGGAAAATGAAGTTGAACCGCAGGCGTCTCGGGTCACCTGCGGTTCAACACAGTCAACATTAGAGGGGCCGTTCAAGGGCTGTCGAAGGATCTGAGGATTTCAGGAGGAATTCGCGCCGCCCGGTCTAGACCGGAGCGTCGACGGCCGCCGTCAGCTGCCGCAGGTGCTCGTCGAGATCGCGACCTTCGGGCATCGCGTTGTGCACCGCCCAGCGCACCATCCCGTCGCTGCCGATGACGTACGACGACCGTCGCGCACAGCCCTTCTCGACGTCGAAGACGTCATAGGCGCGGGCCACCTCGCCGTGCGGCCAGAAGTCGGACAGGAGGGGGAAGTTGAGCCCGTCCTGGTCGGCAAAGACCCGCAGCGAGTAGACCGGGTCGCACGAGATCGCGAGCACCTCGGTGTCGAACGTGAGGAACTCGGCCAGCCGGTCGCGGATGCCCGCCATCTCGCCCGTGCACACACCGGAGAACGCGTAGGGGTAGAAGAAGATCACCACCGCCTTGCTCCCGCGGAACGACGAGAGCGAGACGTCCTGGCCGAACTGGTCGCGCAGGGTGAAGTCGGGCGCAGGGCCACCGAGCTCGAGTCCGGTCATGACGGTCATCCTCGCACCCGGCACCGACAGGCCTTCACGCAGTGTCGAGGTCGCGCTTGAGCACCTTGCCCGTCGCGTTGCGCGGCAGCTCGTCGAGGAAGACGATGTCGCGCGGCACCTTGAAACGGGCCAGGTTGTCCTTGACGTGAGCCTTCAGCTCGTCCTCCGTGACGTCGCCGTTGACCACCACGAACGCCCGCAGCCGCTTGCCGAAGTCGGGGTCGTCGACGCCGACCGCGGCGACCTCGACGACGGCGTCGTGGCGCATCAGGGTGTCCTCGACCTCCTTGGGGAAGACGTTCTCACCGCCCGACACGATCATCTCGTCGTCGCGGCCCTCGACGTGGAGGCGGCCGTTCTCGTCGAAGCGGCCGACGTCGCCGGTCGACATCAGCCCGTCGACGACCTCCTTGTGGCCGCCGCCGGTGTAGCCCTCGAAGAGCAGCCCGTTGCCGACGAAGATCCGGCCGGTCTCCCCCTGCGGCAGCTCCTTGCCGTCCGGGTCGAGGATCTTCACGATCGTCGCGTACGGCGGCTTGCCCGCCGCCGACGGTGCCTCGCGGAGGTCCACGGGGTTGGCGATCGAGGCGTAGGCGACCTCGGTCGAGCCGTAGATGTTGTAGAGGTTGTCGCCGAAGTGGTCCATCCAGTCGGTCGCGAGGTCGCCGGGCAGCGCCGAGCCCGACGACGCGACGACCTTCACCCTGCTGAGGTCGTAGGACGCCAGCGTCTTCTCCGGCAGCGCCATGATCCGCTGCAGCATCACCGGGATCACCACGAGCGAGTCGCACTTCTCCTGCTGGGTGACCTCCAGGCAGCCCTCGGGGTCGAACTTCCGGCGCAGCACGACCGTGGACCCGAGCAGCATGGAGAGCGCGAGGTGGGCGAAGCCCCAGGTGTGGAAGAGCGGCGCGGCGATGTGGGTGCGCCAGCCGTACCGGAGCGGCATCCGGGAGAGCAGCGAGACGGCCGCGTCGATGCCGGCCTCGCTGCGCGGCGCGCCCTTGGGCGTGCCCGTCGTCCCCGACGTCAGGATCACGATCCGCCCGTGGGTCCCGGTGGGCTCCACGTCGTCGTCGGGGTTGTCCGCGATGAGCGACTCGAGGGTCGGCCCCTCGGGCTCGCCGTCGGTCCACGCGAGCACCGACGTACCGACGTCGGCCTTCGCCAGCATCTGCGTGAACTCCTCGTCGTGCACGACGACGGTCGGCTTCTCGCGCTCGAGCACGTCGACCAGCTGGGGTCCGGCGAAGGCGGTGTTGAGGTAGAGAATGTCGGCGCCGAGCTTGGCGGTCGCGATGCTCGCGTCGACGAACCCGCGGTGGTTGCGACACATCAGCGCCACGCTGCCGCCCTCGCCGACACCGAGGTCGGCCAGGCCGCGCGCCAGCGCGTTGGAGCGGCGGTGCATCTCGTCGAAGGTCAGCGACCCGAGCTCGTCGACCAGGGCGGTACGACGGGGGTCGAGCAGCGCGGCAGCGGTGAAACCGCCCGCGGGGCCGGTGCCCCAGTCCTTGAGCGCCTTCGCGGCGCGGGCCAGCGCGACCGGGCGGTGCGGGCGGATGACACCCGCCTCGCCGAGCACCTTGACGGTGGTGCCGGTCGCCGCGGCGCCGGCCAGGGTCTTCTGGAAGAGGTCCGAGAGCACGGCGAGACGCTACGCGGGCGTCTTCGGTGCAACCAGACGGGTCGCCGACCAGTCCTTGCTGACCGCGGCCGTCGTCGTCTGGGAGAGGCCCGCGATCGGTGCGGCCTCGGCGATGTCTGCGGGGTCGACCGCGTTGGGTCGTCCGACCTTCGGCGTGAGCAGCCAGATCTGGCCACCGCCCACCAGGTCGGTCAACGCGTCCACGAGCCCGTCGACCAGGTCGCCGTCCTCGTCGCGCCACCACAGCACGACGGCGTCGACCACGTTGCCGTAGTCGCCGTCCACCATGTCGGCGTCGATGCGGTCCTCGATCGCGACCCGGAGCTCGTCGTCGGTGTCGCTGTCCCAGCCCATCTCCTGGACGACCATCCCGGACGAGAAGCCCAGTCGGTCGGCCGGGCCCGCAGTGGGTCCGTCTGTCTGGGTGGACCCGCCACCCGCGGTCGAGCTCAAGTTTCCGCCTCCATGTCTGGCTGTGATCTTGCACGGTCGCCCGCCGGTCCCCCGGCGTACGAGTTGGGAGTAGTCCACCGGAGTTCCGGCAGGGGCGCAACCCGCGTCCACAGGAACGTCCACAAGAAGCGCCCCGGCGTGACCACTCGGCGGACCTACCCGCGGGTAGATTTCCTGCCTCCCAGGAGCGTGCGACGATGAGCGGGTGACTGAAGACCCCACCCCCACTTCTGGCACGGACAACAAGCGGAGCGGCGTCATCCCGACCGTCATCCACGAAGGTCTGCCCACCCAGCTGCCCGACATCGACCCGGACGAGACCAACGACTGGATCGACTCCTTCGACTCCCTTGTCGGCGAGCGAGGCCGCGAACGCGCCCGCTACGTCATGCTCCGCCTGCTCGAACGTGCGCGCGAGATGCAGGTCGGCGTGCCCGCCCTGCGCAGCACCGACTACATCAACACCATCCCGCCCGAGCGCGAGCCCTGGTTCCCCGGTGACGAGGAGGCCGAACGCCGGATCCGCGCGTTCATCCGGTGGAACGCCGCGGTCATGGTGTCCAGTGCCAACCGCAAGGGCCTGGAGGTCGGCGGCCACATCGCGACCTACCAGTCCTCGGCCAGCCTCTACGAGGTCGGCTTCAACCACTTCTTCCGCGGCAAGGACGCGCCCGGCGGCGGCGACCAGGTCTACATCCAGGGCCACGCCTCCCCCGGCATCTACGCCCGCGCCTTCCTCGAGGG
>JAOPXG010000267.1 GCA_025965275.1 Nocardioides sp.
CGCCATCGCCCGCGTCATCGGCGACGTCTGGCTCTCCGCCCTCGTCGGCTGGGTCACCGGGCGCAGCACCGCCGCCGAGACCGGTCAGCAGATCGAGGTCGCGGTCAGGCTCCTCCTCCGCGACTGACCCGTTCCGCCGAGTCGACGTCTTACTCGAGGAAGGCGGCGGTGGAGCCGCCGAGGTCCATGGCGGGCAGGCCGAGCTTGCGGTGGTCCCAGGAGCGGACCCGCGCGGTGTCGAGGCGTACGGCGGCCCGGTTCTTCGCCATGAACTCCACGAACGGCTTCATCTCCTCGGAGTAGGGGCCGTTGTAGCGCTCGAAGATGTTCACGCAGACGTCCCAGACCACGGCCTCGTCCTCGATCACCTCGGCGGTGCCCTCGATGGCGACCCCGCGCAGCTGGTCGTAGGTGTGGCCGGCCTCGACCAGGAAGCTGCAGCGCGGGTCGCGGCGCAGGTTGACCGTCTTCTGCGCCTTCTTCTTCGTCTCGAACCAGATGTGCTCGTCGATCACGGCGTACCACATGCCGACGAGGTGGATCTGGCCCTGCGGCCCGAAGGTCCCGAGGGTGCACGACCGCTGCTGGTGGAGGAACTCGACCTGCTCGTCGTGGGACATGACGATCTGGCCGCGCTGGTTGGCCATCCGCGGGCCTCAGCCGCCGAAGGCGTGGGTGGCGGTCACGCCTCCGTCGATCGAGATCTCGGCGCCGTTGACGTACGACGACTCGTCGCTGGCCAGGTAGACGTAGAGCGGGGCGATGTCCTCGGGCGTGCCGACCCGGCGCAGCGGCACCTTCGACGCGCCGTACTCCATCGCGGCGTCACCGCCGTGCACGCGCGTCATCGGGGTGTCGATCATGCCGGGGTGGACCGAGTTGACCCGGATGCCCTTGGGCCCGAGCTCCATCGCGGCGCACTTCGTCATGCCGCGGATGGCCCACTTGGTCGCGGCGTACGCCGTGCAGCCCGGCATCCCGGCCAGCCCCTCGACCGACGACGCGTTGATGATCGACCCGCCGCCGTTCTTGCGCATCGTGCGGGTGACGGCGTTCATGCCGAGGAAGCAGCCGAGCTGGTTGATCCGCCAGAGCAGCTCGACCTCGTCGACCGGCATCCGCTCGATCTCGCCGAACCGCAGGATGCCCGCGTTGTTGGCGAGCACGTTCACGGGCCCGAACCGCTCGTTGGTGTCGTCGACCAGCGCGGTCCACGACGCCTGGTCGCTCACGTCGTGGTCGGCGAAGTGAGCACTCGAGCCCAGCTCGTCGGCCAGCGCCTGCCCGGCCTCCTTGGCCACGTCGGCGATCACGACCTTGGCGCCCTCGGCGACGAAGGCGCGGGAGATGCCGGCACCCTGCCCCTGTGCGCCGCCCGTGACGATCGCGACCTTGCCTGCCATCCGCCCCATGGTGATTCCTTCTTTCAGACCGTCAGTTTCATGATCGAGTCGGCCGCGAAACCGGCCGCGGGGTCGCGGTCGTCGAAGTAGCCACCGAGCTGCTTGTCGAGGTCGTCGGCGGTCCAGATCGTGCCCGACTTGTCGAAGCGCTGCTCCACCACGGGCGCCGCGACCAGCGCGACCATCCCGCCGTACACGACGAACACCTGGCCGGTGATCCGGTCCGCGGCCGGCGACGCCAGGTAGGCGACGACCGGCGCGACGTGCTCGGGCGAGTACGGGTCGATCTCGAGGCCGGACCGGTCCTCGCCGAACACCTCGGCGGTCATCGCGGTCCGGGCGCGCGGGCAGATCGCGTTGGCGCGGACGCCGCTGCTCGCCATCGCCCGCGCGGTGGAGACGGTCAGCACGGCGATGCCGGCCTTGGCCGCACCGTAGTTGGCCTGTCCCGGCGGCCCGCTGAGGAACGCCTCCGAGGCCGTGTTGACGACGCTGGCGCCGACCGGGGCGCCGGCCTCCTTCGCCTTCGCCCGCCAGTACGCCGCGGCGTTGCGCGACAGCAGGAAGTGGCCGCGGAGGTGGATGTGGATGATCTGGTCCCACTCCTCGTCGCTCATGTTGAAGAGCATCCGGTCGCGGGTGATGCCGGCGTTGTTGACGACGATGTCGAGGCCGCCGAACCCGTCGACCGCCGCGGCGACCATGGCGTCGGCGGTGGCCCGCTCCCCCACGTCGCCCGCCACGACGGTGGCCTCGCCACCGCGGGAGCGGATCTCGTCGGCCGCCTCGTCGGCGCCGCCGGGCAGGTCGTTGAGCACGATCCGTGCGCCGGCGTCAGCCAGGGCGAGCGCCTCGGCGCGACCCAGGCCCGCTCCGGCGCCGGTGACGACGGCGACCTTGCCGTCCAGCGAGGTGTCACTCACGCGTTCAGTCCTCCAGCGAGATGGCGGCGCGCGGGCAGGCAGCCACGGCGCGCTTCACGTTCGCGACGTTCTCGTCGGTCGTCTCCTCGGTCTTGAGCTGGAGGAAGTCGTCGTCGTCCAGCTCGAACACCTCGGGCGCCATCGCCTCGCAGAGGGCGTTGGACTCGCAGAGGTCGAAGTCGACCTTGATCTTCATGGCTTCTCTTTCTCCTAGCCTTCGCTCGAGTGACCGGGGAACACGTGGGCGCTCGGGTCGATGACGACCGCGGCGTTGTTGA
>JAOPXG010000285.1 GCA_025965275.1 Nocardioides sp.
GCCCGGTTGTGGTCGAGGCGGGTCAGCGCCGAGAACCGCTCCTGCGGGATGTCCGGCGCGTTGGTCATCGCGATCAGCGCGTTGGTGTTGGCCGGGTTGCCGGTGACTCCGATGCGGACGTCGTCGGCTGCGACCTTGTTGAGCGCCTTGCCCTGCGCGGTGAAGATCGCGCCGTTGGCGGAGAGCAGGTCGCCGCGCTCCATGCCGGGGCCGCGCGGGCGGGCGCCGACGAGGAGGGCGAGGTTGACGCCGTCGAAGATCGTCTCCGCGTCGTCGCCGATCTCGACGCCGGCGAGGTTCGGGAAGGCGCAGTCGTCGAGCTCCATGACCACGCCCTCGAGCGCCTTCAGCGCCGGGGTGATCTCGAGCAGCCGCAGCTCGATCGGGCGATCGCCGAGCAGCGACCCGCTCGCGAGGCGGAAGAGCAGGCTGTAGCCGATCTGACCGGCGGCGCCGGTGACGGCCACCTTCAACGGGGTTGAGCTCACGACGACTCCTTGTTCATGGCGGGTTCACGACTGTTCACGACGAGGGGCTTCCGCTTCCCGACGCTAGCAGCGGCGGCGGGGGTCGTCGCTGTCGGGCCTCGGGTGCTGAGATGCTGACACCCATGTGGGTGAGGGGGGTGCTGCTGCTCTCCGCCGTGCTGTTCGCGCTGGCCGGCTGCGGCACCGCCTCCGAGCTGAGCCCGCCCTCCGGCGTCGACGAGCTGGTGATCCCCACGCCGTCGCCGGACCCCGCCGACTTCGTGGCCGGCGTCGACAACCCGTGGTTCCCGCTCGAGCCCGGCAGCACGCGCACGTACGACGTCACCGACGCCCGCGGCCACCACACCCTGACCGTCACCGTCGCGCCCGGACCGGAGATCGCCGGGGTGGCGACCACGGCACAGGTAAGCCGCGAGCCCGGCACGGTCGTCACCGACTGGTTCGCGCAGGACCGCGACGGCAACGTGTGGTGGTTCGGCCGCGAGGGGGAGTGGCGGGCCGGCGACGACGGCGCCGAGGCCGGCGTCGCGATGCTCGCCACGCCGCGGGTCGGCGACGGCTACCGCCAGGCCTACGCGCCGGGCGTCGTCGTGGACACCGCCAGGGTCGTCGCGCTCGACGGCAGCACGACGGTCCCGGCCGGGTCGTACGACGACGTTCTGCTCACCGAGCAGCGCTCGGCGCTCGCGGCGGGCGCCTCCAGCGACCTGTCCTACGCGCGCGGCGTCGGTCTGGTCGCACAGGAGGTCGTCGGCGACGGCGACCGCACCGTGCGGCTGGTCAGCGTCGACTACTGACCGGGAGGCCGGATCTGGGTCTGGTCGCCCGGCTCGGGCTCGGGCCAGGCCTGCTGCTCGGGCACGGACTCGGCGGGTACCGGCTGGGCGGCCGCGGCCGCCTCCTGCTCGGCGGCCTGCTGGGCCCGCCACTGCTCGGGCGTCTGGCCGACCGGGTGCCACTGCTGGCCGACCGGGTCCCACTGCCAGCCGTCCTGGACGATCGGGGCGGGAGCCGCGGGCTCGGCCTGGGCGACGCCGGTGTAGGCCGGGTTCGGGTCCTGGTTCCACTGCTGCTGGTACTGGTCCGGCGTGCCCCACGGGTTGGCGGCGCCGACCGGCGCGGGGCGGGAGAGCTTGAGGCCCGAGCCGGGGACCGGGTCGGTGTCGCGGCCGAAGAGCAGAGGGTAGGCGAGGCCGGCGATCGCGCCGCCGAGCAGCGGCGCCAGGATGAAGAGCCACAGCTGGACGATGGCGTCGGAGCCGGCGAACAGCCCGACACCGATGGAGCGAGCCGGGTTGACCGAGGTCCCGGTCGCGCCGATCGAGGCCAGGTGGATCATCGTCAGCGACAGGCCGATGGCCAGGGGCGCCAGCGCGGGGTGCTCGTTGCGGCCGTCGGTGACCGCGAGGATCACCATCAGGAAGACCGCGGTCATCAGCAGCTCGAGGATGAACGCCGCCCACCAGGCGAAGCCGCTGCCCTGGTCGCCGAAAGCGTTCTGACCGAGGCCGTCGTTGGCGACGTCGTAGCCCTCGAAGCCGTGCATCAGCGCGAGCAGCACCGCACCAGCGAGGATGCCGCCGACCAGCTGGGCGAGGATGTAGGCGCCGACCTGGGGCCAGGCGAGCCGGCCGCTCATGCCGGCACCGACCGACACGGCCGGGTTGAAGTGGCCACCGGAGACCCGGCCCACGGCGTACACCATGACCAGCATCGTGAGGCCGAACGCGAGAGCGGTCGCGACGTAGTCGCCGCCGCTCATCAGCGCGGTGCCACAGCCGAAGAACACGAGGACGAACGTGCCGAGCACTTCGGCGCTGAGCTTCTGCTGGGTGGTGGACACGTCTGCCATGGCGAAGTGCTCCCTGATCGCTCGGGCGTCCCCCGCGGACGCTCGGACAGCACTGTAGACCCGCCGGGGCCCCGTTGCCCGGACCGTGAGCGGGTGCGAGGGTGGGCGTGCTCACCGGCGTCAGGTATCTTGACGTCAAGGAACTTGTCCCCCAGCTCAGGAGTCGCTGAACCGTCATGGCCACGATCATCTACACGCACACGGACGAAGCGCCCCTGCTCGCGACGTACTCCTTCCTCCCGATCATCCAGGCGTACGCCGCCAAGGCCGGGGTCGAGGTCGAGACGCGTGACATCTCCCTCGCCGGCCGGATCCTCGCGCAGTTCGGCCTGGCGGACGACGCGCTCGCCGAGCTCGGTGCGCTGGCCAAGACGCCCGAGGCCAACATCATCAAGCTGCCCAACATCTCCGCCTCCATCCCGCAGCTCAAGGCCGCGATCAAGGAGCTGCAGGAGAAGGGCTACGACCTGCCCGACTACCCCGAGAACGCGCAGTCCGACGAGGAGAAGGCCGTCGTCGCGAAGTACGACAAGGTCAAGGGCTCCGCGGTCAACCCGGTGCTCCGCGAGGGCAACTCCGACCGCCGCGCGCCCGCCTCGGTCAAGAACTACGCGAAGGCCCACCCCCACCGCATGGGCACGTGGAGCCCCGACTCGAAGACCAACGTCGCCACCATGGGCAAGGACGACTTCTTCTCCAACGAGAAGTCCGTCGTGATCCCCGCCGACGACACCTTGCGCATCGAGCACGTCGCCACCGACGGCACGGTCACCGTGCTCAAGGAGTCGGTGCCGGTGCTGGCCGGCGAGGTGGTCGACGGCACGTTCATGAACGTCGCCGCGCTGCGCCGCTTCCTCACCGAGCAGATCGCCCGCGCCAAGGCCGACGACGTGCTGTTCTCCGTGCACCTCAAGGCCACGATGATGAAGGTCTCCGACCCGATCATCTTCGGCCACGCCGTGCAGGCGTTCTTCCCCACGCTGTTCGAGCAGTACGGCGAGCAGCTCGCCGCCGCGGGCATCTCCCCGAACGACGGCCTCGGTGCGCTCCTCAGCTCGGTGGCCAACCTCCCCGACGGCGACGCGATCAAGGCGGCCGTCGAGGCCGGCCTGGCCGACGGTCCCGCCATGGCGATGGTCGACTCCGACAAGGGCATCACCAACCTGCACGTGCCGTCCGACGTCATCATCGACGCGTCGATGCCGGCGATGATCCGCACCTCGGGCCACATGTGGGGCCCGGACGGCGAGGAGGCCGACACCCTCGCGGTGATCCCGGACTCCAGCTACGCCGGCGTCTACCAGACGACGATCGACGACTGCCGCGCGAACGGCGCCTTCGACCCGGCGACCATGGGCTCGGTCCCCAACGTCGGGCTGATGGCCCAGGCCGCGGAGGAGTACGGCTCCCACGACAAGTCGTTCGAGGCCCCGGCCGCCGGCACGATCCAGGTCGTCAACGCCGCCGGCGACGTGCTCATCGAGCACGACGTCGAGCCCGGTGACATCTGGCGCGCCTGCCAGACCAAGGACGCCCCGAACCGTGACTGGCTCAAGCTCTCCGTCACCCGCGCCCGAGCCAGCGGCGCCCCGGCGATCTTCTGGCTGGACGAGAACCGCGCCCACGACGCCAACCTGATCGCCAAGGTCAACGAGTACCTCCCCGAGCACGACACCGAGGGCCTCACCATCGAGATCATGGCGCCGGCCGCGGCCACGGCGTACTCGCTCGAGCGGATCCGCAGGGGCGAGGACACCATCTCGGTCACCGGCAACGTGCTGCGCGACTACAACACCGACCTCTTCCCGATCCTCGAGCTCGGCACCTCGGCGAAGATGCTCTCCATCGTCCCGCTGATGAACGGTGGCGGCCTCTTCGAGACCGGCGCCGGCGGCTCCGCGCCGAAGCACGTGCAGCAGCTCGTCAAGGAGAACTACCTGCGGTGGGACAGCCTGGGCGAGTTCTTCGCGCTGGCGGCGAGCTTCGAGCACCTCGCCGGGTACGACGACAACGCGCGCGCCCAGGTGCTCGCCGACACCCTCGACAAGGCCACCGGCACGTTCCTCGAGAACGACAAGTCGCCGACCCGTCGCCTCGGCGGCATCGACAACCGCGGCTCGCACTACTACCTCGCGACCTACTGGGCCCAGGAGCTGGCGAAGCAGACCGACGACGCCGAGCTGGCCGCCGACTTCACGGCGCTCGCCGACCTGCTCGTGAGCAACGAGGACACGATCGTCGCCGAGCTCAACGGGGTCCAGGGCCACCCGGTCGACATCGGTGGCTACTTCCAGCCGGACGACGCCAAGGCGGAGCAGGTCATGCGGCCGTCGAAGACCCTCAACGAAGCGCTCGCGTCCCTTGGCTGACCAGCACGAGCACCCGGAGCCGGCGTACGACCGCTGGTCGCGCCCGAACGCGCTGAGCCGGCGCGGCTACGTGCTCGCCGTGCTGATCCCGCTGGTCGTCGCGGCCTGCGCTTTCGGGCTCGTGTCGCTGATCGCCAGCGACGACAACGGCATCTCCGGCACCACCGTCCGCCTGCCCGAGTCGGGCTACGCCCCGACCAACGCCGGTGACGGTGCCCAGATCCAGGGCGTGCTCCGGCTCGACAGCGACCACTGCGTCTACCTCGAGGCGGGCCAGGACGGCGCCGACCCGGGTCGGGTGGTGGCGGTCTGGCCGGCCGGCTACAAAGCCAGCCGCGAGGGCGAGCGACTGACGATCTACGACGCCCAGGGCAAGGTCCTCGCCCACGACGGTGACGAGATCCGGACGTCGGGTGAGTTCGCCGACGCCGGCACCTTCGCCGGCGAGCCGTGCCTGCCGGAGACCGGTGAGGTCGCCGTGATCCAGGGGTCGGTCGAGATCGTGGCTTCTGCTCCCTGACGGGGCTCCGTAGCGCTCGTCACAGCCCGTCCTCGTGGAATAGGCCGGACGGGCGGGTCGGTTGCAGACTGGTAGTGCTGCGTACGCCGTCAGCCCGCCTCCGACCGTCACGACCGGAAAGGGTCATCTCCCCGATGACGACGACCGCGCCCCCGACCGCCGCTGTCAGCAGCACCCGCGTCAGCCACTTCACGCTGGCCGTGCTCGCGCTGGCCATGGGTGGCTTCGCGATCGGCACCACCGAGTTCGTGACGATGGGGCTGCTGCCCCAGATCGCCGACGGCGTCGGTGTCTCCATCCCGACGGCCGGGCACTTCATCTCGGCGTACGCGCTCGGCGTGGTGGTCGGCGCCCCGCTGATCGCGATCTTCGGCGCCAAGCTGCCGCGCCGCGGGCTGCTCGTCGCCCTGATGGCGGCGTACGCCGGCTTCAACGCCCTCAGTGCCCTCGCCAACAGCTATGGCGTCCTGCTGCTCGCCCGCTTCTTCGACGGGCTGCCGCACGGCGCCTACTTCGGCGTCGCCTCGCTGGTCGCGGCCGGCCTGGCGCCGCCCGAGCGCCGTGGCCGCGCGGTTGCCGCCGTGATGCTCGGCCTGTCGGTCGCCAACGTCGTCGGCGTGCCGGCCGCCACCTGGCTCGGTCAGCAGGCCGGCTGGCGCGCGACGTACCTCTCCACCGCCGCCCTCGCTGTCGTGACCGTGCTGGGGATCCTGGCCTTCGTGCCGTCCTGCCCGGGCAACTCGGCCGCGACGGGTCGCAAGGAGATGCTGTTCTTCCGCAACGGCCAGGCGATGCTGACGCTGCTCGCCGGCGCGGTGGGCTTCGGCGGCCTGTTCGCGGTCTACTCCTACATCGCGCCGATCGCGACCGACGTCGGCGGGCTGCCGGAGTCGGCGGTCCCGCTCTTCACCGCGGCCTTCGGTGTCGGCATGGTCGCGGGCACCTGGGTCGCCGGACCGCTGGCCGAGTGGTCGGTCTTCCGGTCCCTGATCCTGTCGGGCATCGGGTCGGGCTTCGTCATGCTGCTGGTCTGGGTCCTGGCGCCGTACGGCTGGTGGCTGCTGCCGGCGATCTTCCTGGTCACGGCTATCGGGTCGATCCTGGTGGTCAACCTCCAGCTCCGGCTGATGTCGGTCTCCGGCGAGGCGCAGACGCTCGGCGCGGCGATGAACCACGCGTCGCTCAACCTGGCCAACGCGATCGGCGCCTGGCTCGGCGGCTTGGTCATCGCGGCCGGGTACGGCTACCGCGCGCCGGCGCTCGTCGGTGCGGCGCTGTCGGTCGTCGGCATCGTCGTGCTGTTCTGGTCGGCCGCGGCTCACCGCCGCGGCGTGGCCCACTCCTCCGCCAGCACGTCGTAGCCGACCAGGTCGAACGCCTCGCCGGTGCCGGCGCGCGCCGCGTTGCGCAGGACCCCGGCGCGGCGCAGCCCGTTGGCCTCCAGCACCTTCAGCGACGCCGTGTTGGTGGCGGACGCGTAGCCGGCGAGCCGGTCGAGGCCCAGCGTCTCGAAGGCGTAGCGGATGCCCAGTCCCGCGGCCCGGGTGGTGAGCCCCCGCCCGCGGGCGTCGGGGTGGGTCCAGTAGCCGATCTCCGGCTCGCCGTCGAAGCGGTGGAGACCGACGGCCCCCAGCAGCCGGTCGTCGTCCGTGGCGCTGAAGGCCCAGGTGATGGTGTGCCCCGTCGCGAGTCGTTCCTGGACGGTCTCGAGGTACTGACGACCCTCTGCCTCGCCCGGGTCGCGCGGCAGGAACGCCAGCCAGTACTGCGTGTCCGGGTCGCCGATGCCCTCGACGACCCGCGCGACGTCGGCCTCCGTGAACGGCCGGAGCCGCACCCCGTCGCCCTCCACGACCGGGTTGGCCAGCCAGGTCGTGGCCGGCTCGCGCGGGTCGTCGCGGAGCAGGGTCCCGACCCAGGAGTCGCGCAGCTCCCCGCGCTGGGGCTGCCAGCGGCGCACCATCCCGTCGTACGAGAAGCCGAGCCGCCAGGCGACCTTGCGTGACGCCCAGTTGCCGACGTGCGCGTACCAGATCACGGTCTGGATGCCCTTCTCGGTGAAGCCCCACTCCAGCAGCAGGCGCAGCGCCCGCTCGACGACCCCGGTGCCGCGCACCGCCGGGTGTGACCCGTAGGCGATCTCGGCGCGGCCGGAGCCCTCGTTGCGCAGCGAGATCGTGCCGCCGTACCGCCCGTCGTGCTCGATCGCGAACGCCCACTCCGAGTCGTCGGCCCAGCCGCCGGGGCAGACCTCCTCGACGAAGGTCCGGGCATCGTCCATCGAGTACGGCACCGGAACCGTCGTCCACCGCTGAGAGGACGGGTCCTGGCACTGCTCGAACGATCCCTGGGCGTCCTCGGGTCGGTGGGCGCGGAGGGTCACGTCTCCGTCGGTCAGCGTGGGGATCATGGGCGCACCCTCCCAACCTCGTGACGGAGACCGCAAACCGATAACCCGGATGCCGGACGGCGCAGCCGCATGGGTGAGAATGTCCGCCATGTCCACCACGACCGCGCCCGAGGTCGCGACGTCCGCGCAGGAGTCGGCACAGGGCACCGGCACCTCGCGGCCGCGGGTGCTCTCCGGCATCCAGCCGACCGCCGACTCGTTCCACTTCGGCAACTACCTCGGCGCGCTGCGGCAGTGGGTGGACCTCCAGGAGGAGTACCAGCCCTTCTTCTTCATCGCCGACCTGCACGCGATCACCGTCGAGCAGGACCCGAAGGTGCTCCGCGAGCGCACCCTGCGCGCCGCCGCGCAGCTGATCGCGATGGGCATCGACCCGCAGCGGTCCGCGATCTTCGTGCAGAGCCAGGTGCCCGAGCACGCTCAGCTGGGCTGGGTGCTGCAGTGCCTCACCGGCTTCGGCGAGGCCCGCCGGATGACCCAGTTCAAGGACAAGTCCGCCAAGGGCGGCGAGGGCGCCGCGTCGGTCGGGCTCTTCACCTACCCGATCCTTCAGGCGGCCGACATCCTGCTCTACCGCCCCCACTACGTGCCGGTGGGCGAGGACCAGCGCCAGCACCTCGAGCTCACCCGCGACCTCGCGCAGCGGTTCAACCACCGCTACAAGAAGACCTTCCGCCTGCCGGAGCCCTACATCCTCAAGTCGACCGCGAAGATCGCCGACCTGCAGGAGCCGACGGCCAAGATGTCGAAGTCGGCCTCGTCGGCGGCCGGGATCGTCGAGATGCTCGACGACCCCAAGGTCAGCGCCAAGAAGATCCGCTCGGCGGTCACCGACTCCGACTCGGTGATCCGCTTCGACGTCGAGGAGAAGCCGGGTGTCAGCAACCTGCTCACGATCTACTCGGCGCTGTCCGCACGGCCGATCGCGGACCTCGAGCAGGAGTACGAGGGCCGCGGGTACGGCGACCTGAAGAAGGACCTCGCCGACGTGGTGGTGGACTTCGTGACGCCGTTCCGGGAGCGCACCCTCGAGCTGCTCGACGACCAGGCCTACCTCACCGAGGTGCTCCGCGAGGGCGCGGCCCAGGCCGGCGCCGTGGCGCGGGCGACCCTGAGTGACGTGTACCAGCGGGTCGGCTTCGTCGCCGCGGGACAGTAGGGTTCATCGAGTGCCGACGATTGGAGTAGCTGTCGCCATCCCGGAGCCCTGGGCCACCGAGCTCCAGGACTACCGTGCCGCCGTCGGCGACTCCACCGCCTCGATGATCCCCACGCACATCACGCTCGTGCCGCCGACCGAGATCGACGACGTGCACCTCACCGAGGTCGAGAAGCACCTCGAGGAGGTCGCGGCCGAGGGTGACGCGTTCCGCGTGCACCTGCGCGGCACCGGCACGTTCCGGCCGGTCTCACCGGTCGTGTTCGTGACGCTGGTCAAGGGCATCTCCCAGTGCGAGCAGCTCGCCCGCGCCGTACGGCGCGGGCCGCTGGACGTCGACCTGCAGTACCCCTACCACCCGCACGTCACCATCGCCCACCACCTCGAGGACCCGCTCCTCGACCGGGCGTTCGAGGAGCTCGCCGCCTTCGAGTGCGAGTTCGACGTCGCGGGGTTCCACCTCTACGTGCACGACGACGAGCGCGGCTGGCAGCCCACGCGCGACTTCCCGCTCCAGGCCTCCACGGAGAGCTGACCCGGGTGCCCTCGCTCAAGCAGCGGATCTCGGCGATCCGCGAGCGTCGTCCGTTCATCGACCACCTGGTGCGGATGCAGGAGCACTACAGCGCGGTGAAGGCCGGCCAGCAGGCCGGTGCGGTCACCTACTTCGCGTTCCTGTCCTTCTTCCCGATCCTGGCGCTGGCGTTCTTCGTCGTCGGCTGGATCGCGAAGGTCTACCCGCATGCGAAGAAGGACCTGACCAGCGCGCTGAACAGCGTGATGCCCGACCTGGTCGGCAACCACGCGGGACAGATCCAGATCAAGGACATCGAGTCGGCCGCGGCGACCCTGGGGATCATCAGCGTCCTGGTGCTGCTCTACTCCGGCCTGGGCTGGCTGGCGGCGATGCGCGACGCGCTCGTCGTCGTCTTCGAGGTGCCGGCCAAGGAGCAGCCCAACTTCGTGTTCGGCAAGCTGCGCGACCTGCTGACCCTGGTCCTGATCGGCGTGATCCTCCTGGTCTCGGTGGCCGTCGCCGGCTTCGTCGGGGGCTTCGCGAACGACCTGCTCGACTGGCTGGACCTCGGGACCGATCTCGGGTGGCTGGTGACCCTCCTGTCGATCGTGCTCGGCTTCGGCGCCAACATGCTGCTGTTCTTCGCGATGTTCGTGCTGCTCGCCCAGCCGCACACGCCGCGGCGCTCGCTGTGGTCGGGTGCCTTCCTGGGCGCGATCGCGTTCGAGGCGCTCAAGCAGGTCTCGACGGTCCTGTTCAGGTCGACCCAGGGCAACCCGGCCTTCCAGGCGTTCGGCATCGCGCTGATCGTGCTGGTGTGGATCAACTACTTCTCGCGGGTGGTGCTCTACGCCGCCGCGTTCGCGCACACGT
>JAOPXG010000304.1 GCA_025965275.1 Nocardioides sp.
TGGAAGTTCACCCCGAGCTCGGCGGCGCCGGAGAGCTCGCTCATCACCTCGGCGGTCGCGATCAGGGTCTTGCTGGGCACGCAGTCGGTGAGGACCGCGGAGCCGCCGACCCCGTCGGTGTCGACGACGGTGACCTGGGCGCCGAGCTGGGCCGCGACGTGGGCGGCCTCGTACCCCCCGGGGCCACCCCCGATGATGACCACGCGTTCGCTCACTCGGTCATTCCTCTCGTCTCACTGGGTCTCGATACACCGCATCGCGGCTTCGTTCCTCAGCCGCGGCGGCACTCGACCTCTTCGTCCGACGCAGCCACCTCGCAGGCTCGGTGCCTGCTGGCCTCAGAGGTTGATCATGTGGCCGGCGATGCCCTCGACAGCTTCCTTCATGGCCTCGCCGAGCGTCGGGTGGGCGAAGACGTTGCGGGCGACCTCGTCGGCGGTGAGGTCCCACTGCTGGGCCAGCGTGAGCGCCGGCAGCAGCTCGGTGACCTCGGGGCCGATCATGTGGGCGCCGACGATCTCGTTGAACTCGGCGTCGGCCACGATCTTCACGAAGCCGACCGCCTCGGCCATGCCGCGGGCCTTGCCGTTGGCGGAGAACGGGAACGTCGAGACCTTGACGTCGTACCCCTTCTCCTTGGCCTGCTCCTCGGTATAGCCGAACGACGCGATCTGCGGCTGGCAGAACGTCGCGCGGGGGATCATGTCGTAGTTGATCTCGACCGTTTCGGCGCCGGCGATCGTCTCGGCGGCGACCACGCCCATCGCCTCGGCGGTGTGGGCGAGCATCAGCTTGCCGGTCACGTCGCCGATCGCGTAGATGTTGTCGACGTTGGTGCGGCCGCGGGAGTCGATCTCGATGGCGCCGCGGTCGGTGAGCCTGACGCCTGCGGCGTCGAGACCGTAGCCCTCGACTCGCGGCGCGAAGCCGATCGCCTGGAGGACCTTGTCGGCCTCGAGGGTCTCCTGGTTGCCGTCCTTGCTGACGACGACCTTGACCTTGTCGCCGCTGTCGTCGATCGACTCGACCTTGGTGGACAGCAGCACCTTCACGCCGAGCTTCTTGTACTGCTTGAGCAGCTCCTTGGACACGTCCGGGTCCTCGGTCGGCACCATCCGGTCGAGGAACTCGACGATCGTCACGTCGACGCCGAAGTTGACCATCACGTAGGCGAACTCGACGCCGATCGCGCCGGAGCCGGCGATGATGATCGACCCGGGCAGCTGGTCGGTGAGGATCTGCTCCTCGTACGTCACGACCCGGTCGCTGAGGGTCGTACCGGGGATCAGGCGGGTCTTCGCGCCGGTGCCGATGATCAGGTTGTCGAACGTGTACGACGTCTTCGTGCCGTCCTTGTCGACCTCGAGCTCGGTGGGGCTCTTGAGGGTGCCCCAGCCGTCGATCTCGGTGATCTTGTTCTTCTTCATCAGGTAGTGGACGCCCTTGGCACTCGCCTCGGCGACGCCGCGGCTGCGCTTGTGGGTCGTGCCGTAGTCCATCGTCGCGTCGCCACTGATCCCGAAGACGTCCTTCTCCTTCGTGATGATGTGGGCGATCTCGGCGTTGCGCAGCAGCGCCTTCGACGGGATGCAGCCGACGTTGAGACAGACACCGCCCCAGTACTTCTCCTCGACGACGGCGACCGTCTGGCCGAGCTGGGCGGCGCGGATCGCGGCGACGTACCCGCCGGGGCCGGCACCGAGGACAAGGACGTTGAAGTGCGTGGTCACGCCCGTCAGCCTACTGACGTGAGCGAGGCCACACCCCATCGCTCCACTAGTCTGCAGACGTGACGTTGTACGCCGCCTACGGGACCAACCTCGATCCCGCCCGGATGAGCGAGCGCTGCCCCCACTCCCCGCTGTCGACGACCGGCTGGGTCCAGGGCTGGCGCCTCACCTTCGGTGGCGAGGAGCACGGCTGGGACGGCGCCCTCTCGACGATCGTCGAGGACCCGATCGACCAGGTGTTCGTCGCGGTCTACGACATCACCCGTGAGGACGAGTCGGCCCTCGACGGCTGGGAGGCCGCCGACCTCGGGCTCTACCGCAAGACCAAGGTCCGGGTCGCCACCCTGACCGGCGAGATCGTCGTGTGGACCTACGTCCTCGACGCCTACGAGGGCGGGCTCCCCTCCGCGTCGTACCTCGGCCTCCTCGCCGACGCCGCCGAGGCCGCCGACGCCCCCGCCGACTACGTCGCCGCCCTCCGCCGCCGCCCCTGTCGCTCTATCGGGATGTAGGGGGCGGTTTCCCCGGCCGACCGGGGAACCGCCCCTCCACTCCGGCCGAGCAGTTGATGCCGAGGTGATCGATCATCGCCACCTCGTGCCGCACTAGAGTCACGTCCGTGACGGACCCGGACACCCCCCACGCCCTCGCCCAGCAGGCCGCCGACAAGCTCGCCGAGCTCACCGGAGTGGAGCGCCACGACGTCGCGCTCGTCCTCGGCTCCGGCTGGCTGCCGGCGGTCGACGCCCTCGGCGAAGCGACCGCGGAGATCGCGACCACCGACCTGCCCGGCTTCTCGGCCGCGGCGGTGGCCGGCCACTCCGGCAAGATCCGTTCGGTCAGGGCGGGCGACAAGCAGCTGCTCGTCTTCCTGAGCCGCACCCACTTCTACGAGGGCAAGGGCGTCGCGGCGGTCGTGCACGGAGTGCGTACGGCGGCCGCGGCCGGCTGCCGGACGATCGTGCTGACCAACGGCTGCGGCGGGCTCAAGGAGACCTGGGAGCCCGGCACGCCGGTGCTCATCAGCGACCACATCAACCTCACCGGGAAGTCACCGATCGAGGGCGCCCACTTCGTCGACCTCACCGACCTCTACAGCAGCCGGCTCCGCACCATGTGCCGCGAGGTCGACCCGAGCCTCGACGAGGGCGTCTACGTCCAGTTCCCCGGACCCCACTACGAGACGCCCGCCGAGATCGGCATGGTGCGCGCGATCGGCGGCCAGCTGGTCGGCATGAGCACGACGCTCGAGGCGATCGCCGCGCGCGAGGCCGGGATGGAGGTGCTCGGCATCAGCCTGGTCACCAACCTGGCCGCGGGCATCAGCGGCGAGCCGCTCAACCACGAAGAGGTGCTCGAGGCCGGACGCGCCGCGGCGTCGCGCATGGGCGAGCTCCTGGGTCGGATCGTCCCGCGGATCTGAGGTGAACGCGGCCGAGGAGACCCGCACCCGCCTCGTCGAGGCGGCCACCGAGGCGTTCGCCGAGCACGGCGTCTTCAGCGCCTCGCTGGTCGAGATCACCCGCCGCGCCGGGCAACGCAACCGGGGCGCCGTCCACTACCACTTCGGCACCCGCGAGGGCCTGCTCGTCGAGGTCCTCGAGCAGCACACGGCGTTCCTCGCCGAGCGCGAGCGCGAGCTGCTCGCCCATGCCCGCACGACGCCCGCCGACGACATCGCCTCCGTGATCGAGGCGATCGTCCGCCCCTCGGTCGAGCTCGCCGAGACCGGCCCGTCCGGTCGCCAGTACCTCGTCATCGTCGGCCAGCTGGTCGACGAGTTCGACCGGGTCACCCCCCAGATCGAGGAGGCGCTCAAGCACACCGGCGGGTACGCCGTCTACGCACTGCTCGAGGAGCGGCTCCCGGCGTACGACGAGGCGCTGCGCAACGAGCGGCTCACCCTGGTCACCGGGTTCATCCTGCGCTCGGTCGCCGATCGGGCGCGCGCCACCGAGAGCACGACGCCGGGGCGCGCCCAGCTGCCGACCGAGCGGTTCGTCGCGAACCTGGTCTCGATGGCTACCGGCATGGCGACCGCACCCATGGACGGATGAACACGGCGACATCTACGGCGTCGGAGTCTCTCGCCGTCGGCTGAGCCCGGATAGCCTTCCCGCGTGAAGATTCTCCTCAGCGGCGCCGCCGGCAGCATCGGCCGGGCGCTCACCCTCGGCCTCGCCGACCGCGGTCACGAGATCGTCGGGTTCGACCGCGTCCCGCAGCCCGAGGGACACGACGGGCCCTGGTACACCGGCGACTGCGCCGACCCGGACGCCGTCGCCGAGGTCTTCGACGAGGAGCACTTCGACGCGGTCGTCCACATGGCCGGCCACCCCGGCGAGGCCAGCCTCCCCGACTCGCTGACGTCGCACGTGATCACGACCGCGGCGCTGCTCGACGCGATGGTCGAGCACGACGTCACCCGGTTCGTCTACGGCGGCTCCAACCACGCGGTCGGCCGCACGCCGCGCACCGAGCTGCTCGGGACCGACGTACCCATGCGGCCGGACACGTTCTACGGCGTCAGCAAGGTCGCCGCCGAGGCCCTGATGAGCCTGTACGCCGACCGCTACGGCATCGACGCGGTGTCCTGCCGGATCGGCTCCTTCCTCGAGCGTCCCGAGACGGTGCGCAACCTGGCGACCTGGCTCTCGCCCGACGACTGCGTGCGGATGGTCGACGCCGCCCTGACCGCCACCGCGCCCGGCTTCGCCGTCCTCTACGGCATCTCGGACAACACCCGCGCCTGGTGGGACCTCGAGCCCGGCCGCGCGCTCGGCTACGAGCCGCAGGACGACGCCGAGGACTTCCTCTCCTCGATCCAGCCCGGCCCGTCGGACGAGGCGGAGGCCGGCCACGTCGGCGGTCCGTACGCCACGGCCGAGTTCGAGCGGCCGGCGCTCGACCGCTCGTCTTGACCTGGAGTGCACTCCAGGGGTGAGACTGGGCGGGTGAGCTACTCCATCGCCGAGGCCGCCTCGGCGTCCGACCTGACGCCCGACACGCTGCGCTACTACGAGCGCGACGGGCTGATGCTGCGCCCGGTGGGCCGCTCGGCGACCGGCCACCGCCGCTACACCGACGGCGACCTGCGCTGGATCGGCCTGCTCAACTGCCTGCGCGGCACGGGCATGCCGATCCGCGACGTACGCCGCTACGCCGAGCTGGTCCGCCAGGGGGACGGCAACGAGCAGGCCCGGCTCGACCTGCTCCGCGCGCACCGCCAGCACGTGCTCGCCCAGCTGGCGGAGGTGCAGGAGCACCTCGGCGCGATCGACCGCAAGATCGGCATCTACACCGACAAGGTGGACGCCGCGCTTGACCTGGAGCGCACTCCAACCCTTTGGGTGGAGTCATGACCCTCCAGAAGCGCACCCTCGGGACCACCTCCCCGCTCGCCGTCTCCCAGCTCGGCCTCGGCTGCATGGGCATGTCGGAGTTCTACGGCACCGGCGACGACGCCTCGGGCATCGAGACCATCCACCGCGCCCTCGACCTCGGCGTCACCTTCCTCGACACCGCGGACATGTACGGCCCGTTCACCAACGAGCAGCTGGTCGGCAAGGCCATCGCCGGCCGGCGTGACGAGGTCCAGCTCGCGACCAAGTTCGGCAACGAGCGGCTGCCCGACGGCACCCGCGTCGGCATCAACGGCTCGCCGGAGTACGTCCGGTCGGCGTGCGACGCCTCCCTGCAGCGGCTCGGCGTCGACCACATCGACCTCTACTACCAGCACCGCGTCGACCAGAGCGTCCCGATCGAGGAGACCGTGGGCGCGATGGCCGAGCTCGTCGCTGCCGGCAAGGTCCGTCACCTCGGGCTCTCCGAGGCCTCCGCCTCGACCATCCGCAAGGCGCACGCCACGCACCCGATCACCGCGCTGCAGAGCGAGTACTCGCTCTTCACCCGCGACATCGAGGACGAGATCATCCCGACCCTCCGCGAGCTCGGCATCGGCCTGGTGCCGTACTCCCCGCTCGGGCGCGGCATCCTCACCGGCGCCATCACCTCCGAGGCCAACCTGGAGGAGAACGACTCGCGGCGCTCGGCGTACTTCCCCCGTCTCAACGGCGAGGGCCTGCGCGCCAACCTCGAGCTCGTCGACCGGATCCGCGCGATCGCCGACCAGAAGGGCTGCACGCCCGGCCAGCTCGCGCTCGCGTGGGTGCTCGCCCAGGGCGACGACGAGCTGGGGGTCGTGCCGATCCCCGGCACCAAGCGCGTGACGTACCTCGAGGAGAACGTCGGCGCCGCCGACGTGACCCTCACGTACGACGACCTGGCGGCCCTCGACCAGGCCGTCCCCCGCGGTGCCGTGGTCGGAGAGCGGTACGGCGACATGAGCTCCATCGACGCCTGATCGGCGGTTCGAGTTTCGGGCCGTGCCGGGTGGGCCATACCTCCCGGCATGACCCGATCCCTCGCCGCGACCGCCGTCGCCGTCCTCGCCCTCGCCACCGGCTGCTCGTCGGACGGCTCCTCGGAGGCGGACCCGACACCGGACCCGAGCGGGACGCCGACCTCGTCGACGAGCACGCCGACGACCGACCCCGCGAAGCCGGCGGTCGTCCTGCGGGGCTACCCCGGGTCGTCGTGCCAGATCCGCGGGGGCATGGTCGTCGAGGTGGGCAGCATGCGGGTGACCCGCCCCGTGACGCTCGGGAAGGCGGGCCTCGTCGGCGACGTCAACGTCGTCCGCGGGGCGCCGAGCGTGGTCGCCCGACCGGACAGCGGCCCGGACTGGTCGGGCAGCTACCCCGGCCCCCAGCCGTCCCCGCGGTCCCGGCGTGACCTCGGATGGGACCAGCGCAAGCCCTTGGCAGGTGCGCAGCTGGAGCCCGGGCGGTACTACTTCTTCCTTCCGATCAGGGTCCGCCCGCCGAGTGCACACTTCGACGCGTTGAAGGTCACCTGGTCGGAGGGCGACGTGCCCGGAGTCGCCGAGGCCGAGCGGGTCTCGGACTTCAAAGACTCGTGTCGGTAGCCAGGTCTACGGTGCCCGCATGGTGACCTGGCAGCTCACGATCGACGCCAATGACCCGGCCCGCCTGGTGCGGTTCTGGGCTCCCATGCTCGGCTACGAGGTGCAGCCTCCGCCCGACGGCTTCGACAGCTGGATCGACTGGTACCGCTCCAAGGGCGTGCCCGAGGAGGAGCTCGCGGGCGACCCCGAGGACCTCATCGACCGGATCCACGACCCGACCGGCCGCGGCCCGAACATCTGGTTCCAGATCGTCCCCGAGCAGAAGTCCGTCAAGAACCGCTTCCACCTCGACCTCTACCCGACGAGACGCGACCCGAGCCTGACCCTCGACCAGCGCCGCGACCTCGTCGAGGCGAAGGTGGGCGAGGCCGTCGCCGCCGGCGCCACCATCGGGCGCCGCTCCGAGGGCCCCAGCTCCTACGCCGTGTTGATGCACGACCCCGAGGGCAACGAGTTCTGCATCGCCTGACCCTCGGTGGTTGAGGAAGGACGAAGTCCTGTCTCGAAACCCCCGCAGCCGGCCCGCCTACCTGTCCTCGGCCTGCGGGTCGTGGATCCCGGACTCGAGCCACGTGCGCAGGCCCGCGACGCAGCCCGCCATCATCCGGTCGTGGTTCCAGCGCAGCACCGGTCGGGCGACGTACGACGCCGCGCCCAGCAGCCCGCCGACCCTGACCTCCTGGGCGAAGTCCAGGCGAGTACCTCCGTCCGTGGCTGTCAGCGCGAACCGGACCGACCCGGCGAGATCGCCCGACACGTCGACCTCGAGCAGCCCGGGCGAGCGGTTCGAGGCGTGCAGCGCGAGGTCGAGCGTGTACGGCAGCGTCGAGCGGCAGAGCACCCGCGCGTCGTCCGGCCCGAGGGAGACGACGGCGACGACCTGCGGCCACCAGTCCGGGTAGCGCTCGAGATCCACCAGCATGTCGTGCACAGCGGCGACGGGGGCGGCGACCTCCCAGCTGTCCCGGAAGGCGAAGGACGGGCTCACCCTCGTATCGTGCCCTCCATGACCGACCTGCTCGCCACTGCCCGCGCCTGGGCAGCCGACGACCCCGACCCCCAGACGCGCGCCGAGCTCGAGTCGGTGATCGCCACGGTCGAGGCAGGTGGCGACCCCGCCGACCTCGCGGACCGCTTCGACGGCACCCTCGAGTTCGGCACCGCGGGCCTGCGCGGCGCGCTCGGCGCCGGACCGAACCGGATGAACCGGGTCGTCGTGACCCGGGCCGCGGCCGGGCTGGCCCGGTACCTGCTCGACTCCGGGGTGACCCACGGCTCCGTCGTGATCGGGTACGACGCCCGCCACAACTCCGACGTCTTCGCCCGCGACACCGCCGAGGTCATGACCGGCGCCGGCCTCAAGGCCTACCTGCTGCCCCGTCCGCTGCCGACGCCGCTGCTGGCGTTCGCGATCCGCGAGCTCGGCTGCGCCGCGGGCGTGATGGTGACCGCGAGCCACAACCCGCCCGAGGACAACGGCTACAAGGTCTACCTCGGCGACGGCAGCCAGATCGTGCCCCCGGCCGACGCCGAGATCGCGGCCCGGATCGCCGCCGTCGGGGCGCTCGCCGACATCCCCCGCGGCGCCGGCGGCAAGCTCCTCGGGGAGGAGATCGTCGACCACTACCTCGACACCGTCGCCGGGCTGGCCGTGGACGGCCCGCGCGACCTCACCATCGTCTACACGCCGCTGCACGGCGTCGGCGGCACGACCGTCGCCCGGGTCCTCGAGGCCGCGGGCTTCGACGAGCCCTGGGTCGTCGAGCAGCAGGCCGAGCCGGACGCCGACTTCCCGACCGTCGCCTTCCCCAACCCCGAGGAGCCCGGCGCCATGGACCTCGCCATGGCGCTCGCCCAGGCCCGCGGCGCCGACCTGGTGGTCGCCAACGACCCGGACGCGGACCGCTGCGCCGCCGCCGTCCCCGACCCGCACGGCTGGCGGATGCTGCGCGGCGACGAGGTCGGCGCCCTGCTCGCCCACGCCCTCCTGAGCCGCGGCAAGCAGGGCACCTACGCGGCCAGCATCGTGTCGTCGAGCCTGCTGGGGAAGATGGCGAAGGCCGCCGGCCAGCCGTACGTCGAGACCCTCACCGGCTTCAAGTGGATCGGCCGGGTCGAGGGCCTCGCGTTCGGCTACGAGGAGGCGCTGGGCTACTGCGTCGACCCCGAGCACGTGCGCGACAAGGACGGCGTCTCCGCGCTGCTGCTGCTCTGCGAGCTCGCGGCCGAGGCGAAGGCCGCCGGTCGGGGCCTGGTCGACCTGCTCGACGACATCGCGGTCCAGCACGGGCTGCACGCCACCGACCAGCTCTCGGTCCGGGTCACCGACCTCGGCGAGATCGCGGCCGCCATGGGACGGCTGCGCGCCACTCCCCCGACCGAGCTCGGCGGCCTCGCGGTCGAGCGCGCCGACGACCTGTCCGTCGGCAGCGCCGACCTGCCGCCCACCGACGGGCTGCGCTACCTGCTCGCCGACGGAGCGCGGGTGATCGTGCGGCCCAGCGGCACCGAGCCGAAGCTCAAGTGCTACCTCGAGGTCGTCGTGCCGGTGAACCCGGAGGACGGCGTGGACGCCGCCCGGATCGCGGCCGCCGGTCGCCTGGACGCCCTGCGCGACGGCATCAAGGCAGCCGCTGGGATCTGAACGGCAGCGCTAGAGGAGCAGCCAGACCACGAACGCGACCACGCAGACGGCGGCGCCGACGATCTCGGGCCAGGCATAGGTACGGCGTACGCCGGCGGCCAGCGCCGCCTGCTCGGGTGAGCCCTTCGCGATCCCGCGCTGCTCGCGCCTGTCCTGCGCGAGCAGGCGGATCCGCTCCTCGACGAACATCTGGGGCGAGTTCTTGATCCGGACCGGGGGCGTCTCGGGGACCTGGCTCTGCGGGTCGTGGAGCCGGCTCAGCCGCTTCACCATCACGGTCTGGCGCGCCGAGTAGCCGACCGTCGGCGACACGTACCGCCTGCCTCCGACACCGACCGCGAGCACCTGCGTGACGACCACCCGGTCGATCGCCGCCAGCGGGAGCTGGTCGGTGTGGAACATCCCGCGCAGCACCAGGTCGTCGTGCGTGATCCACACGGCCGGGCGCAGCAGCGCCGCCCAGCACATGATCGCCCCGAGGACGGCGCCGATGGCCACCCCGACCGGCCGCCCGGTGTCTCCCGCGACCAGGGCGAGCACGAAGATCACGGCTGCGGTGACCAGGCCGAGGATGCCGCTGAACCGGCCGTTCGTCGGGGGGAACCGTTCGACGACGGCGTCCGTGGGCTGCTCGGTCATGCGTGCTCTCTCCGGTTTGTGGCGTGGCGCGACGACAACCCTATGCTGGGTCGGTGACCAGCACCCCCACCGTCCTCGACGACGTGACCCGAACGGAATCGTCCCTGCGACAGTTCCTGCACGGCCTGCCCGGCGTCGACCAGGTCGGGGCCGAGGCGCGCGCCGCAGGGCTCGGGACCCGCTCCATCAAGACCAGCGCGAAGGCCTATGCGCTGGACCTGGCGATCCGGATGGTCGACCTGACCACGCTGGAGGGCCAGGACACTCCCGGCAAGGTGCGTGCCCTCGCCGCCAAGGCGATGCGCCCCGATCCCGCCGACCCCACCTGTCCCGCCGCCGCCGCCGTCTGCGTGTACCCCGACATGGTGGCGACCGCGAAGGAGACGCTCGGCAGCAGCGGCGTCTCTGCTGTCAAGGTCGCTGCCGTCGCCACGGCGTTCCCCAGCGGCCGCGCGGCCCTCGACATCAAGCTCGCCGACACCCGCGACGCGGTCGAGGCCGGCGCCGACGAGATCGACATGGTCATCGACCGTGGCGCCTTCCTGGCCGGCCACTACCAGCAGGTGTACGACGAGATCGTCGCCGTCAAGGCCGCCTGCGCCAGGTCCAACGGCGAGGACGCACACCTCAAGGTGATCTTCGAGACCGGCGAGCTGCAGACCTACGACAACGTCCGCCGGGTCAGCTGGCTGGCGATGATGGCCGGTGCGCACTTCATCAAGACGTCGACCGGCAAGGTCCAGCCCGCCGCCACCCTCCCCGTCACGCTGATCATGCTCGAGGCGGTCCGCGACTTCCGCGAGCTGACCGGCCAGATGGTCGGCGTGAAGCCCGCGGGCGGCATCCGCACGGCGAAGGACGCCATCAAGTACCTCGTGATGGTCAACGAGGTCGCCGGCCAGGACTGGCTCGACCCTGACTGGTTCCGCTTCGGAGCCTCCACGCTGCTCAACGACCTGCTCATGCAGCGCACCAAGATGACCACCGGCCGATACTCCGGTCCCGACTACTTCACGCTGGACTGATTGGTGACCACGGAGATGACAGACAACCGCAAGCCGCCCGCCGACGTCTTCAGGTACGCCCCGGCTCCCGAGTCGCGGAGCATCGTCGACATCAAGCCGTCGTACGGCCTCTTCATCGGCGGCGAGTTCGTCGACGGCCACGGCAAGTCCTTCAAGACGATCAGCCCCTCCACCGAGGAGGTGCTCGCCGAGGTCGCCGAGGCCGACGACGCCGACGTCGACGCCGCGGTGAAGGCCGCGCGCAGGGCCTACGACAGGGTCTGGTCGAAGCTGCCGGGCCGCGAGCGCGCCAAGTACCTCTACCGGATCGCCCGGATCATCCAGGAGCGCAGCCGCGAGCTGGCCGTGCTGGAGTCGATCGACAACGGCAAGCCGATCAAGGAGTCGCGCGACGTCGACATCCCGATCGTCGCCGCGCACTTCTTCTACTACGCCGGCTGGGCCGACAAGCTGGCCTATGCAATGCCACAGAGTGCCGGCCGCGGCACCGACCCGCAGCCGCTCGGCGTCGCGGGCCAGATCATCCCGTGGAACTTCCCGCTGCTGATGCTGGCGTGGAAGATCGCCCCGGCGCTCGCCTGCGGCAACACGGTGGTGCTCAAGCCCGCCGAGACCACGCCGCTCACCGCGCTGCTCTTCGCCGAGATCTGCCAGCAGGCCGACCTCCCGCCGGGCGTCGTCAACATCATCACCGGCGCCGGCGGCACCGGCCAGGCACTCGTCGGCCACCCGGGCATCGACAAGGTCGCCTTCACCGGCTCCACCGACGTCGGCAAGGCCATCGCCCGCACCGTCGCCGGGACGGACAAGAAGGTCACCCTCGAGCTCGGCGGCAAGGCCGCCAACATCGTCTTCGACGACGCACCGCTCGACCAGGCCGTCGAGGGCATCGTCACCGGCATCTTCTTCAACCAGGGCCACGTCTGCTGCGCCGGCTCGCGGCTGCTGGTCCAGGAGTCGATCGCCGACGAGCTGCTCGCCAAGCTCAAGCGCCGGATGTCCACGCTGCGCGTGGGCGACCCGCTCGACAAGAACACCGACATCGGCGCGATCAACTCCGCCGAGCAGCTGGCCCGGATCCGCGAGCTCAGCGACATCGGCGAGGCCGAGGGCGCCGGGCGGTGGTCGCCCGAGTGCGAGCTGCCCCAGCACGGCTTCTGGTTCCCGCCGACGCTCTTCACCGACGTCACCCAGGCCCACCGGATCGCCCGCGAGGAGATCTTCGGCCCGGTCCTCTCCGTGCTCACCTTCCGCACCCCTGCCGAGGCGGTCGAGAAGGCGAACAACACGCCGTACGGCCTGTCCGCGGGCGTGTGGACCGAGAAGGGCTCCCGGATCCTCAAGATCGCCAACCAGCTGCGCGCCGGCGTGGTGTGGGCCAACACGTTCAACAAGTTCGACCCGACCAGCCCCTTCGGCGGCTACCAGGAGTCGGGCTACGGCCGCGAGGGCGGCCGCCACGGTCTGGAGGCGTATCTCAAGTGAGCGACCGCATCGACGTCCGCAAGACGTACAAGCTCTACATCGGCGGCGCCTTCCCGCGCTCGGAGTCGGCGTACTCCTACGAGGTGAAGGACAACAAGGGGAAGTTCGTGGCCAACGCCGCCCTCGCCTCGCGCAAGGACGCCCGCGACGCCGTCGGCGCGGCCCGCAAGGCCTTCGGCCCGTGGGCCGGGCGCACCGCCTACAACCGCGCGCAGATCGTCTACCGGATCGCCGAGGTCATGGAGGACCGCCGCCCGCAGTTCGTGCAGGCCGTCGTCAAGTCGGAGGGCCTGACGGCCTCGAAGGCCGAGAAGGTCGTCGACGCCGCCATCGACCGGCTGGTCTGGTACGCCGGCTGGGCCGACAAGATCACCCAGGTCGTCGGCAACGCCAACCCCGTCGCCGGCCCGTACTTCAACCTCTCCACCCCCGAGCCGACCGGCGTCGTGGCCGTGCTCGCGCCGCAGGAGTCCTCGCTGCTCGGCCTCGTCAGCGTGGTCGCGCCGGTGATCGTCACCGGCAACACGGTGGTGGTCGTGTCGTCGTACGAGCGCCCGCTGCCGGCCGTGAACTTCGCCGAGGTGCTGGCCACCTCCGACGTGCCCGGCGGCGTGGTCAACATCCTCACCGGCTCCGCGGCCACGGTCGCCCCGTGGCTGGCCTCGCACATGGACGTCAACGCCATCGACCTGGTCGGCGTCGCGGGCGACCACGGCCTCGCCACCGACCTCGAGGTCGCGGCCGCCGACAACCTCAAGCGGGTACGCCGGGCACCGGTCGCCGAGCCGGACTGGGCCGTCGACCCCGGTCTCGACGCCATGACGGCGTTCCTCGAGACCAAGACCGTCTGGCACCCCATCGGCGTCTGAGGTGCCTCAGGCCGAGCTTGCGAGGACTGAGACGCAGCACCCAGGTCGAGTAGCCGCGCGAGCGACGAAGGAGGTCGCGACCGGCGTACCGAGACCCAGCATGTCGAGAGCGGAGTCATGCACGCGCGTGTGATCGTCCTGGCCGGGCCGTCAGGAGCCGGCAAGTCCCGCCTCGCGGAGCGGACCGGGCTCCCGGTGCTCCGGCTCGACGACTTCTACAAGGACGGCGACGACCCCACCCTGCCGCGGATCACCGAGGGCGCGAACGCCGGCATGGTCGACTGGGACGACCCCGACTCGTGGCTGCTCGACGACGCCCTGGCCGCGATCGAGGCGCTGTGCCGCGACGGTCGCGCGGAGGTGCCGGTCTACGACATCGCCCACAACGGCCGCCACGGCAGCCACGTCGTCGAGCTCGACGGTCACGACCTGTTCATCGCCGAGGGCATCTTCGCCCAGGAGGTCGTCCCGCCGTGCCGCCACGCGGAGCTGCTGGCCGCGGCGTACTGCGTGCGCCAGCACCCGATGGTGACCTTCTGGCGACGGCTCACCCGCGACCTGCGCGAGCACCGCAAGCCGCCGCTCGTCCTGGTCCGCCGGGGACTGGCTCTCATGCGCGACCAGCAGCGGGTCGTCTCCCACGCGGTCGAGCGGGGCTGCACGCCGGTCACCTCTGACCAGGCCCACGCGCTGATCCACGCATGACCAGTGGTTGCCGCCGGAGATTCCTCGGGGGTGGCCCGTGCTCCGGGTACGTGCATCGCAAGGCGCTGGAGCGAAGCCGTACATGGTCGTCCCGCGAGCGACGGCAACGCCGCGAGGTGCGTGCCCGGGGTGCGGGCCACACGAGGAACGTCCGGTGGTGACCACTAGCTGGCCGCGACAGCCGGACAGCCGCACCTGCGGCCCGTCGGTGCTGGTCGTGGCCGAGCACCTGTCCGGCCCGTGGCCCGACTTCGACCGTCAGGTGCTCGCGATGCATCGTCGGGTCAACCGCTGGTGGCCGCGCGCCCTGGGCACCACACCGTGGGCGGTCGCCCGGGAGCTGCGCAGTCGGGGGCGGGGCGGCCGGGTGCGCCGGTTCCGGTACGACGAGGTCGTCGCCGCGCTGCCGCAGCCGGTCCCGGTCTACCTCGGCACCCGGTGGCTGCCCCGGCACGTCGTCCTGGTGCTGGACGTGCAGGACGACGGCCTCCACGCCTACGATCCTGCCCGCGGAGCCGTCGTCCCGATCGAGACCTCCCGGTGGCAGGTCCGCTGGTGGTCGGTCCTGCCTCCCGGTACGGCTCCGCTCCGGCGCCTTGCGATGCACCCACCCTGAGCACGCCCAGTACTCATGGGCTTCCGACTCAGGACACCAGTCTGAGGGCCATGGCCTTGAGCTGGTCGAACTCCGCCTGCGAGATGGCTCCGGAGTCGAGCAGCCCCTTCGCGCGGGCGATCTCGTCGGACGCCGACGAGCCTCCTCCGCCCGCCACGGAGCGGATGTACTCCTCCTGGCTGGCCTGGGTCTGCCTGGCGGCCGCGATGCTGCGCTCGGCCATGCCCTGACCGCGGACGATCAGGTACACGAGCGACGTGATCAGCGGGAAGAGGATCAGGAAGAAGACCCAGATCGCCTTCGCCCACCCGCTGGCCTGATGGTCGAGGAACAGGTCCGTGAGGATCTGGAAGAGCACCACGAGGTAGGCCATGAGCAGGAAGAAGGAGATGATGAACCAGAAGAAGTCCCAGAAAGAGTCCATGGCAGGACGCTAGGGACCAGGCCACCTCGGCAGGCTCACCCGATCCGGGTGACTCGGGGGGCGGAGGTGACGTCAGCTGGTCCACACCACGAACGCCAGCACCAGCCACGCCATCGGGGTGGCCAGGGCCACGGACAGGACCAGCCAGCCCATCAGGAACGACGTCCGGCCGACCCCGTCGATCCGGTCGGCGCGGCGGACCAGGTCGACCCGTTCGGGACGCACGGGGTCGTAGAGGACCTCGACGGTCTCGCCGACGTGGGGAGGCGGCAGCGCGCTGTCGGTCATCGACTCGGCCTCGACCGTGCTGCCGTCGGCGGTGGCGAAACGGACCCGCGGGTAGTAGCGGGTGTCGGGCTCGCCGCCGAAGGCGACGTCCTTGGCCTCGACCTCGACGACCTCGGCGGTGGTCGCGACCGCGCGGTCGAGGAACCCGACCGCGATCCGGCGCTGGCGCAACCCGCGCAGGAAGAGACCGGCCGCGACGACAGCGAGCACGACACCCACCCCGAGCAGCAGGATCGACGGCACGACGTGGACCGTCACGACGGCGCCTCCTCGCGCAGCGCGGCGTACGCCGGCTTAATCAGGTCGGAGATCATCGCGAACCGCTCGTCGAAGGGCAGGAACGCCGACTTCATCGCGTTGATGGTGAACCACTCGAGGTCGCGCAGGTCGTAGCCGAAGGTCTCGACGAGCGACCACATCTCGTGGGTCATCGAGGTCCGGCTCATCAGCCGGTTGTCGGTGTTGAGGGTGACCCGGAAGCGCAGCTTCTTCAGCAGCCCGATCGGGTGCTCGGCGATCGAGGCGGCGGCGCCGGTCTGCACGTTCGACCAGGGGCACATCTCCAGCGGGATCCGCTTGTCGCGGACGTACGCCGCGAGCCGGCCGAGCTCGACCGAGCCGTCGTCGTGCACGGTGATGTCGTCGATGATGCGCACACCGTGGCCGAGCCGGTCGGCCCCGCACCACTGGATCGCCTGCCAGATGGACGGCAGCCCGAAGGCCTCGCCGGCGTGGATCGTGAAGTGCGCGTTCTCGCGCTGCAGGTACTCGAACGCGTCGAGGTGCCGGGTGGGTGGGTAGCCCGCCTCGGCACCGGCGATGTCGAAGCCCGCGACACCGCGGTCGCGCCAGGCGATGGCGAGCTCCGCGATCTCCATCGAGCGCGCCTGGTGACGCATCGCGGTGAGCAGCTGGCGTACGACGATCCGCCCACCCGATGCCTCGACGCCCTGCTCGAAGCCCTCCTGGACGGCTGCGACCACCTCGTCGAGGGTCAGCCCCTGGCTCACGTGCTGCTCGGGGGCGTAACGGATCTCGGCGTACACGACCCCGTCGGCCGCGAGGTCCTCGACGCACTCGCGGGCCACCCGGGTGAGGAACGGCCCGTTCTGCATCACGGCGACGGTGTGGTCGAACGTCTCGAGGTAGCGCACCAGCGACCCCGAGTCGGAGGCCTCGGCGAACCACCGGGCGAGCGACTCCGCGTTCAGCTCGGCCTCGGGCACCGGCAGCCGGTGACCGATCTCGGCGGCCAGGTCGATGATCGTCTGCGGTCGCAGCCCGCCGTCGAGGTGGTCGTGCAGGAGCACCTTCGGCGCCCGGTGGACCTGCTCAGGGGTGGGCGTCATGCAGCGATCCTTCCAGATTGGATAGGTTCCCTGCATGCGCGTGTTCACGACCCTCGATGAAGTCTCCGCCGCCCGTGGCGAGGAGCTCGGCACCTCCGACTGGCTGACGGTCGAGCAGGACCGGGTCGACCAGTTCGCCGAGGCGACCGGCGACCACCAGTGGATCCACGTCGACGTGGAGCGAGCCAAGGAGGGTCCGTTCGGCGGCACCATCGCGCACGGCTACCTCACGCTCTCGCTGGTGCCGTTCCTCGGCAGCCAGGTCTTCGCGCTCGACACCCCCGGCGCCAAGCTCAACTACGGCGCGAACAAGGTCCGCTTCCCCCACCCGGTGCTCGTCGGCAAGCGGATCCGCGCACACGTCACCCTCGCCGACGTCGCCGACCTGCCCGCCGGCAAGCAGCTGACCCTGAAGTACACGATCGAGATCGAGGGCGAGCCCAAGCCCGCCTGCGTCGCCGAGACCGTCGTCCTCCTCCTCGCCTGACAGGTCGACTGGGCGATTACGGGAGGCGGGAGACGACGAGGTCGGCGAAGGGGGCTGCGGCCTCGGGGGCGAGGTCCAGGTAGAGACCGGGCTCGATGAGCTCGAGCTCGCTCACGACCAGCTCGCCGTCGAGCTCCATCAGGTCGACCCGCGCGTAGTCGAGCGGGTGTCCCAGGAGGTCCTCGGCCGCGGTGACGGCCCGTCGGGCCAGGGCGCCGGCCGCGTCCTCCACCGGTACGGCGACGCTGCGCCCGCCGTACTCCTCGTGGACCCGGACCTCCCCGGTCGCCGGGAGCTTGTCGACCTGGGTGACCGCCCGACCGCCCACGACGATGACCGAGGTCTCGCCGCGGGTGCGGACCGACTCGACGACGGGTTGGGCCAGCCAGGGCCCGGTGGTCAGCCCGGCCAGCCGCGGGTCGTCGGTGCGGTCGGCGACCACGAGACCCACGCCGCTGGCACCGATCCGTGGCTTGACGACCACGGTGCCCCAACGGTCGAGCGCCCGGCTCAGGGCACCGAGCAGGTCGTCGTCGGGCGCCGGCTCCGACGGCACCACCGGCACCAGGGCCCCGAGCTCGAGGAGGTAGCTCTTGTCGTGGTTCCACCCGAAGGTGTCGGCCCCGTTGAGCAGCGTGCTGCTCTCCCCGACCGCGCGCGCCCAGGCCAGGAAGGGTGCGAGCCGGCGGTGGTAGTCCCACGTGGCGCGCACCGCCACCAGGTCGGCGCCCGCCCAGTCGACCGAGGCGTCGTCCCACGCGGCCCAGGTCGCGTCGACGCCGCGCGCGGCGAGCGCGTCGGTGAGGGCCGCGCCGCCCGGCTCGCCGTCGGGGCAGAGACAGAACGTCGCCAGCAGGACCCGCACGTCAGCCGACGCGGTCGATGACCAGCGGGGTCGCCTCGAACGGCGTGCCCCCGGGCTCGATGTCGAAGCCGCCCTCGAGCGACTCGAGGGCTCGCGAGAAGCGGTGCTCGTCGTCGGAGAGCAGCGTGAACAGCGGCTCGCCCTCCGTGACGTCGTCTCCGGGTCGGGCGTGCCACACGACACCGGCCCCGGCCTGCACCGGGTCCTCCTTGCGGGCCCGGCCGGCGCCCAGCCGCCAGGCAGCCAGCCCGACCGCCATCGCGTCGAGGCGGGTCAGCACGCCGGAGGACGGCGCGGTCACGACGTGGCACTCGCGGGCCACGGGCAGCGCCGCGTCGGGGTCACCGTCCTGGGCGCGGATCATCTGCTTCCAGGCGTCCATCGCCGAGCCGTCGGCCAGCTTCTCGGCCGGGTCGACATCGTCGCGTCCGGCGCCGGCGAGCATCTCGCGGGCCAGCGCGAGGGTCAGCTCGACCACGTCGGCCGGGCCACCGCCGGCGAGCACCTCGACCGACTCCGCGACCTCGATCGCGTTGCCGGCGGTCAGGCCCAGCGGCGTCGACATGTCGGTGAGCAGCGCGACCGTGTGCACCCCGGCGTCCGTGCCGAGCGCGACCATGGTCTCGGCCAGCTCACGGGCCTGGTCGACGTCCTTCATGAACGCACCGGTCCCGACCTTCACGTCGAGCACCAGCGCGCCGGTGCCCTCGGCGATCTTCTTCGACATGATCGACGACGCGATCAGCGGGATCGCCTCGACGGTGCCGGTCACGTCGCGCAGTGCGTAGAGCTTCTTGTCGGCGGGGGCGAGCTCGTCGCCGGCCGCGCAGACGACCGCGCCCACCGACTCGAGCTGGGCGAACATCTCCTGGTTGGACAGCGCCGCACGCCAGCCCGGGATCGACTCGAGCTTGTCGAGCGTGCCGCCGGTGTGACCGAGGCCGCGACCGGACAGCTGGGGTACGGCGACCCCGCAGGCGGCGACCAGCGGCGCGAGCGGCAGCGTGATCTTGTCGCCCACCCCACCGGTGGAGTGCTTGTCGGCGGTCGGGCGCGACAGCGTCGAGAAGTCCATCCGCTCCCCCGACGCGATCATCGCGTCGGTCCAGCGCGCGATCTCGCGCCGGGTCATCCCGTTCAGCAAGATGGCCATCGCGAGCGACGACATCTGCTCGTCGGCGACGGCGCCCTTCGTGTACGCGTCGATCACCCAGTCGATCTGGCTGTCCGACAGCTCGTGCCGGTCGCGCTTGGCGGAGATGACCTCGATCGCGTCGTGTCCACTCATGGGATCACCCTCCCATGCAGGTGCCCGCGGTCTCGATCCGACCTGTTGCGCCGACGACGACCCACGGGCCCGGATGCCGGGTGGCGTCAGGTGAGGTCGTCGGGCCCGAACGCGTCGGGCAGGACCTCGCTCATCGGCCTGACCCCGGAGATGGTGAGGACGAGCAGGTCGGGCCCGCCGTTCTCGAACAGCAGCTGACGACAGCGCCCGCACGGCATGATCACGTCGCCGTCGCGGTTGACGCACACGAAGTGCGTGAGCCGACCACCTCCGGTGATGTGCAGCTGGCTGACCAGCCCGCACTCCGCGCAGAGGGTGACGCCGTACGCCGCGTTCTCGACGTTGCAGCCCACCACGACGCGGCCGTCGTCGACGATGGCGGCGGCGCCCACCGGGAAGCCGGAGTACGGGGCGTAGGCGTGCGACATCGCCTCGACGGCGGCCGCCTGCAGCGTGTCCCACGCGGGGACGGCGTCGTCACCCGGATCGGCGGTCACGAGAACCCACCGCCGTCAGTCTTGCGGCAGATCATGCCCTCGACGGCAGCCCTCACGAGGACACGATAACCGTTACACAATCTTTCCCGCGTAAGGCCCTCCTGACCGACCTGATTCGGTACGGTGACCGACTGTCGCGCGTACCCGACGCGCGAAGATTCTGGAGGAAATTGTGAAGAAGATGAGGAAGGCCGCAGGTGGCGGTGCAGCCGCACTGCTGACTGCCGCCCTGCTGACCGCGTGTGGCAGCGCGCCGGACGATTCCAGCGGCGGCAGCGACGGCAGCACCACCGCGGCCTCGGACTTCCTGCCCTGCATCGTGTCCGACGCGGGCGGCTTCGACGACAAGTCGTTCAACCAGCTGAGCTACGAGGGCGTGAAGCAGGCCGCTGACGAGCTCGGCACCGACTTCAAGGGCGTCGAGTCCAACAGCGAGAACGACTACGCGCCGAACATCGACAGCCTGGTCTCCGAGGGCTGCGACGTCATCGTGACCGTCGGCTTCGCGCTGGCAGCGGCGACCAAGGACGCCGCAGCCGCGAACCCGGACATCAAGTTCGTCCTCATCGACGACGCCGCGGACGGCGGCGACGACGGCCAGACCTTCGACGGCAAGGCCGACCAGCCGAACATCAAGCCCCTCCTGTACGACACCGCGCAGGCCGCGTTCCTCGCCGGCTACGCCGCTGCCGACTACTCCAAGACCGGCGTCGTCGGCACCTACGGTGGTCAGCCCTACCCGACCGTCACCATCTTCATGGACGGCTTCAAGCAGGGTGTCGACTACTACAACCAGGAGAACAGCAAGGACATCAAGGTCGTCGGCTGGGACGGCAAGAACGGTAGCTTCACCGGTGGCTTCGAGGCCAACGAGAAGGCGACCAACACCGCCAAGCAGCTCATCGACCAGGACGCCGACGTGCTCCTGCCGGTCGGTGGCCCGATCTACCAGGGCGCGCTGACCGCGATCGCCGACTCCGGCAAGGACATCGCCATGCTCGGTGTCGACGCCGACCTGTTCGAGACGGACCCGAACACCCAGGACGTCGTGATGACGTCGGTCCTCAAGAACATGAAGGTCTCGACCTACGAGGCGATCATGTCCGCGGAGAGCGACGCCGACAACTTCGACTTCTCGCCGTACGTCGGCACCCTCGAGAACGACGGCGTCGGGATCGCCCCGTTCCACAACTTCGAGAGCAAGGTCAACCCCGACCTGGCCGACAAGCTCGACACCATCAAGCAGGGCATCATCGACGGCTCCATTCCGGTGAACTCCTACCTGAACCAGTGAGCCTGAGCGCCTAGCTCCACAGAGTCCCGACGAGAGGGGGAAGGTCGGCCCAGCCGACCTTCCCTCTCTCGTTCTCGGTCCACCCATCGACACTAGGATGCCGTGCCATGAAGCTCGTCCTCCGCGACATCACCAAGCGCTTCGGAACGCTCGTTGCCAACGACGCCATCTCCCTGACCGTCGAACCCGGGGAGATCCACGCTCTCCTCGGCGAGAACGGCGCGGGGAAGTCCACGCTGATGAACGTCCTCTACGGCCTCTACCAGGCCGACGACGGAGAGATCGAGCTCGACGGCGTCGTCCAGCACTTCTCGGGACCCGGCGACGCGATCGCGGCCGGCATCGGCATGGTCCACCAGCACTTCATGCTGATCCCCGTCTTCACCGTCGCGGAGAACGTGATGCTCGGCAACGAGTCCACCGGCTTCGCCGGCACGCTCGACGTCGACGAGGCCCGCCAGCGGGTACAGAAGATCTCCGACCAGTTCGGCTTCCACGTGAACCCGGACGCGCTCGTCGAGGACCTCCCGGTGGGAGTCCAGCAGCGGGTCGAGATCATCAAGGCGCTCTCTCGCGACGCCCAGGTGCTCGTCCTCGACGAGCCCACAGCGGTGCTCACGCCCCAGGAGACCGACGAGCTGATGCAGATCATGCGGGAGCTCAAGGAGTCCGGGAAGGCCATCGTCTTCATCACGCACAAGCTGCGCGAGGTCCGCGAGGTGGCCGACAAGATCACCGTGATCCGCCTCGGCAAGGTCGTGGGCGAGGCGGACCCGAAGGCCAGCAACGCCGAGCTCGCTTCGCTCATGGTCGGTCGTCCCGTCGAGCTGACGGTCCACAAGGACCCGATGAAGCCGGGCCCGGACACCCTCGACGTCGAGAGGCTGCGCGTCATCGACGCCGCCGGACGCGTCCACGTCGACGACGTCAGCTTCACGATCCGCGCGGGCGAGATCCTCGCGGTCGCCGGCGTCCAGGGCAACGGCCAGACCGAGCTCACCGAGGCGCTGCTCGGACTCCAGAACCGCGTGGAGGGCTCGATCCGCCTCCACGGCGAGGAGCTCGTGGGTCGGTCGGTCCGCCACATCCTCGACGCCGGCGTCGGGTTCATCCCCGAGGACCGCCAGACCGAGGGCCTGGTCGGTGCGTTCACGATCGCCGAGAACCTGATGCTCAACCGCAGCCACGGTGAGCCGTTCGTCCGTCACGGCACGCTCCAGCTCGAGCGGCTCGAGAGCTTCGCGAAGGAGAAGCTCGAGGAGTACGACGTCCGTGCGCCCGGCATCACGACGCTGGCCGCCCAGCTCTCCGGCGGCAACCAGCAGAAGGTGGTGGTCGCCCGCGAGCTGTCGCGCGACGTGTCCCTCCTGGTGGCCGCACAGCCGACCCGCGGCGTCGACGTCGGCTCGATCGAGTTCATCCACAAGCAGATCGTGGCGGGCCGCGACGCCGGGATGGCGGTCCTGGTCGTGTCGACCGAGCTGGACGAGGTCGTCTCGCTCGCGGACCGCATCATGGTGCTCTACCGCGGCCGCGTCGTCGGCATCGTCCCGGCGGACACCCCGCGCGACGTACTCGGATTGATGATGACCGGTGAGCGTCCGGAAGGGGCGATCGCGTGAGCAGCGCTGTCGGGACCGAGCAGCACCCACCCACCGAGCCGGAGGAGCAGCCGCGGCAGGAGCGTTGGCGGGCCACCCTGCACGAGATCGCCTCCGGGAGCGTGCTGGGCGGCCTGCTGGCCGTCCTCCTCGCCATCGTGGTCGGCTCGGTACTCATCGCCGCGACCGACGAGAACGTCCGCGCGACCGCGGGCTACATCGGCGCGCGACCGGCTGACTTCTTCCAGGCGACCTGGGACGCCGTGTGGGGTGCGTACACCGCCCTCTTCCGCGGCTCGGTCTACAACACGAACGCCGTCTCGTTCGAGCAAGGCATCCGGCCGCTCACCGAGACCGCGAAGTTCGCCGCACCGCTGATCGTCGCCGGCCTCGGAGTCGGTCTCGCGTTCCGGGCCGGCATGTTCAACATCGGCGGCCGCGGGCAGATGCTGATGGCGGGCGCCGCCGCGGGGTGGGTCGGCTACCAGTTCGACCTCCCGGCGGTCCTCCACCTGAGCCTGGCACTGATCGCCGCGATGATCGCCGGCGCCCTGTGGTCCGGCCTCGCCGGTCTCCTCAAGGCGCGCACCGGCGCGCACGAGGTCATCGTCACGATCATGCTCAACTACGTGGCGTTCTACCTGGTCTTCTTCGCCCTCTCGAAGCAGAGCCTGCTCCAGGCGCCCAACTC
>JAOPXG010000329.1 GCA_025965275.1 Nocardioides sp.
AAGAAATCTGCGAAATACCTGTGACGCGGCCGTGACCCGCTTCTGGACGGGTCGTTGAGCCAGCGGACCCGGTAAAACGCTCCCTCCCACCGCCGGGTCCCATGTCCAGGCTCTGTCCAGCAGATGCATGGACGATCAGGACCCGGCCATCCCTCCCTCCCCGGCCGGGTCCTGATGCGTTTTCCGAGCCTTCGCCACCGCGAAGCGGGGGCGAAGATGCTGCGAGGAGGTCGAGCAGGCCCGGTCGCCGGGAGCGGAGCGACGGGGGACCGACGGCCGTGTCGAGACCGCCGGGCGCGAGCGAGGGCGCGACGGGCGTGTCGAAGCACGCCCAGCCATGGCAGGCACGGTTCGGCGGAGCGGATCACCGCTCGATAGGCTCAGCCCATGACGCAGCCTGGGGAGCACGATCTCGTTCTGGTGGTCGACTTCGGGGCGCAGTACGCGCAGCTGATCGCCCGCCGCGTGCGCGAGGCGCGCGTCTACTCCGAGATCGTCCCGCACACGATGCCGGTCTCCGAGATGCTGGCCCGCGGTCCCAAGGCGATCGTCCTGTCCGGCGGCCCCTCGTCGGTGTACGCCGCGGGCGCACCGTCCGTCGACCCGGACATCTTCGCGACCGGCACCCCGGTCTTCGGGATGTGCTACGGCTTCCAGCTGATGGCCCAGGCGCTCGGCGGCGAGGTCGCCCACACCGGCGCCCGCGAGTACGGCCGCACGGCGGTCTCGGTCGGCGCCCCGGGCACCCTCCTCGCCGACATCCCCGGCCAGCACACCGTCTGGATGTCGCACGGCGACTCCGTGACCGCGGCGCCCGAGGGCTTCGACGTGCTCGCCTCGACGGCGACCACCCCCGTCGCGGCGTTCGAGAACGTCGACCGCGGCCTGGCCGGCGTGCAGTGGCACCCCGAGGTGCTGCACACCGAGCACGGCCAGAAGGTGCTCGAGCACTTCCTGCTCCAGATCGCCGGCTGCCGGCCGACCTGGACCATGGTCAACATCGTCGAGGAGCAGATCGAGTCGATCCGCGCCCAGATCGGCGACCGCGGACAGGCCATCTGCGGCCTCTCCGGCGGCGTCGACTCCGCCGTCGCGGCCGCCATCGTGCAGCGCGCGATCGGCGACCGGCTGACCTGCGTGTACGTCGACCACGGGCTGATGCGGAAGGGCGAGACCGAGCAGGTCGAGCGCGACTTCGTGGCCGCCACCGGAGTCGCCCTCAAGGTCGTCGACGCCGAGAAGCAGTTCCTCGACGCCCTCGAGGGGATCTCCGACCCGGAGGAGAAGCGCAAGACCATCGGGCGCGAGTTCATCCGGGTCTTCGAGGCCGCCGAGGTCGAGGTTCTCGGCGCCGCGGCGGCCGAGGGCGACAAGGTCGCCTTCCTCGTGCAGGGCACGCTCTACCCCGACGTCGTCGAGTCGGGCGGGGGAGCGGGCACCTCCAACATCAAGTCCCACCACAACGTCGGCGGGCTGCCCGACGACCTCGAGTTCGAGCTGGTCGAGCCGCTGCGCACGCTCTTCAAGGACGAGGTGCGCCTGGTCGGCGAGCAGCTCGGCCTGCCGGCCGAGATCGTCTGGCGCCAGCCGTTCCCCGGTCCGGGCCTCGGCATCCGGATCATCGGCGAGGTCACCCGCGAGCGGCTCGACATTCTGCGCGAGGCCGACGCCATCGCCCGCGAGGAGCTCACCCGGGCCGGCCTCGACCGCGACATCTGGCAGATGCCGGTCGTGCTGCTGGCCGACGTCCGCTCGGTCGGCGTCCAGGGCGACGGACGCACCTACGGACACCCGATCGTCATCCGACCGGTCACCTCCGAGGACGCGATGACCGCCGACTGGGCGCGGCTGCCGTACGACGTCCTCGAGCGGATCTCGACCCGGATCACCAACGAGGTCCGCGAGGTCAACCGGGTCGCCGTCGACATCACCTCGAAGCCGCCGGGCACCATCGAGTGGGAGTGATCCACCCGAACGAGGCGTGACGAGGGGGCGCTACGGTGACGCCCATGCGTCACTTTTCGATCCGGTCCCGCCGGCTGCCCCTGCTGGTCGCGGCCACCGTCCTGGCCCTGGTCCCCGCGGTCGCCGGAGCGGCGACCATCAACGGCACCAAGGGCAAAGACACCCTCAACGGCACCAAGAAGGCCGACAAGCTCAACGGCCTCGCCGGCAACGACACGCTCAACGGACTCGGCGGCAACGACACCCTCAACGGCGGTGACGGCAACGACACCGGCAACGGTGGTGCGGGGAGCGACTACGTCATCACGGGGGAGGGCGACGACAAGGGGTTCGGCGGCGGCGGCAACGACCACGTGGTCCTCGGACCGGGTGACGACTCCGGCGACGGCGGCGACGGCGACGACGTCATGAGTGGTTCCACCGGGGTCGACGACCTCCTCGGAGGCGCCGGCAACGACGAGATCAACGCCGGCCCGGCCAGCGACACGGTCGACGGTGGCGACGGGCGGGACACGATCTTCGGTCTCGACGGTGACGACGTCCTCCGCGGGGGACCGGGCGACGAGCAGGGCCCGCCCCAGGCGAACGAGGCGCTCGACCGCGACGCCCTGATCCAGGGCGGCCCGGGCAACGACAGCATCTTCGGCGACGACGGTGACGACTCCCTCGCCGGCGGGCCGGGCGACGACACCATCCACGGCGGCAACGGAACCGACCACCCCTCCGGCGGTCCGGGCGACGACGCGGTCTACGGCGACGACGGCAGCGACGAGGTCGACGGCGGCGACGGTGCGGACCTGCTCGACGCGGGTCCGGGCGACGACTCCTGCCCCGGGTTCGGGCCCGACTACCAGTCCGACGGCACCTGCGACCTCGGGGTCACCGGCGACAAGGGCAAGGACACGATCTATCCGGGCGACGGTGTCGACGTCGTGTTCGGGGAGCAGGACTACGACCACATCATCGTCACGGACGACGGGGCGTACGACCGGATCTTCTGCAGTGACTCGACGTCCGAGCCGAGCCTGCCGGACCACGCCGGCCTCGTCACCTTCGTCGGCCAGGCCAAGGACCCGCTCGACGACCTGCGCCGGTGCGACGAGGAGCTCGTCGACACCTGGCCGAAGGCGGTCCGGGCGGGCGTGCTCGGCCTGTTCCTGTCGGTGACGTGGGCCGCCCCGAGCACCCTCGCCGCGGAGTGACCTGGATCACGCTCACCGTCTTCGCGGGTTTCGAGACAGGTGTCAGAGAAGCCCGATAAAGTTCGGGACGAACCGCCGGGGACCCGAGACCCCGGCGGTTCTTCCATTCTCCGGGGTCCGAGCGTGCGGGATCCGTGGATCGGGTACCACCCCTCCATGTCGATCAACACCCGCAGGATGCAGGCCACGCCGCAGCAGGTCTGGGACGTGCTGGCCGACGGCTGGCTCTACCCGCTCTGGGTGGTGGGTGCCTCCCGGATGCGCGAGGTCGACGACCACTGGCCGGCGGTCGGCTCCCGGCTGCACCACTCGGTCGGCACCTGGCCGCTGCTCATCGACGACACCACCTCGGTGGTCGAGGTGGTCCCCGGGTCGCTGCTGGTGCTCGAGGCCCGCGCCTGGCCGACCGGCAAGGCCCGCGTCACGCTCCGACTCGAGGCGGTCGGTGCCGAGACCGACGTGACGATCGAGGAGGACGCGACCGGCGGTCCCGCGGTGCTCGTGCCCAAGATCATGCGTGACCCGATGCTCGGGTGGCGCAACATCGAGGCGCTGCGCCGGCTGGCGTACGTCGTCGAGCGCCGTCACGCCTCCTGATCAGCCGTTGAGCGGGACCAGCACGTCCTGGGCGAAGCGCTCCATGCCGTCGACCTTCTGGTCCACGCTCGCGTCGAGGCCGTGGTAGTACGCCCACGGCATCGTCCAGCAGTCGGTGACGCCGCCGGCCTCGGCCCGCGCGAAGTGCTCGGGCAGGAACGCGTCGTTGAGCGCGGTGATCACCGAGAAGTCACCCTCGGCGCCGATCGCGCGCCGCGCGTCGGCGAGCTTGCCCGCCAGGGTGATCGCCTCGTCGGTGGAGTAGAGGTCGCCGACCCAGCCGTCGTGCCGGGCGGCCCGGCGGAAGGCAACGTCCGAGAGCCCGCCGACGATGATCGGGATCCGCTCGGTGGGGGTGGGCTCCATGACCATCCGGGGCGCCGAGTAGAACTCGCCCTCGAACTCGGTCCAGCCCGGCTTCCAGAGCTCGGCCATCAGCGCGAGCGCCTCGTCGGTGCGCTTGCCGCGCGTGGAGAAGTCCTGCTCGAGCAGCGCGAACTCCTCGCGGCACCAGCCGATCCCGACGCCCAGCGCGACCCGGTTGCCGGAGAGGACCGCCGCCGTCCCGACGCTCTTGGCGACCTGGAACGGGTTGCGGATCGACGGGACGTAGACCGAGGTGAAGAACCTCAGCCGCGTGGTGACGGCCGCGAGTGAGCCGATCAGCACCCACGGGTCCGGCCACTCGGCCGAGGAGTCCCAGCGCCGGCTGCCGTCGTCCGTGTAGGGGTACGGCGTCGCCAGCTCCTCCAGGTCGACGATGTGGTCCGGCATCGCCATGGAGTGGTAGCCGAGCTCGTCGGCGGCCCGGGCGAGCACGGGCAGGTGGTCGACCGGCTGGAAGGCCGTACTGATCGAGAAGCGCACCCGGCCAGACTAGAACGTGTTCTTGTTCCTGTCGCGTTGAGCCGGCCGATCGGGTGCGGTCAGCCGGGCCCGAGCACCGGCACCGGCGAGCCCGCAGGCGATCGCCGGTCCGATGCCCTGGACGGTGCCGGGTAGCTACTTGGTGAAGAGGCTGACCCCACCCGGGCCGACGAGCAGGCCGACGACGATGAGGACGATGCCCCACAGGATCTGTCCCTTGAACAACTGGAAAATGCCGCCGACCACGAGGATCACGGCGAGGATCCACAGAATAAAAGCCATCGGTGAGTACTCCCTCCCTGCGCGCGGAGCGTCCGCGCCGTCGGGACTAGTACCCCGCCCGGAGCGCGTTCACTCCTCGCGAAAGTCCTCGACGATGTGCACCGCGGCCTCCTCGGCCGACGCGGCCGCGCCGTCGATGCCGACGTCGTCGCCGACCAGGTCCTTCTCCTCGTCCTCGCCGACACCCTGGTCGGGGTCGACGAGACGGCCGGCCCGGACGTCGCCGACCTCACCGTTGTCGAGGTCGTCGTCGAGGTCGTCGTCGCTGGTCTCGGCGTACGGGTCCGCGTCGGGCTCCTCCTGGCCGAGGCGCTGGTCGATCGTCTCGCGGTGCTCCTCCTCCCAGGGCGTGTTGCCGTAGCCCTGGCCGGCGGAGTAGTGCTCGGGCGGCGAGTAGCCGCGGTCGAGCTCGTCCACGACATCGCCGTCGCCGAGGTCGTCGATGTTCCCCGGCTGGTCCTCGTCGTCGACGCTGTAGTCGCCGTAGATCTCCCGGTCGCCGTCGTTCTCGCTCATGGCCGTCTCCCTTCGCCGTACGTCGTGGTGCGTTCGCGGACCGGTCGGCCGATGCCGGCGCCGATCTCGACGAGCTCTGCGACGGTCTTCGCGGAGCCGTGCTCGGAGCCGGCCATCCGCGAGATCGTCTCCTCCATCAGGGTGCCGCCGACGTCGTTGGCGCCCGCCTGGAGCATGGCGCGGGTGCCGTCGATGCCGAGCTTGACCCAGGAGGTCTGGATGTTGGGGATCCGTCCGTGCAGGAGGA